>JAPXLT010000348.1:0-4432 GCA_033809415.1 Lentisphaeria bacterium
GCACGGAAGCGAAATTGATTTGGCGCATTTGATTGACGCAGCTAACGGATTTTGCATTGGCACGGGCCTTTCCCAATGCCGGCAACAGCATGCTGGCCAGAATGGCAATGATGGCGATCACGACCAGCAACTCAATCAAAGTGAAGAACACACGAGCAAATGGTCTGATGGAAGTGTTTTTCATGGCATCTGTCTCCTCAATTGTAAGGTGAATATGTCATCCGAATGAAAAAGTGGTTCGAGGATCATGGCTGCAACAGCCGGGCCGTCCATTCGGCGGCCTGCCGCCGAATCATGTCCAGGTCCGAATGCGTCATCAGACGAGCTTCGCCGGTATAATCAAGCTGGAAACGGGTTTTCAGGGAAGCCAGGAAACGTTCCGCTTCATTGGCGGCGGGGTGATTTGCGCCGGCTTTTTCAAGCTGCTTTTCCAAGGTATGCAGATAAAACAAATCCAAGGTGCCCTGGCGCATGTTTTCCAGGCGTTGAGTACGCACGAGCTGCTTACCAAGAAAACCATGAAAATCATAGCCTGGTTTTCGTGCCGCAGTATCTGCGCCCCAGTCCATCATGCCGGAAACCGGCTCTTTCCAGACATAGAGTCCCCGCACCAGCCTTCCGGCGACATGTTGGTTGGGATATCCGGCATACCAGAAGGAGCGCCGGTTTTGCTGTGCGAGCCGACGTGTCGTTTCAACGAAGTACATGACATTTCCGGTAACTGCCAGGGTGGGTTCCGTTTTGGGCAGCAGGCCCATAAGTGCCAGCGATGCCGGTGTATTGGCGGAGAAATTCATATTGGGAAAATCCCTGCGCTCGATAGCCTTGTATTTTCTCAGAGATATCTTCATGGCATTATAGCTGATCGGCTCGTCTACGCCCCAAGGCAGAAAGCTGAAATTATATTGCCCATAGCGTTCTTGCAGTTCGGCATGCGTTACAGAATTACCGACCAGGACGAAGCGTGCATTCTGCCAGCCAAGAGCCACCAGTTCGTCAAGAATCCACAGAATATTTTCCCGATTATGCTGATAAATGACCAAGTTTCGCCATTGCAGGCGGGTTATTTCCAGCAATGCTTCGCGGAATGCTTCCCGGCTCAGGCCCCATTCCTTTGCCATGCCATGTTTGTCGCCCTCCAGCATATAGCGCAAAAAAGCTCCATAGCCTTTATCTTCGGGAAGCTGCAAAGCAAAAGGATAGACTTGCAGTTCGATGGTAAACTGCTGTTTGCCGACCTGACAGAACCCATGGTAGAGGCCAGGTTGAGCCGAAGGACTGATGTCCAGATAGCTGCGCACCGTGATGATCTCTCCGGGCTGCAACACAAAAGGCGTGATGGCCGGCAAAGCCGGCAGCTGGCTTTTCACATTGCAGATTTCATAGGGCAATTTTTGCACATAGGCAAAGTCTCGCACCATATAGCCTTCCGAAACATAGTACGGATCAATGTTAACTGCAAGTTGCTGCCCGGAAGCGGAACGAAATTCACCAAACTGTATATGTTGCTCCGCCAGCTTTTCAGAACTCTGCACTGTAAAGGCCAAGGTCACAGTCTCGCCAGGCGTTCCGAAAAGCTGCAATGACTGCAAGGTCTTGAGCTGATCCAAATCCGGTTGCGTCGGAGCAGGATCGGAGGCATGCAGCGGAAATATTTGCAGACCATCGCGGGCTATCTTGAATTCTGGCTGCATCACCTGATAGTAGCAATGCGGCGCACGTTCGATGGCAAGACAGGTCTGAATGGCGTCCGTATGCAATGGGCCGCTTTCTTTTGATGGCTGAAAATAGCGGTATTGGATATTGGCCTGCCATTCTTCGCCGGGTGCGAGTTCGGCAGGTGCGAAGAAGAATTCGACGGTACGCGAGTTCGCGGCGGAAATCCAGAGCATCAGCGCTTTCAAAGGCGCACCATCCGCCTGAACTTGTACGCCGGCATCCCTATCCAGGTTGCAGATCGCATAACTCGGAGAAACCAGATTCATCAGTGGAATGGTTTGCGAACCGCGCTGCGCCAGATCGTTGAAAAGCCGCGCCTGCATGCCTTCCGGCAATTCATAGAGATAAACACTGTCCTGCCCAAGCAGCCTTCCCAAACCGATAAAGTCTTGTATACGGTAATAAATGACCCTCTTTTCGCTGGCCTTATTGCGCAAATGAATGCGTACTTTCAGAGTATTGCCATCGAGTTGGAAGTCCCGCGTTTCCTCGAGTCCGGAAAACAGGTCATAGGGATTTTGCCAGCGCAACTGTACGTGCTGCTTATCGGCCTTCAGCACTTCATAATCCGCCTCGAGCTGTTCATCGACATAGGAGCCGCATTGATGTCCTCCCAGGATGCCGCCGCTGAAGCAAACGCTCGGCTTGGCTCGCTTGGCGCCCTTGCCCTCTTGCCAGCTGACTACATGCTCCTCCCCGGAAGGCTTGGCAAGCATGCTGCTGATGCGCCCACCTTCAGCAGGCTCGATGCGCAATTTCCAAATCTCGTTTTCCATGTCAAGGGGTGTTTGTGCGAAAGCGACCACAGTCAATTGTGTCAGAGCAAAAACGGTGGCAAGAAAGGATTTCATGGGCACTCCTGAAGTTATGGACGAGGGACAGGGACAAGAATGGACACGATGGACGGAATGGACAAGAACGGACTGCTGAATGGACAATGGACAATGGACAGGAATGGACACGTACAGCAGGTGACATTTTTTTGTGCCTGTCCATTCGTCCATTAAACGTCAAGTCCATCGCGTCCATGATGTCCATTTGTGTCCCTGTCCATTAAAAACACTCATTTTGCCGTTTGAATAGGTTGTGGGCGGCAGTCCACGCCAAGCCTTTTCGTGTGGTTCGTGGTTAAAAAATCTTTTTATGAGTCAAAAATGCGGTCCAGCTTGAAAAGTTCTGTCAGATTGCTTTGCAGGTGATCGATTATTTCATCGAGGTTGAGTTGTTGCTGGAAGTAGGCTTTCAACTTGTTATGAACCTGCATATATGCGGCACTTTTGCTGAAAGTGCTGATCCGGTCTAATTCCATGTTCCGACGAATATTCTGCAGTGCCGCATATTCCGCAGCAGAATATTCACGGAAAGCACCCTGAAAACTGTCCTCGAGCGCCGGCGGGGCGTGAAGTTTGCGGCAGAATAAATCCTGTACTTCCTTGGAAAGCAGGTATCGTGCGAGGCGCCATGCTTCCTTGGGATGACGGGTTTTGCTGCTGACGGCGCAGAGTTCCATGACCAGCAAAGCCGACTGCCGACCCGGCATTCCCGCAGCCTGCCAGTTGATTTTCTTATGCTTGCGCCGACTTGTATTCAGATAATAACTGAGAAAAAATGCCGTTTTCCCCTCTGCAAAGGCCTGGCTGCTCTCCAAGGGGTCAAAATTGTTCCAGGAAGTCGGCAGATAATAGCAGCATTTCCAAAATTGCAAGGCTTCCGCAAGCAAGTCCCTACTTTGTTTCGCATGAATTTTATCAGGAACCAAGCCGATATAACAATGCAAAAGCGACAGCAGGCCCAGTACGGAGCTGAAAAAACAGCCGCTTTTTTGCAAAGCCAACACCTGCTTTGAAAATTCTTCCAGAGTAGTAGGCACCTGTGGCAATAAATCGGGGTTGTAATAAAAAAGCGGCGTGTTGAAGCTAACCGGCACGACATAATCAGCAGCAGAACCCAGCAGATCGTGATAACTAGGAATGCTTAACTCAGGGCAGCCAAAAGCCTGCCAGCAGGCTGAGAGATTCAGAACTGCACCATGACAAATGTAACGGCTTAATTCACTCGAACTCAGCAAGCAAAGATCATACTGATCCGCTTTATACTCACAATCCTGCAATGTCCGGGAGTCTTGTAATTTCAGGTCTATCCACGGATACTGACTCTGGAAACCGGCCAGAATTGCAGCAAATAAATCGTGATCGAGCGCGGTGTTCACGGTCACTTGAAAACGCAAGGTGACTTTACGCTCCTCAAAAAAACGTATGTCCTGCCAAGGATTGATGCGCTCGCCGAATAATTCTTTCTCGCGCTCCAGAAAAACCTTATTGACCTGAGTGCCGCCACGCCCACTCTGGCAATTCACAAGCGCTTCCGCTTCTAATTGCTTCACCGCACGGTTAATCGTCCCTAAGCTGACACCAAATTCCTGTGTCAATGCATCCAGCGATGGAAACTTCCCGCTCGCATAAAAACCACTCAAAATACGCTGCCGCAGCAAATGGTAAATGCGCTGATATTTGGGAAGCTTGATCATGCCCACCTCGCAATCTTATGTAACATTGATAAATATTATAGCTTATTTTCCGGGCATGTCAAGCCAGCAAGTGTTTTTTTCAGGAACTTTATCCTTGTCCTGTAATGCCTCTGTAGTACAGGGTTCAAGGGAATGGGGTGCGTAGTGCGTGGTGCGAAGTGCGTTGGGAACGGGTACGGGGGGGGC
>JAPXLT010000349.1:0-699 GCA_033809415.1 Lentisphaeria bacterium
TACCTTGCCGACCTGGACCAACATTCCGTTGTGCTCTATTACGGATGGAGCAGCCAGCCCGAAAGTGCCTCCCCAGTTCCAGCAGACTTTTTTTCCGAAATCTGTAGTTCGAGTACCGTTCCAGTGATGGTTATGCGTGAAGCCCTGCTCTCCTATAACGTCGTCGGCGGCTTTATCGCCAGCGAAGAGGAAACCGGTCGCAGAACCGCCAATATTCTGTGTTCGCTGTTCCAGGGCGGACATCTTTCTCTGGTGCCACCCGAACGGATTCAAAACCAGATTATTCTAAATTGGCCACAGCTCAAAAAACATAATATTACACCTGCAAGAATACCGGGAAACGCCCTTCTCCGCAACCAACCGCCCAGTCCTTGGGCCGCCCGCCAACAAGCCATCACGCGGTTCGGCTGCATTCTGACACTGTCCCTGCTGTTTATCGTCGCCGGCATCCTCATCCTATCACGGCGGCGGCAAAGCATGCGGCGTTATGACGTCATTTCCACGCATCTGCCAGTACGGTACTTCGTTGCCGATGCGGATGGAAACATCCTTCTCAGCGGACTAGGGAACCGTGAGCTGCTTGACAAACGAAAATACGATATCCAGCATATCAATGATCTGCACGACATCGATCTTGACATGCTGATGCGCACGATCCGGGAAACCATCCATACTGGTCAGCCCACCAGCTTCAACTTT
>JAPXLT010000349.1:709-4427 GCA_033809415.1 Lentisphaeria bacterium
TCTTTCAGCAAGCTGCCCACTCATCTATTCAAGCGCGAAGCCGTCATCTGGGTTTCCCAGAATACCACCGAGCTGCAGCAATCCCGCCGGGAAGCCCAGGACAACGCTGAACGTTTTCTGCAAACCCTCAAATCTATCGGGGATGCGGTAATCGTAACCGACCACAACGGAAAAATTACCATCATGAATAATGTGGCCTCTTCGCTGACCGGATGGCGCGAGGAGGACAGTCTGGGAAAACCCTTGCAGGAAATCTTTAATATCATCAGTCACAAGGATGACAAGCCGATTCCATCGCCGGTCGATGAGGTGCTGCACACCCGCAAAATCGTCGAACTGGCCGCCCATACGGATTTGATCTCGCGCAATGGTGAACGCCATCACATTGCCGACAGCGCCGCACCCATTTTCGACGACAAGGGCAATGTTACCGGCACCGTCCTGGTCTTCCGGGATGTCACCGAACAGTACCAGCAACGCGAAAAACGAGAACAACTTGAACTCGAACAGAAAAAACTGATTGCGCAGTTGAACAATTATGTTGAAAGCGAACGACTTCTTAACAACTGCCTCAGCCAGATTGTAGTGGAAGCAGATTTCAACCACAATATCGAGCGTATCTTTTCGGCATTGACACAGCAATTTGGCTGTGACCGCATATCGATCGGACATTTTGACAATGAAACCCGCATCTTCAAGCTGGATCACTGCTGGACAGCGGCGGAATTGCAAGAAACATGGAACCAGGAAGCCAAGCCCATCCACGCATTTTACCCATATGTACAGGATCGCTTTGAGCAGGATTTGCTGCTGAGCATACCAGACTGCACCCAGGCGCCCTTCCCGGATATCCCCCAAAAAACCGCCGTCAAATCCCTGATCGCCGCACCGATCATGGTGCAAGGCGTCCTATGGAGAGTCCTGACCATTGCCTTCCTGAGAGAACAGAAGGTTTTTTCGGAAATTGACGAAAACATCGTCCGCTCGAGCTGCAAGATCATTGCCCTGGCTCATATCCAGAACAAGCAGCATGCCGCCCTCTGTCAGACAGACCTGGAAAAGAAGCTGATCTTAAACAATATCCAGATTCCCATCTGGCTATACGATGCCGATGGAACACTGCTCCGGGTTAATACAGCCGTAAGCCGGTATTTCGGGATACAGGAAATTCTGGCGCTCGAGCAGGCTGAAAACGTGCTTTTTGACGAAAGCGTCCCGCCTTCCCTGCGCCCATTGAATCAGGTAATCCTGACGGGTAAGCCTGCTTCACGCGAAACCCGTGTCAATCATTTTGATTTCCTGGTGACTGCCGAACCCGTCATCGACGTTGACGGCAAACTGATCAACATCGTCGAGTGTGCAGTCAATATTACTGATATCAATGAAGGAATGCGGCAGCAGGAAATGGCCATGAAGGCAGCCCTCGAGGCAGACCGCACAAAGAGCTTTTTCCTGGCCACGATGAGTCATGAAATCCGCACTCCCTTAAATGTCGTCATCGGTTACAGTGAACTTCTACAGAAGAAGCAATTGGATGATCGCGAGCAGAAAGAATACCTGCAATCGATCCATTGCGCAGGCAATGCCTTGCTGCAGCTGATCAATGACATTCTGGACCTTTCCAAAATCGAGGCGAGTCAGATGCAGATTGTAGTGGCTAAAACGGATTTCACGGCCCTCTGCAAGGAGATTTGTTCTCTGTTCCAGCTGCCTAGTGAGCAGAAAGGGCTTTCCATCAAGCAGCAATTATCGTCAATGCCATATCTTTTTGTGGATCAGCTTCGTCTGCGGCAGGTACTATTGAATCTAATGGGCAATGCCGTCAAATTCACAGAACGTGGCAGCATCACCCTCGAGGCACATTTCACCCGCGACAATGAAAGTGCAGGAACCCTCGAATTCAGCGTCAGCGACACAGAGCCGGGCATATCACCCGAGAATCAGGAAAAGCTCTTCACGCCTTTCGTTCAATTTGCCACTTCCCGCTACAACGAGGGATTGCCTCCCGGAACCGGTTTGGGACTGTCTATTTCCAGCCGTCTGGTGAAAAAAATGGGGGGTGACATATCGGTTGCAAGCACGCTTGGAGTTGGTTCCCGCTTCACTGTCAGCATTCCGAATGTCGCCTACAGCATCGAGCAAGAGGAAGCCTATCAGCCGCCGGAAATTTCCGTTGTCATCCCGGACAAACACGACCTGTCTTTCCTGATTATTGATGACGTGCCAATGAATCTGAAAGTACTTTCGGCCATGTTGAACAAATGCCATGTGCGGACGACTGCGGTGACCTCGGCGGCACAGGCGCTGGAGGCCCTGGAACAGGATAGTTTCGATCTGATCCTTACGGATATCTGGATGCCGCAAATGACTGGTGTCGAATTTGCGGCGGCAGTCAAGGAAAATGACCGCCACCAGGACATTCCAATCATTGCAGTCACTGCCGACATCGAAAACCATCAGAATTTCTGTATGCAGAATTTTGCAGGCGTGATCTTGAAACCCTTGACCCTGAAAAAAATCGCCTCGTTAGTGGAATCGCTGCGCAATCAGCAGATTTACCCATCCGACCCCACATCGGGGTAATGCGTCAAGTAAAAGCGAGTGACAGACTTTTTCGGGTCTTTTCGCGCTTTTCGTTGTTCAAAAAAACCGCCGTTTTTCACTTTATATGGCAAAGAGGAGTTTACCGATGAAGAATTCGCAAATCACTTTTGGTATTGGGCGTGCCTGCACGAATCCAGACATGCCGGTATCGCTGGCCGGTTACTTCAACGTCCGGATGTGGGATCGCATTCTGGATGATCTGGAAGTGCGCGTTCTAGTCATGGAAAAAGGCGGTCAGCGGGTTGCCCTGATCCAATATGATCTGATAACGATTCCAACAACCATGTACGACTTCATCCTCGAGGCCATTCAGCAGGAATTCGGACAGATTTTCACGCCGGACAATATGATCATATGCGCAACTCATTCGCATACGGCACCGGAAGTCCGCTTGAGCAATCCGGGTTCTTCGAAGGAATATTATCCGTTGGCGGCAAAGCAGACGCTCGAGGCATTGAAGCAGGCTTTGGCCAATATGCAGGAAGGCACGTTGTGGGGCACGCTCACCCGCGACTCCCGCTTCATTTTCAACCGGCGCTACTGGATGAAAGACGGCACGGTTGTGACCAATCCCGGCAAAGGGAACCCCGATATCGTCCGCCCGGAAGGAGAGATCGACCCCGAAATTCCGATGCTGGTCATTCAGAAAGACGGGTGCCCTTTCGTCGTGGTTCCCAGCATTGTCAATCATACCGATACCGTTGGCGGCTGTGGAGTCTCGAGTGACTGGCCGGGATTCCTGCGGCGCAACATCGAGGCAAAGTTGGCGCCCGGTGCCATGCTTCTGCCGTTGATCGGCTGTCAAGGGAATATCAACCACTTTGACGTCAACAGCAAAGCCAATCAGACCTGCTATGCCGAAGCAGAGCGCATTGGCAACGGCTACGCCGAAACCATCGCAAAAGCCCTGAAAGACCTCGAACCGGTCTCCTTTGAAAGAATCCGCACCTGCCATGACACGGTCACTGCCGGGGTACGTCAACTCAGCGAAGCCGAAATTGCCGAAGCCCGGGCAGTCATGGATCGCTATCCGGATATCTCGATCAGCCGTGACAGCGCACAGGACCTGACCTCCGAAGACCTTGCCCGCAAAACCCCCTTTGCGCTGAAATAC
>JAPXLT010000350.1:0-4415 GCA_033809415.1 Lentisphaeria bacterium
GACGCCCAGACGAAGGAATGCCTCCGCCTCGGCAAGAATTTCCGCCTGCTGGACACCGCGATTCACAATGCACGTGCCCGTCAGGTTGAACTGATCGGGCTGATTAACCTGATGGGCGAAAACCGCAGTTTGCTGCCGCAGGAAGTAACCTATATCAACCACTACCGGCAGAAATTAAAGGAGATCGGCACGGAACAAGAGACGATGCAGGAAGTTCTGAAAAACAAGCTGCGTGAATTGCAGAGATACCTTGCCAGCATCCCGCCGCCACGCTCATTCATCAGCAATTGCGGCTTGAAAATGCTGCTTCTCGGACGCGGCAACCAGGCTTTCTACATCAGCGAAATTCCAATTTCAGAGGCGGTCTACCAAGCTATTTCGGCATTCCAGCAGAATGAGCAGCAACTATCCGGTGCGGCGCTTAAACAGACCCCGCCACAGGGCAATCTCAGCATTGATCAGGCAGAAATATTCTGCCAGGGCCTGAGCAAATTTGAAGGTTTTCCCTACAGCCTGCCGGAACGCAAGGAACTCGCCTGGGCAGAACGGGCAAAGCTGATACCGCAAATTGCCGTATGGTGCCGCAGCAAATGGTCGCCGGAATGGGAGGAACTCGAGGCACAGAAACGATTCGGGATCAGCCTGTACACCGTCTGGGACCCACAGAGAGTCCTCAGCACCTCACAGGAAAGCGGACTCTCCGGGGAATTGAAGAATGCAGCCTATCCACAGCTGGGATTTCTGGTGATCACTCCACTGCGCACAGGACGGCAATTGCGACTGCAACGACTGCAAGCAGAATTGCTTGACACGCAGTAAATTCAACCGGTCTCCCGTATGTGTCCTGTCCGTGTAGATTTGAAGAAAGAAGCGATGATGTCAAACTTGCATTTCAAGATCATTCTGGTTTTGCTGGCGTTCATGCTGCTGCATCCTCTTGCAGCACAGGAAAAATGCCGTGGGAATTTTTTACGCACAGAGATTCGCAAGACGGAAACGCGTGAGCAGTATGATTGTGCCCTGAAAACGGTCACTACCTCCTTTCCATGTTTGCACTTCAAACGCCAGATGCATTTCACCTACCACGAAACCCGCATCTATGAAGCCCTCGAGCGAATCGTTACGGAAGGAGACAGCAATGCCCCAAAAACCACCGGTTCTTCCCAGTACCGTCTGCTGCCAGGCGAATTCTGGGAAGGGGAAAGCAGTGTCCGCACCGAAATCAAGGAAGCTGGACCCTTTGTCAATGAAACCTTCCTGATCAATGGCAAAGCGATGCAGACCGACGCGGAAGGAAACATCTTCGCCGATACGCAGTCCGGTCTCGATATACTGGAGTTTTTCGACAATTTAAACACACGTCAACTCGATCTGGAAATCGAACATGTCATGCTGGGCACCCGGAAGCTGACGCTCTTCCGCACCATGCCGCGCCGCGCAAAAACCGATGAAAAAAACCTCGATGAAGATACTACAAATGATATCCTCGTTGCTTTCAACCTTGATTTTTATCAGCGCATGACTGAACCCGAACGGCAAAAGCTCAAAGTCGAATATTTTCTCAATACTCCAGAAATCGAGCCAGGCAAACCCTTCACCATGATCATCAAAGTCAGCAACCAAGGTGCCCGCGACACTAGTTGCCTGATTGGACGAACTTTTTCAAGGGAGCCTTGGTTGAATGGAAAGCTGTTCTATTTTGGTGCTATCGCCCCTGGTGCAACACAGATATTCAGCCGCACTTTCCAGCCAGATGCAGGTCTTAAAGTGGATCGCTGCTTTGCCGCCCTGGCTTTCAGCGACAGCTGGGGGGAACTGCCCCAACATCAGCTCAATCTGAAAATCCCCGTCGAAAAATAAAAGCAGAAGCCGACCTTTCCGGCCAGGCTTGATCTCAAAACTATGAAAACCGGTTCCCTATCGATCCGGAAGAACACTTTCCGGATAAAGGATTTGTGCTTTTTTCTGGCACCTGCACTGCTGCTGTATACGGTTTTTGTGCTGGCGCCGGTAGCCAAATCCATCCAAAACAGCTTTTTGTATTGGAGCAGCCCACTGCTGGAACCGGAATTTTGCGGTTTGCAAAACTTCCGGAACCTACTTTCCGATCCGGTTTTCTGGCTGGCTCTGCGCAATAATATCCTGCTGCTGGTCGGTTCATTGCTAGTGCAGCTTCCGATTTCGCTGGGGATTGCCCTGTTGCTTCACTATCCAACCTGGGGACGATCCTTTTTCCGCACCGCCTTCTTCACTCCGATGATTATACCGACTGCCGCCATTGCAGTTCTCTGGCAATATCTGTACGAACCGCAAAACGGGGTCTGCACCGCGCTTGTCCGTCTGTTCAAGCCCGACTTCACCTATGCCTGGCTGGCCACCCCAGGCACGTCTCTGCTGTGGATTTTTGTCACGATCTGCTGGCAATACATCGGTTTCCATACCGTCCTCTTCATGGCCGGATTAAGCACGATCCCCGAAGAACTTTCTGAAGCGGCACGCCTCGATGGCGCCTCCGAACTGCAAATTTGCCGACGGATTATTCTGCCTTGCCTGAAACCAACCCTTGCGGTTTCGGCAACCCTTTCCATCATCGGATCCTTGAAGTATTTCGATCTGGTTTACCTGATGGGCAGTGGACTGCCGGAGACTTCGCGAGAAGTGCTGGCCACCTACGTCTATCGCTTGGCCTTCGATGAAAACCAAGGACGCTATGGCTACGGCTCCGCCGTAGCCGTGCTCCTTTTCCTGCTGGCTCTGCTGATCGTCATCCCGCTGCAACTCCGTAAACCCGACCGGAATTAATCCCGCACCCTTGGCGTAATATCCCAGTAGCTGAATTCTTTTTGAACAACGAAATGCACGAAAAGGCTTGGCATGGGCTGACGCCCACCATTTTTTTAACCACGAACCACACGAACAGCCACGAAAATTTTTTATAGGGTTGCCGCTTTGACGGATGAGAGTGCATGCGGATTTGTGATTTTGGCTGTTGTTTTCTCCGACAGATCGGTCAGATCAGCCGGATCGGCATAATGCTTTGCGCCGTAGGCGCTTAACCATGCTTAACCCCTGGCTTTAGCCTGGGGTGAGGAACCCACCCAAAGACAGTGCCTTGTAAAGGCACCACAATCAGACAGATCATATTGACAAGTGATTGTGTGCCAATAACTTGGAGATTTCTTTTCTGAAAAATCTTGCACCAAAAAGAAGAAGTTGGTCGATAGTAGCACGAAAAAAAATCACTGCTGGCTTCATTGGACGTCATCTCCTGCTGTTCGGCTTTTTGCTGTTCACGACCTATCCGCTGTTGTGGATGACGCTGACCGCCCTGCGCACCGAAGGGGATGCGCAGCAGCGTCCGCTCGGCCTGCCGGCGCAATGGACTCTGGACAATCTCCGCGAAGTCTTTGCCAGCAGTAATTTTCTGCAAGCCTGGCAAAACAGCCTGTTGCTGTGCGTCGTAGCGGTTGCACTGGCCATTGCTGCTGCCGCACTGGCGGCCTGGGCCTTTGCCCAATTCCGCTTCCGCGGATGCAATGTGCTTTTTGTCCTTTTTCTGCTGGGCATGATGATCCCGGTGCATGTCACCCTGATCCCGCTGAACCAGCTGCTTGGAGCAGATATGCTTAATCTCAAAGGTGGCCTGGGCGCACTGATCGGCCCCTACGCCGGATTTGCCTTGCCGGTCAGTATCCTGATTCTGCGGCGGGCATTCGAAGCGATCCCGCAGGAATTGCTGGATGCCGGCGCATTGGATGGCTGTTCGCAGTGGCAGGCCTTCTGGCATATCGGCCTGCCGCTGGCCAGACCGGCGCTGAGCACAGTGTTGATCTTCAATTTCCTTAGCATGTGGAATGAATATGCCTTTGCCTTGACGCTGCTGGGTCCGGGCTGCCAAACCGTCCCGCTGGCACTTACGGAGTTCAAGGGGGAGCACGATCTGCGCATCACCACCGTCTGTGCGGCTCTGCTGCTGGTGCTGATCCCGTTGATCCTTGTCTACCTTTTCGCCCAAAAACAAATCATCAGGGGACTCACT
The DNA here is from genome assembly GCA_033809415.1 of Lentisphaeria bacterium. Classification (GTDB taxonomy): domain Bacteria; phylum Verrucomicrobiota; class Lentisphaeria; order Oligosphaerales; family Oligosphaeraceae; genus JAQVUB01. The sequence continues at coordinate 4,040 of JAPXLT010000350.1, forward strand.
GCGGGTTCGATAAAATAACTAGACCGTGTCCGAAAAGATTTTTAACCACGAAAGGCACGAAAAAGCACGAACTTTTTGTAGGGTTGTTGCTTTGACGGATTCGGTCTGGTTTGTTGTTGCCTCCGACTGCTTGGCGTTCTTGGCGTCTTGGCGGTTCAATAACGCGGTGGACATGGCGGACACTGTGGACGCAGTGGACAGAACATGGACGCACCACGTGCTTTTTTTTGGACACCCTTCAACCTAAACCTAAAGAAAGGAAAGAAAGATGAAACATGCAATGGCTGAAATGTCGGTAAAAGAAGTCCGCGAGTATCTCAAGGAAAACCAGACCATCATTTTCCCCTATGGTGTCGTCGAGCAGCATGGCTATCAC
>JAPXLT010000351.1:0-4384 GCA_033809415.1 Lentisphaeria bacterium
TTCCTTGCCATTGGGTGGACGTTGCAGCTGCTCCGGGGTGTAATTGATTTCCGTAGGCTTCCGCAGAGCCAATTCAATGATAAAGATGCGGTGCAAGGTAGCAACCAGATAAAAGACCGTCAGCAGAATATTGATCACCAGCAATTCCTGACGCCAGTCAAAAATGGCCCATAACACCAGCAGAATCAGCATGCACAGCAAGGCCACACGCTGCCAGGGGCAAAGAACTAGCGTCGCCTGAGGAAAGCCTCGAGGCGACAAGATATTCCCAGTCAAATTGCCGCTTAATGTATATTTTTTTGACATGCGTTTCCTCTGGAATGAACGATGATGGACAAGGGACAGGGACAGAAATGGACAGGATGGACGCGATGGACAAGAATGGACTACGGAAGGGACAAGGGACAAGGGACAGAAATGGACAGGATGGACACGATGGACAAGAATGGACTACGGAAGGGACAATGGACAAGGGACATGGGACAAGGGACATGGGACAAGGGACATGGGACAAGGGACATGGGACAAGCAATCCGTCCGTGTTTAGTGCTTTTTACTACTATCGCCAAAAATCTTCTTTTTGTAAAAGATTTTCAAAAAAAAACGATGCGCAAGTTACTGGCCTTGAAGATCTTTCTTATTTTTGAGAAAGTTTTTGAACCTCCAGGGCGTTTTCATTCATTTTCATGGACAGTGGCAAAAACGGGAAACGAACGGCTGATCGGCGATGTTGGAATTAGCCCTGAAAGGTAGTGACATACCAGCCCAGGGCAACGCCCTGGGTTCGGATACCCACCCATCCGCAAAGCCCTGAAAGGCGAGACATAGGAACTATCCACAGCGTAATTTCTATCCAAAATCTTTACACAACAAGAAGTTAGGTGAAAGAATGAAAACGCCCTGTTTGAACCTCTTGACTTTTCGATGATGGGCGAGGGAAGCCGGCTTCATGCCGGCGAGCCGCCGGCGCTCCATATCGCCTCCGACGCAATTGCGTAAAGCCGGTTTTGACACACAAGAATTTTTTGCCGGAGCGGGTTCATCCTTCAGAGCGACAACCCTATAAAAAAGTTCGTGTCTTTTCGTGTCTTTTCGTTGTTAAAAAGCTGTTTTTTCGGATATCGTAAGCAGTGTTTCAATGACTTTGTCTGCGAGCCACTGTTTACCCTGTCGGTTTACGGCCTGATGTCCGGCAACTGCATCCTCGAACCAGGTTCGAGTATTCACATCATCGAGTATGCGCATCGAGTACAGGTCCACCACGGGCACCTCGAGGATCAGGCCGAGTTCCTTGATCAGCAAGGCAGTCTGTCGCGATACTGCTTGTTCGATGCCGGGCATTTCCGGATAAGTCAGCAACATCGGTTCGATGCCGACAGCCAGGCATGCCTGTGCATAAAAAAGCAATTGCTGGCACCAGACCAGGGGTGTGCGTCCGTCTTTCAACTCCCGTTCCCCGAGATTCAAAACCGCCATTTCCGGGCGCATATTCAGCAACTTGGCAAAAGCTGCAATACTCTGCAATTCCGGCTCGGCGCCAGGAATCTCCGGTAGCAGAATTCGCCCGGCGCTGAAGCCTTTCATCCGAAGAAATGATCGTGTGGTTTGCCGGACGCCGGAAGCGCCTTTGCTTGCGTTGTACGTATTGCCCAGACCATCATCAAAATAATACAGTTTCATAGGCACTTCTGAGACTGTACGTTTCCGCCCTCCACCGGAAGTGCGTTCCTGCAACGGATCACATCGCAACACTGCACGACGTCCCGACACCAAAAGCTGATTGCCGCAAATTGCAGGATTCTCCGGGAAATTGCCGGGGCACACAATCCGCAATTCGACTGCTTTGGCAGCCGGAATGCCACCGATTTCGGGCTGCCAGCTAAGCAAGTGTGCGGAACTGGCCAAGGGCAAACTGATGTCCAATTCCGGATGATATTCGGTACTGACCAGTTCGTTCGAGAGCAGCTCACCTTTTGCGTCATATTGCCGACAGCGTAATTTCCATGCCGCTTTCAGAGAATCCGGCATGACCTCCGGCCAAGCCTGATAAATCCGGATTTCGAGTGGCGCCTTTGCCGAAAGAAATAGCGGAGCAGCCCCGAGGCTGATACGGATATAAACCGGCACTGCCAGAGGCCAGGACGGCGCTGCGGCAAAAACCTCTTTTTTCTCGGGGCTTTCCCACTCGAGGCCCATGCCTTCTCGTCCGTCAACAAACCATTCCCCGGAAGCCGGCAGTTTTTGCCGGGCGCCATCGATCGAGCGATAATAACATTCCCCTTCCGGGAGTGCCGTTTCGTCGCTTTTCCGGCAGTAGTCCAGATAGCGGTCTGTTGCCAGAAAATGGTAGCGTGCATCGAGTTTCCAGCCTGCGAGATATTTCTGCAGTTCAGCGGGTGCAGTTTCCAGTCGCACAAACGGCAGTTCCGGCACCGCCCGCAGAGTCAATGGGTGTTCCCTCGAGGCATCCCCTTCTTTTTTCATTACTTTCAACCCTGGCACTGCTGCGCCATTGTTCTGCACAGCCAGAAACTGCAAGCGGTGAATGCCCTCGGACAATTGCACCGCTTCGGGGGTGCCATTCTGCCAGCCGCCGCGACACTGCCCATTCAGAAAGACTGCCCAGGGGGCACCTGGCTGCGAACTGGAAAACACATAAGCGCCGGCGTCGCTCGATGAAACAACCAGGTCAGACTCCCAGTGCAGCAAGGCAGAATGGCGGTTCTTCTCCGTCAAGGGCGGCTGTTCCAGTTCGGCAGACACAACTCCGTACCCTGAAACTTGCCCAGACGTACCACGGCGTTGACTGAAAATCTGCTCGAAAAAGCGCCGCATTTCACTTTCATCGAACGCAGAAGTCGTCAAACGCGCAGTCGTGCGCTGCAAGGACACCGGAGCATCCGCACCACCACCCAGAACCACGCCTGCCAGAAACAGCAGAACAAGAAGATGTTTTATCCCGTCAAACACAAATTTTAACCTATATACATCCGTTTTCCGAAAGTAGGTTTATTAACAACGAAAGATACGAAAAAACACGAATTTTCGAGTTTTTTGGTGCCTTTTCGTTGTTTAAAAATCCAGTCTCTGCTCAAGGAATTTCGAAATGCTAAGACATGTTTTTTTGTTTATCGCCCTGTCAGGCGTCTTGTTTTTTAGCTCCTGCAAACCAAGTGACAAGCCTGCTTCGGACGGGAAAATTCACCTCAGCTTCTGGCATATCATGAATTATGCCGGGCCTCGGGAAGTCCTCGAGGAAGCCGTCAAGCGTTTTGAGACTGACCATCCGCACTGCAAGATTGACATGCAGACTTTTGAAAACGATGCGTACAAGACGAAGTTGGCAGTCGAGGAAGCCAGCGGCAATACGCCTGACATTTTTTTCACCTGGGGAGGCGGTCCTCTGGTCGAACGCGCCAAAGCCGGCAGGCTGATCAACCTCGATGCCTGGTTCAAAAGTAACGAGTGGGAACAACGCTTTATTGGACAGGCTTTGGACTTTTGCCGCTGGGAAGACGGCATCTATGCGCTGCCCCTCGACCTCTCCGCCGTGCTGCTCTGGTGCAACCAGCGCCTGTTTCAGGAACATGGCATCGACTACCCCGGCACCTTCCCGGAGCTGATCGCTGCCTGCCAGAGTTTCCGCAAGCAGAATATCACCCCGTTTGCATTAGGCAATATGAAACAATGGCCCGGCGCCTTCTTCTTCTGCTATCTGGCCAACCGCTGCGGTGGGACGCAACTTTTCCTCGATGCCGCAAGCGGAAAACCAGGCGTCTCCTTCGCAGACCCTCCTTTTATCCAGGCCGGAACTTATCTCGAACAGCTACTGGCCGCTGACGCCTTTTCCACTGGCTTCAATGGCATGGATGACGCTCCGGCCCGGGCTGCATTCCTGCGTGAGGATGCCGCCATGTACCTGATGGGCACCTGGCTAGTGGCAAGAATCCTCGAGGAGAAGCCGGAATTCCTGCAACAGATGCGGGTCATCCCGTTCCCGATGGTGCCGGGCGGCAAAGGCGATCCGTCAACGGTTTTAGGCGGCATTAACTGCGCCTTTGCCGTGTCGGCCTCCTGCAAACATCCCGAACTGGCCTGCAAGCTGCTTGAATATCTAACCGCCGATGAAGTGGTCACACAATGGTGCGCCATCGGCAGACTGCCCGCGCTGAAGACTACCCCGGAACAGGAAAATAAACTGCCGCAAATCACTCGAGAGGCATTGCAGGCACTGCGCGAAGCAGCCTCCCTGCAACCTTACTACGATCAATATCTCAGCCCACGCCTGGCCGTGGAACATAAAAAAACAACCCAGCACCTCTTCTCCGGCACAATGACCCCACAACAAGCCGCCACCAGAATGACCCAAACCGCACAATGATTT
>JAPXLT010000352.1:0-4377 GCA_033809415.1 Lentisphaeria bacterium
TGCAACCACACAGACGACTCAACTCCGTAAAGCCGACCTTGGCGTCCTTGGCGTCTTGGCGGTTCAATAACGAGGAACCAACCGCCAAGGTCGCCATGCATTCGGAAAAAGCAACAAACCAGACCGCAATTCCACATGCAAGCTCATTCATCAAAGCAACAACTCTATAAAATTTCCGCGCTTTCAGTGTTTTCCGTGGACAAGAAAATAGGTTGTAGTCGTGATGCCGTGCCGGCGAGCCGCCGGCGCTCCATATCGCCTCCGACGCAATTGCGTAAAGCCGATCTTGGCACACAAGAATTTCGCCAGAGCAGGCTCATCCGTCAAAGCAGCAACCCCATAGAAAATTTTCGTGCCTGTTCGTGTAGTTCGTGGTTAAAAAATCTTAAGTAACGAGTATTGCACCCTGCCCCCTTTTATGAGCATCTCACGCTACATCCGTCCTACCTGGCGAGGCTGGATCATCGGGTTAAGCGGCATTCTCTGGCTGCTGATCTCCTTGGTGAATCAGACCCTGTTCGCATTCCTGCTGGCTGCGTTTGCAGGAGCGTTAACTGTCGTCAGCTTGATCTCGGCGTTGCTCTCCCTGCGTGGCATCAATGTACGCCGAGGTCCCGCCGGCGATGCAACGGTCGGACAGATGATCTCGCTACCATTGGAAGTCATCAACACAAAAAAACGCCGTCGGCAGGATTTGATTATCCAGGAGGATTTGCATTGCGCTCCTGAAAAAACAACGCTGCATATTTTGCCGCCATTGCCCGGACGCGGCAAAACCATTCTTGACCGACGCGTACTGGCCGTACGCCGTGGTGAATTCAAGTTGTGCGATGTAATCCTGCGCAGCGGTGATCCAGCTGGACTTTTTTTCCGTGAATGCAAATTCAGCTTGCCGGCAACGGTAGTCGTCTACCCACCGATTCTTCCGGTGCCGGATTTATTTCTTCACAAATATGAAGCCTCCCCGACAACGACTGGGAATCCCATCAGCACAGCCGGCACCAGCCAGGATTTTTATGGGGTGCGTGAATACAATATCAATGATGGAATGCGCTATATTCACTGGCGCAGCACCGCCCGTTATGGCCGATTGATGGTAAAGGAATTTGAGCGCAATACCATCGCCTCCGCCGCCATCCTCGTCGATGCCCAGGAACATTTCGTCAGCAAAACGCTGCTTTCCAACCTCGAGTATCAGATTCAGGCCGCCGCCAGCATCTGTGCGCACTGCGCCGGCATGTACTGTTCCCTGGCTTTCGCTGCCGGTGGCAGCAAACTGACTGTCCTGCCGCCAAATGCTGCCGCCTCCGCCCGTTATGATATCCTCTACAGCCTGGCCACGCTCAAGCCCGGAAATATGACGATGCTGCCGGCACTCAACGAACTGCTCCCGCTGCTGCCGGGAAATACGGTTGTCTTCTGCCTGAGCCTGAGCGACAGCCTTCCCCTGCGCAATGCCTTGGATTCGTTGATGCAAGCCGGCATGGATGTGCGCTGGTGCTGTGCCCCGCGCGATCTCTTCTCCGGCAAAGCCCGAAAACAAAAAACTCGTGAAATAATACCATCATCGAGTTTTGTCAAACCCATCCAGGTCACCCCGGAAACCCGCCTCGACCAAGCCCTCAATCTAGCAGCCATGAACTGAAAAGGGTGCAGGGGACAGGGTGCAGGGGACAGGGGACAGGCACTCCTATAAATTTCCGTGCTTTCCGTGGACAAAAATGAGGTCTGCGTGGCTAGCCCACCCTGTGCAATCCCATCCGTCAAAGCCGCAACCCTATAAATAATTTCGTACTACTATCGCCCAAAATCTTTTTTTTGTGAAAGATTTTCAAAAAACAGATTCGCAAGTTACTGACCTTGAAGCTCTTTCTCATTTTTGAGAAACTTTTTTGAGTTTTTTGATTTTTCAGTGATGAGAGAGGGAAGCCGGCTTCATGCCGGCGAGCCGCCGGCGCTCCATATCGCCTCCGACTGAAAAAGTAAAGCCGATCTTGGCACACAAGAATTTCGCCAGAGCAAGCCCTTTCGTCAAAGCAGCAACCCATAAAAAAAATTCCGAGTTTTCCGTGCTTTCCGTGGACAAAAATGAGGTCTGCGTGGCTAGCCCACCCTATGCAATCCCATCAGTCAAAGCCGCAACCCTATAAAAAAATTTCGTGTCTGTTCGTGTATTTCGTGGTTAAAAAAGTCCTCGCCCTGCCCCCTTTCCAGCCCACCAGAACAGGACGCCCCCGAGTGCACCGCCAAGATGTGCCAGCGCGGATACCGAACTCATCCCGCGAACCTGCAACCAAGTGCCCAGCGCCTGCAGCAGTATCCAGAACAGAAACAGCACCCAGACTGGCAACGTGAACCAGCGATAATAGAATCGATAAATGCGCAGCATCATGCGTAGCCGGGCCTGCGGAAACTGCAACGCATAAAAAGCAATCACGCCAGAAATGCCGCCGCTGGCACCAATACAGGCAACCTGAGGGTTCGGATGCCACAGAATATGCGCCGTACTACCCAGCAATACCGCAGTCAAAATCAGCAGAAAAAATCGCCTTTTCCCCAGGAATTCCTCGACATTGTCTCCAAAGATGCACAGAAAATACAGGTTTACCAGCAGATGTACCACTCCTGCGTGCAGAAAAAACGAGGTAATGACAGTCAGCCCGCCATAGCGTCCATATTGCGCGGGGATCAACCCGAAACGCTCGACAGCATTTTCCAGGTCGAAAAAGGCCAGAATCGAGATGGCTGCTATCAGGATTGCCAGTCCCCAGGTGGCCCAGGGACGAATTCTTGTTGCGGCAGAAGCAGTTTCCACGGGCATACCAAGCACCGCCGGCAACCACTGCCACCATTCCGCAGGGGCAGCACCATGACCGTCCCACCCTGATTCAGCACGCTCCCGGATGCATTCCACTTTCAGCAAAGCCAGCTTTTCCCGCGCATCTGCTGGTAACTCCGCTTCAACAGTGGGCGGCGGTTTCTGCGGCAGCGCCTGAAATTCCTGCAAGTCAAACCAGACAAGATGGCAAGATGTGCAAACATCCAAAAAAAACTCCCCGCTGACGCCTGTCGCCGGAACCTCCGCCATTGGACGGTTACAAAATGGACAGCGGCAATGCGCAGCAGAAGTTCCTTGATTGGCAGAAACCCAAAGTGCCCGCAGAAATTCCGGCTGGACGGAACGCCGCAACAACGGCAAGGTTGCCGCCCTCCCATCACAGGAAGTGCAATGCCAGAAGATCCCGTTATCGGACGACCTCTTTTCCAGTCCCGCTTGGCATTTTGGACAAGTCAGCATGCTTTTTTCCCTCCGCCGGTTATTCGAGTCCCGTAGCCCTATAATTTTCGTGCCTTTTCGTGTTTTTTCGTTGTTAAAAATAGTTCCTTTCAGAGCCGTTCATATTTTTCCAGCGCCCGAAGCAGTCCGCGCTCCCGCATCGCCCTGAGGATTACTGCTTCATCCCGCATCGATTGAATGACCTTGTAGACCGTTTTGACATAGGCGTTGCCTTTGCTGTCAAATTGGTATGTATGGCTCTCATCACCATCCAGACTCGCCAGCGTAATCTTCCCACTCCCCTCATAAAAAATCCGGAAGACGACTTCGCCGCTTTCCAGCACCGCTATCACCGGATCCCCGCTTGACAGCCGGATGTTCGGGCGTACCAGCAGAATCGTCCCAGCCGGATACCAGGGCAGCATCAAATCACCGACGATCTCGATGGCAAAATCACCCGGACGCCCCATGGAAAAAGACACCAGCTTCTCCGGATTGTCAATGGCATATTCCGCTATCGGCAAATAAAAAAACTGATGCGCCTCCGAAACAACCTCCGACGATATCACAGGAAACTGTCCAAAAGAACCTTTCACCGGAGACGTATTGCCACGAATAACCATCGGACGCTCATCAATCTCAGGAAAATATTGGCATAACTTCTCCCATGTGTCCGCCTGCACACTCTTTACCGTACCGTTCAAATATTTGAAAATATAGCTGGGATTGATGCCGATCTTCCGGGCCAACACAGCTGTTTTGTTCCCATTCCTCTTCAACTCATTCTGCAGCAAGGTAATCAGACGTGGAGTGATTTTATAAGTCATATCAGAATTACCATCTCAAAAAGTTCACTGGTCAGATGAAGTAAAATACTTGCTTGCAGCGAGTTTTCCTATGATAAAACGTACTAATATAACGCACGCTAAGCATTTTTCCAAAAAACAAAAATAATCGATCAAAAGACACTTGCCAGACACTTGCATATCATGCACCGTGCATTATTTTATCTGCAAATATTTCATGCACCGTGCACATTTATAAAAACCTCGGCGGGATGCAGGAGATCAGCATGGCTGAGCCAATCAAAGAACGGACAG
>JAPXLT010000353.1:0-4340 GCA_033809415.1 Lentisphaeria bacterium
GGTGCAGGGGGCAGGGTGCAGGGGGTGCGGGGTGCAGGGGGCAGGGTGCAGGGTGCAGGGGGCGGGGGGCGGGGGGCGGGGGGCGGGGTGCGGGGTACAGGGTGCAGGGGGCAGGGGGGTGTCTACCTCCTGTCCACAATGTCCACCCTGTCCACCCTGTCCACCCTGTCCACCCTGTCCACCCTGTCCACCCTGTCCACCCTGTCCACCCTGTCCACCCTGTCCACAATGTCCACAAAAAATTTCGTGTGGTTCGTGGTTAAAAAATCAGTTGTGGACTGGCTATCTGGGATCGAGTTCTTGCAGCAGAAAATCATCGAAGACGACATTGCTCTGCGGGGCGCTTCCAATGGTTATCAGGATTGTATTGCAATCGGCCCATTTTCCTGTTTCCGGTATGGTAAAGCTGTGCTCGATCTGCTGCCAGGAACCTGCCTTGATAGTGCTGGTTGTTGACTGCGGTGTAAGCCCAAGGAATTTACCGGCTTTCTGCGCTTGAAAAGCAATGGTAGCCTTAGTATCGCTGGCACTCATGCACCAGATGCTGGCTGTATACTGTTTGCCGGGAATCGCCGGCACCCCTTTGGTCAGGACACCGGTTTTCTCGCCGTTGATCAAGCGCATGCTGTAACGGTCGCTACGCCCGAAATCGCGCTCGTGACGATACTCCGCATCCGAATCTTTCCCCCTCCAAAATCCCCAGGAACGGAAGAAATCCTCCTTGTAGGGATAGAATTTCTTTGGTGGAAAAGCGACAATCCGCATCGAGCGTGACGGGACGGAAATCTTGAAAATGCCATTTTGCACAGGTACATCGAAGCCTTCGTACTCCTCGCGGGCGGTGAAATTCTCCTTTGTCAGAGAAGTCAGGTCAACTGTTGTTTCATGGGCAAAAACATCTTTGTTTCCCAAAATCAGGATTTTGTGGTTATCGTGTGTTTCGTACCAGGTTATGCGCACTTCCGGATTGCTGGAACGTATTTCCTTCTGCTGATAGTACAGATGCACCTTCAATGCCGGTTCTTCGAAGCGATATTTTTCCAGGATGTCCCAGAGTTTATGTGTGGGCACCCGAGCCGCCCAGCACATGGCAGTCTCGATGTCGTGCATTTGCAGCATCATCAGCATGGCTACCGTATAGGGCCAGGCCGGCTCCCGGAAGTTTTCCAGCGTGGCCTGCCCCAGCGCAGGCAGAAACATGACTCCGACCCCCAATACGTTGCGGTTGTATTCGCTGCGATAGATTTCATCCGGGAGTTCATCGGTATAACCGTATGGGTTGCGTTTCAGGAGGGTTGAATGCTGTTCTCCTGGGAACCAGTAATCGGCCAGCCCTTGCAGCATTGGAAAATAATCTCTCTGGGCATGCAGTCTAACCGTACGACCATGAGCATGACAGTAGCGCACTGTACGTTCGACTAGCTTGCGCTTGGCCAGTAAAGCGTAGGTACTCACTTCGCGCCCGAATTTATCGCGGTAGCGGCAACCATGCAATGCGCTGCGGCAGAGATTGTTGCCGCATAGGTCATAATAAATCTGCCAGATGCGGTCGCCATAAGGGTGAGCAAACAAGTTCTTGATGCCCTTCAGAAAAAAATCATTGACGATCCCAGTATTGCAGGCGGACAGTGAAAAAGCGTACACTTTTTCCGTAGTGCCGTCTGGCAGTGGACGGTGATATGGCATCTTATAGCTGTAAGCGCCGGGGATTTCCCAGTATTTCCGTAAATAGACCGCTTCCGGTTCGAGGGTTGTAAGTGCGTTGGCCGCGCCATAGACACTGAAGCTATATGGCTTGCCTGTGGCGACCTTTCTTGCAAAGGCCTCGGGATGCGGGTCCATGTTGAAGACCCCGGTCATGCCGCCATCGCCTCCGGCATTGAGGAAGCTGTAGGTGCCCCGTCCGCTATCGAGGCAGATCATGCGGTTAAGTTCCGGCAGTGGGCGGGTAGGTGTGGCGATAAACAGGGCTTCATAGGGTGTGTCGGCAGGGATTTTAACCTTGCGGGTGATCATGCGCACTTCGCATGCGCCGCTGTTCTGATCGGCAAAGAACACGGATTCTTCCGGATCGTAAATCCAGTTGGCGTCATTTTGCATGCTGTAGGCAAAGCCGCCTTTCCCTTCACTGACAAACCAGAGTTGCCGGTGCCTTGAATCCGAACTTGGATAGGGGAAGGCGAATTGTGGACCTCCTGTAAGCTGCACATGCGGCGTCATTAGGTATGTGCAGAGTTCCGGGCGGCAGCGCCACACCAGCTTCATCGAGCTGATTTCCGGCTGATCTTTGATGGTGAAGTTGAATTTAATCAGGCCGTCATATTCGACAGTGGTGGCGTATTCCAAGCTGAAGTTGGCTGCCTGTCCGGTTCCGGTGAAAGTGACGCTGCAGTTTTTGCGTGAGGTTGCTCCTGCCTGCCAGCGGATGGGGTGTTGGTCAATCAGCAGGCGGGGCGTTTCAAGCAGCAAGGCTTCGCCGTATGCATCGATTGCTTCCGGGAGCGGTCCGGCACCAAAGCGATAGCGCCGGTTCCAGAGCGTGACTTCCCGGTCGTTCACCGCAAAGTCTTTCCAGATTTCCGGAACTACATCCTCATTTCCGATCTGATTCCCCGCCCAGGAGTAATCCGGGCGTTCGACCGTGGCTTCGACCTTTTCCTCGCCCAGTTGCGTCTTCAGCGTATATTTTCCCACTTCATTGACCGGCTGCAATATTCTGGTATCGCGCAGCTTATCGAAGTTCCAGCTGCCGGCGGCGATGGTCTTTCCGGCGGGATTCAGCAGCTGATACTGCAAAGGCAAGGTGCCTTTCAGCAGCGCATCCTTGTTTTCTGCTTTCAGGCCGGAGAAATCGAACTCGGCTTCCATACGGTCGATGGGGTCGTCCCAGCCGATATTGACTCCATGGAGCTGGATATCATAGGCTTTGATTTCTGCGGCGGCGCCGGTCAGCAGCATTTTATATTGATTGGCAATTTCGAGAGCCGTCAAGGCTCTCGAGTAGATTTTGAAATCGTCGATGCCGACAGCATGGGTATGTTGGTCTTCATAGAAGCGGCTCTTGATGCCGATAAAGGAACCCTTTTCCTCACATTTCAGGTCGGCAGTCTTGGTGATTTTTGCCGGCAGCGTGGCGGAGTCAAACTTCTCGCCATTCAGGTAGAGGTGAATCTGGTTGTTTTCCCAGGTAGCTGCAATCTGGTGCCATTGTCCCTGTTTGATACCGACACGGGAGACTTGCGTTCTGCCAACACTGCCCCAGCCATGCGGTGGTTCGGAATTGCGCCAATCGAAATAAACCGTGTCGCCGTATTCATAGAGCTGAAAATCGATATGGCGTTCTCCCTGTTGAAACCATAAACGTGCCAGCGCAATATTGCCGCGATGCTTGCCTTCGGTCTTTTCCTGGCCGGGGGCGTAATCTAATCCACAAACCCAGAGTGTCAGGGTGCCTTGATGTGGATTTGCGTTTCCGACCGCTGAAAATTTCAGGTCTTCGCCAGGCTCCGGCTTGAAGGCGCCGGCGCTGTCAAAACCGATCAGTCCGCGTAGCAGCAGGCTGACATCCCCCAGGGTCGTCGAAGCGGGATTTCCTGCCGCCTTGTCGGCATTCAGATGTTTCTGGTCAAAGGTGACAGCAAACGTTAAATCCGCCGCCGCAATCTTTTCCTCGCGGGGCACCTCCTTGTATTCGACCGCAGGCAGTGACACACTTAATACAAGCAACAGACACCAAAAAAACGCTCTCTGCATAACAAATACCTCCCGATTACCACATGGTTGATAAGTTGATAATGAGACATGAACGACTTCACACAAACATAATACCAAATTTATCTGATAAAAGAATATTGTCAATGATACATATTGCTTTATTTTGTATTATTTTGCGCGGGCATATAACCTATTTTTAACAAATGACGCCAGATGAATGCTGTGCTGTAATATGCAGTAACTGGCAACAGTTTTTTTACAACATCCTGCCTCTTGCACGTGGGAACGTTCGAGCGTGGAAGGGCAAAGATCAATCACAACCGGGACGGTTACGCTACTTTTTAAACCGCACGCCATGCCATTCCATCCATCGAAGCAGCAACCCCTATAAAAATTTTCGTAATACTATCCTCAAGCTTCTTGTTTTTTCAGAAAGATTTTTCTGGAAAGAAATCTCCAAGTCATTGGCACACAGCCCTTTTAAGGTACCACCAATTCTTGTCTTTTTTCTCCGACTGATCCGACCGATCCGACCGATCCGACCGATCTACTTGATCCGTCCGATCCGTCCGATCCGACTGATCCGTCCGATTTGTTGTCCGTGTCCCGTCCGTGTCCCGTCCGTG
>JAPXLT010000354.1:0-4338 GCA_033809415.1 Lentisphaeria bacterium
ATGGAGTTGTATCGTCGGTGTGGTTACAAAGCGTTAAGTTAAGAGTATTGGGGTGCAGGGATAGGGTGCAGGGTGCAGGGTGCAGGGGGCAGGGTGCAGGGTGCAGGGGGGATGCCTGTGCCCTGTCCGTGTCCCGTCCGTGTCCTGTCCGTGTCCCGTCCGTGTCCCGTCCGTGTCCCGTCCGTGTCCCGTTTTCTGCTAAGGAGGCCTGTGAATGCGCAGTGTTTATTTTTGTTCGTTCTTATTGCTTTTTCTTTTTGCTTCAGGCTGCGCGAATTTCAGTGTAGAGAGGCAGGCGAACCGAGTTCTGGTACGCAGCGCTCGAGTCGAGGCGGTATTCGAGGATGGGCAAATCGTGAGCTGCCGAAGCAGGCAACAAGGCACCGAATTTGCTGCTCCGGGCAATGAAGCTGGAGTCATACCAATTGGCTTGGGCTGCGCCATTGGACAATATGAGGAATTGCGTACTTTGCACGTGCCTTGGGGGTCAGTGGACCTGAATCAGCATGTCAATGTGCAAAAATTGAACATCTATTTGCGCCCGCAAACACAGTCGCAATTTACTCTCGACCGGGAAGGAAAGCAATGGCGTCTGACTTGGCAGGGCTTAGGTAATGACAAGGAATTTTTTCCCGAATGCAAGCTCTCCATCGTAGTTGGCAGCGATGAATACGGCGCACTGACTTGGTATGCAGAAGGGCAGGCACCGCAGGGCGGTATATTCGGCATACAGACTCCGCTGAATAATATTTCGTCGGAGGTGCGCTTTGTGCTGCCACATTTTGGCGGCATGGAGTTTCGGCACAGCTCTCGGGAAGCGTTGTGTCCTTATGGTGGCGCACCATTCTGGGAGGCACCGGTGACTGCCATCGAAAAAGATGGCATGGCTTTGGGGGTTTGGCTGCATAATCCTGAATTTCAACCATATTACGCCTACTTCAAAAATGGACCGTCCGGTTTTGCTTTCAGTTTCGAGCCAAACAGCCTGATGCCAATAGAAAATAAAATAGAATTTAGAACTCCACTGCAAAAACTTGATATCTTCCCCGGCGACTGGAAGGATGCCATGCGCCCATTCCGAAATTGGTATCAAAAAGAATTTGCCCGGGAAATTGCCAGACGTGACTCCCTGGACTGGGCGGAAAATATCAAGCTCGTCATCGATATGGGCACTGATTTCGAAAAAGTCGCCGCGGAATTCGATCCAACTACCGTCATGTTCCATAACTGGAATGCTCGAGCTGCTAAATTTGATACTGAACTACCGGATTGGACGCCGCGGGCAGGCTTCGTGGAATCGGTTGAAAAGATGCATTCCTACGGCTTTAAAAGCATGGCTTATGTCAATACATACTGCATCAACTATCAGTCGCCGGTCTTTCAGCGTGATAACCTCGAGAATATCTTCTTGACCCGGAAAAATTCCTTGTGGCGCTATAATGAAGAGGTCGCCAAGAGCAGCCAGCCAAGTGCGCTGAGTGATATGCTTATCGGCACCGTGGATCAGGCCAAGGGGACGGATCAGTTTGAAGGCATAAAACCGGGACGCCTGCTTTATGGCGATCCGCTTTCCGAGGCCTGGCGTGTCTATCACGCCAAATCCATGCAGGTTTGGAATACGAGCACCGGAAGCGACGCAAACTATGAAGATACGGCGGGCTGCGTCAATGATCATGGCAATGGCATTGTCGATGGGCTTTCGGCAGGACAGGGCAGTGTGGCACAGATGCGCCTCTTGCAAGAGACACAGCCGGGCGTGCCCATGGCCTCTGAATATGGTCCTGAGGGTATTGCGTTTGCAGTTAAATGGCCCCTGAACTATGCCCAGGTCTGGGGAAACATCGACTTCAGGCGCCGCCGGATACATAGACAGTTGCCGGTGACCACTTATCTGTACGGCTATACGACTTGGATACCCTATATCAATTGCGGCAATGATTTTACCCGACACCTGATCAGTGCTTGTTCGGATGCGCTTGGCGGCATGGGAATGCTGAGTTCGAACTTTGCTGATGCAGATAGCGGCGGCCTGCCGGCGCATTTGACGCATCGCGCCAAGCTGTTCACCCAAAAAAAGCTCAAGCCATACTTTCCCGAGCATCCATATCCGGAATTCATACGCTGCTACTATCAGGGGATTGACGGCATATATCAGTATTATGACGATGGCAAGCTGCAAAAAATGTTGTCACCGGACGGCGAAGAGCTTTACGCACGCATTGACAATGCCAGCAGCTACGAGGGCAAACTGACTTTGCCGGGCTGGCCACTAAGCAATGACAAGCGCGTATTTGGCCTTAATCCGGCGCTAAGTTACGCTTTTTTCCCGAAGAGTCCAAAAGGCGGCGAGATATTGCAAATCGAGTCTTTGCCGGAACATGTCTGTTTGCAGCGTTATTTTACCGGTCCAGGCTTTGTATATCTCGAACTGCGTGATATTGATAACAAGTCTTCCGAGCTGATTTTGGAACTGCTTTTCAAGGAAGAGTTTGACGAGCTTTATCTGAATGGCAAGAAGTTCGAGTTTTCGCGTCAGAAACGCTGCTCGGCGTCGTTGCCGTTACGGCTTTTGGCCTGTAATCGACCTGCCTCTATAGCCTATGACCAACCCATTGCCGATGATGAAAGTCTCGTATACAATATAGGCCCCATGGGTATCTGCGAGGGGCAGGCTCAGAGCCTGAAGTCACTGCCCAATCGTCGCAACTTGGCAGGACAGCCAGCCTATTTTGTAAATTACTATCAAGACAAGCAGATGAACTGGCCATTGCTGGTGCCGGATGCGGATGCTGCATTGCGCTTCCGTTTCAAAAACTACTCCGACCGTTATGGCAATGCCTCGATCGTCAAGATTTTCCTGAACGGCGAGCTTGTGCACTCCTATGATTGCCTGAGACCAAATCCGGAGTATGACCCGAATAAGAAAAATGCGAAAAATATCTTCAATACCGCTTTGCAGGAGCGGGTGTTGCCACTGGGGAAATTTACCGGTCAAACGGTACTGGTTTCTTTGGCGGTGGATCACAAGTCCGATAGCAACAGCGACAATCAGAGCGTCTGCATACCGGTTTTAATCAAGCACCCAAGCCAGGAATGGCAAGAACGCGAATTGCCTTGACACAGAAGCCCATGAAATAGTGCCTCTTCATTGAACCGCCAGACGCCAAGCTCAGAGCAACGTAATTTCAGCTTTTTTCCCGCATGCGGCAGCATATCGGGAGATGGTTCTCCAGCTGATGGAGCCTTTTCCCTGTTCCAATTTCACGATATAGGGCTGCGATACTTTCATCCGGTCAGCAACTTCAGCCTGCGTCAGGTTCGCTGCTGTTCTCGCCCGATAAAGAGCTTCCGCAACAGCCCGGCGCTCACGACATTCCTTGAGGAATTCAGCGTTGGTCGGGTCTGTGAGTATCTTTTCCCTTGCAGCACTTTGCTGGTCATGGAGCGTTTCAAGATGCTGGGCAAAATATTT
This sequence comes from Lentisphaeria bacterium, assembly GCA_033809415.1. Taxonomy (GTDB): domain Bacteria; phylum Verrucomicrobiota; class Lentisphaeria; order Oligosphaerales; family Oligosphaeraceae; genus JAQVUB01. The sequence continues at coordinate 3,473 of JAPXLT010000354.1, forward strand.
GACTTCCTTTTCAAGCTCCTTATCAATGTTTTGAATCCTGCTCATAATAATTCCTCCTTGCGTAAGAGCTTTACTATTTTCTCCGCCAGTCTTTTTTCCTTTGCCGGAATTTGTTGAGTTTTCTTCACATAGCCATGAAGTCCGTAAATGTTGTTTTCCTTCCCGTACACATAAAACACACGCACATTGCCGGCTTGGATTACTCGAATAGCAAAAAGCGTCGAATCCACCTTTTCGCCGGTCGGCATGGATAAACGTCCATTCCTTTCAAGCTCATCGACAATGTCCGCATATTCCTTGCTGAATTTCTTTTGACTGTGATTGCATAAATGCGGTAACACGCGACAACTCAGTATAACGTTTTTTCCTAGCCGATTCCAGCATTTTACACCTCGGTTAGCTGTCAGATTGTAATATAACTCCAAAGTTATAAATTTCCAGCCATAAACCTTATTTAGAGGGCGTCCAAAAAGGATTTTTTAACCACGAACCACACGAACAGACACGAAAATTTTATATAGGGTTGTTGCTTAGACGGATGGGATGGCATGCGCTTTAAAAAGTGGCGCAACCGTCCCGGTTGTGAGGGTGCCTTTAGTCTTTTCCTGCTGAATAACAGGGTGCGGGGTGCGGGGGGCAGGGTGCGGGGGGCAGGGTGCAGGGTGCAGGGTGCGGGGTGCGGGGGGCAGGGTGCAGGGTGCAGGGTGCAGGGTGCGTTTCCTGTCTGACTTGTCCGACGGCTGTCTCGCGCGCGCGTACCTTATTGAGGGTGGGTTGCCCCCTGGGTGGGTGGGGCTGGATGATTTCTGAACCACGGCGAAAACATAGTGCCGGAAAAACGGAATTTCAAGAAAAATCATAAGAAA
>JAPXLT010000355.1:0-4334 GCA_033809415.1 Lentisphaeria bacterium
CGCCAAGACGCCAAGGACGCCAAGGTCGGCTTTTATGGAGTTGTATCGTCGGTGTGGCTAGAAAGCGTTAAGTTAAGAGTATTGGGGTGCAGGGTGCAGGCGTCGGACAGGTCAGACAGGTCAGACAGGTCAGACAGGTCGGTCGGGAGAAGGGTTCCCCAACGCACCCTGCACCCCGCACCCCCTGCACCTAGGCGGTCAGTAGAGATACTGGAGCGCCAGCAGCATGGCATGGAGCTGGTGCTGGACGTTGTCGATGCGAATAATATTGGAGTTGAGGGCGGAGGTGATGCCTCCATAGGCCTTGGGGTGGATTCGCGGTAGGTGAGTCAGGTGGGTGTTCTGCTTCATGAAAGGGCCACCGACCTGCCAGACCATTAGGCGGCCAAGGCAGCGTTCGATGACCGGGCGGATCAAATCCATGCTCTTTTGGTCGTTGCGGGCTTTGGCGATTCGCCAGGCGGCAACGAGTCCCTCGAGAGCGTAGGCTGTGTTGCCGCCACGCGCTTCGATTTTATTGTCATAGATTTGCCACCAAGCCATAGCCAGGGTTGCTTGTCCGGCCAGATCAGCATGATCCCAACCTGCCTCGACGACTTCTGCACAGGCCATCGAACCCCACTGGTAGAAGCCTTTTGTTTCATCGCTGTCGCCACCTGGCTCCCAGCATTTGACCGTATATTTTTCCAGCAGCAGGGGCAATGCAGTGCGTATGCGCGGCAACAGCTTGTCGCGTTTCAGCAGCCTTGCCGCCCGGCAGTAGGCCAGCAGCGCCTCTCCGTCGTAATAAGGACTGGCGACTTGTTCACGGTATCCGCTGGGTAAATCATACTGACTTGCCCAGGAACCATCGCTCATTTCCATGCTTTGCAGGTAAGCGAGGTGCTGATCCAGCAAATCCTGATAGCGTTGCCGGACATGCAGAGGCAGGAATTCCTCCTGTCCGATCAGAAATTCTATCAGAGTCAGGCAGAATAAGGCGACTGTGCCGGTTTTCAGGACATCCTCGCCAGGATAGCACAAAATCATTTCGCCGGAAGAGATTTTTTTCTGGTTTCTTTCAAAAAAATCGATTCCGGCCAGTAGGGTCCGCCGGGTACTTTCGGTGAAGCGGTCGCGGTTCAGGCAACTCAAGCCCCAGAGTGCACCGGCTTGTCTCACCTGGTTATCATCATCATAATATTTCCCGCTGCTCAAGTCCATGGCATAGAGAAAATTGCCTTCCTTGAACTGCTGGTTTAAATAGTAGACGCGCGCTGCCTCGATGGCGGTGATCAAATGTTCCCGTGTGACTACCGGCGCCAAGTCCAGGCTCTCCCAGTAGGACGGTTGCGTGTATTTCTGCAGCCGCGCCGAAAAAGTTTCAGCGTTGACTTGTAGGCAGCAGCAAAGTATGACAAAGAAAAGAAGAGGGGGTTTCATACTATCGTTCAACTTTTCGTATTACTATCTTCAAACTTCTTGTTTTTTCAGAAAGATTTTTGGAAAACTAATCTCCAAGTCATTGGCACACTATCACTTGTCAAGCTGATCCAAATGATTGTAGTGCCTTTACAAGGCACTGTCTTTGGGTGGGTTCCTCACCCCAGGTTAAAACCTGGGGTTAAGCATAGTTAAGCACCTACGGCGCAAAACATTGTGCCGATCCGACCGATCTGTTGTCCGTGTCCCGTCCGTGTCCCGTCCGTGTCCCGTCCGTGTCCCGTCCGTGTAAAGTCCGTGTAAAGTCCGTGTAAAGTCCGTGTGGGTTGTGGTGTTTCAAACGTGTGCGTGTCGCAGTCGCCGGTGGTTCAAAAATGGGCTGATTTTGCGGCGGAAGCATGTCGTGTGCCGGAGCACCTGTTCGCTGAGGGATGTATCAAGCTGGTGTGAGCTGTACCAGGTTTCCGCAGCGCATTCAGCGATAAAGGTGTATTCCTCCGTCAGTACAGGGAGGCGTTGCCGCACCATTGCCGCATGTTCGAGCAGATCACGGGAAGGTTGCCGTTTCAGGCCGGCCAGTTCAAGCCAGTTGGCGATCAGCTTCTGGCATCCTTCGATCCTCCCTTGGGTACTGATGGGCTGACGCAGCAGCTTGCGCCAGGCGTGGTCGCATTGCAAAAGCCGCCAACGCCAGAGCAGATAGCCCCACCAGCGCTCGCGATGCCGCCAGAGCTGCCAGGCGATCAGCAGTACTATGACCAGCTGAATCAGATCAGCTAGGGTGCGGGTCATGATCCAATCCAAAATACGCTCGGCAAACCGACTGATCCGTTCGCCAATGGCATGGGCAAGTGAGCGCATCTGGGTCATCGCTTTCTGCAAGAAACTCTTCCCGGCCAGAAGGGCGGTTTCGAACCCGGCTTTCAAAATCTGCCTGACATTCGGGTTGGGGTCGGCGTTGTCCGTGATCGCTTTGCTGTAGACTTGGTCATAAAACTCGGAAACTTTTTTCTGGATATCGCTTTGCGGGGATTCTTTTTTGTTGGTTGGGGGGCGGATGCTTTGGGTAGTGCTTTTGTTGGATGGTCGAGAGGGCAGGGGGGAGCGTGCGCTCAATTCCGGGGTTTCTACTCGCCACTTTTCACCGAAAGGGTCTAATAGCGGCTTGAGCAATGGAGGGTTTTCCTCGAGGCGGAGCGCTCCAGGCGGGGTGCCGTCAAAGGTCAGCCAGCCATAGGGTTCGATAAAAATCTGCGTCCAGGCGTGCCCATGATATTCGTAGACTTCAAAACAATTTGAAAGCAGATTGAAATTGCCTGGGGAGTAGCCGGTTGCCAGGCGGGAATGCAGGCCGGCCATGCGTGCCAGCAGGGTGAAGGCCTGTGCAAAATGCTGGCAGAAGCCTTCCCTGCTTTCGAACAGGAAAAAGTCTGTGAGTTCCTTGTTTTTGGGTGGCGATGGCGGAGTCAGCGTGTAGGCGTAGTTTTCACGCAGATAATCCCGAATGGCCAGCGCCTTTTCCTGCGGGGTTTCAGCGTGTTCAGTCAGTTCTTCGGCAAGATCAAGCATCCGCTTGCTGAGCACTTTTCGCGGCAATTGGCGATAGTTCCAGCCGAAATTGCGCGGCGGTTCCCGCCAGGCCCGCAACAGGATGCTGCGCTCCGGGTCCGGCACGGATGAGACGACGGTATACTGCCAAGGCAGTGGAGGGAGGGTTTCATTGCGCAACTGGTAGCTGACACAATCCTCCCGTCGGACGATGCCCATGGGGATGTTTTCCTGATGGTACTTGTCATTCCAGATGACTTGTTCCGGGCGGTAGGCATAGGGCAGATAACGGCTGACCGCCTTGACGATGGAGATGTTCTGGACGACTTCGGATTGAAAGGATGAGCGGTAGGTGTCCAAGGCGTTTTTGCCTTTGCTCATGCTGAGGGACCGGCTCCATTTCGAGCCGTCGAAAGTATCATATAACTGGACGACCCAGTAGAGTTTTGCCGGTGTAAAAGCGCGGAAAACGAGGTCTTGCCCCATGCCGCTGCCACTGCCGTTGTCGCCATCGACAGCGAAAGTGCCTTGGGGCATGCGGCTACGGGCGCGTTCATCCTGCAAGGTCGGGTTTTTGTCGGAATCAAGAGCCTGCTTGGCGTCCTTTCCGAGCAACAACTCTCTGGTCGGGGCGGCCCATTTTTGCCAGACTTCGGGGAATTGCTGTTCCTGATCCGTACGGAAGGAAACAGGGATCAGTCCTACACTCCTGGTTTTATTGCGCAGGGAAAATTGGGTTGACAGCAGCAGGACGGTCAATATCACTAAGCTGAAATGGATCAGGCGGTAGAACCAATTTCCCCAATATGGGGTCCTGGTATCCGTTGTGAGCAGATGTTGCTTGCTGATGCGTGCCAGCAGAGTGATCCGGGTCTGGTACAGGATCAGGATGCTGACCAGGATGACGATGATGAAGGAAGGTAAAAAGACGCTTCGGGCAGGGTATAGTCCTCCATAACCGGTGAAACCGATGCAGCCCAGCCAAAGCAGGCTGTGTTCACGAAAAGTGCCGCCGAGAAATAAAGCCGGTAGCAGAATGGCAGTCACCTCTATCAAAGAAGTGTCCAGGGGATTTTCCGTCAGTTGCAGCTGCATCCGGTAAACCGCAAGCACAGCAACTCCAAGCTGGCAAAACTGACGCAACCAGCTGGGAAACCAATTCAGGCTCAAGCGCGACAGTAACAGAAAGACCGGCCCCGCAGCCAGGCAGGCAAAGGTTAAATTCGGATCCGACCGCATCCACAGCGCACAAACAATGGAGGCCAGATACAAGAGCAAAAACTTGATCTGCAACGAAAATGGAATTTCCGGAGGGTTGGGCATGGGGCAGGGTGCAGGGGGCAGGGGGCAGGGGGCAGGGTGAA
>JAPXLT010000356.1:0-4328 GCA_033809415.1 Lentisphaeria bacterium
GGTAAACGCCTACGGCGTAATACGTTATGCCAATCCGCCGATCTGTCAGATAAAACAACCAACTAGACTGCCAATCTGCATGTAATTTCATCCGTCAGAGCCACAACCCTATAAAATTTTCGTGTCCGTTCGTGTGGTTCGTGGTTAAAAAATGGGTTGTGGGCGTCAGCCCACGCCAAGCTTTCCGTGCTTTCTGTGGACAAAAAATAGATTCTGGAACCGGTTATTCTTCCAGGGCAGCCTGGGCGACTTCGCTCGGCGTGAAGGCATGGTCGTAGACACGGAAATCCGCTATCAACCCTTCGAAGCCGTATCCTGCCCCTCCCGCCGAAGAAGCTCCCAGCAGGATGTAAGGCTTTGCCGGAGTCGTGAACCTGGCTTCACCGGAGGCGCGTTCCATGCCGTCAACATAGGTGCGGATTACCTTGCCGTCGTAAACCCAGACCAATTTGTACCAGGTATTCGCCGAGATTTTTAACTCAGCCGGTTTCGTCACAATGGAGGCTTTTTCGCCGTTCTGGGTGTATGCAACGTAGAACATGTCCCAGGCAAGTTCCAAGGCAAAGCAGCCTTCTTCACGCCCACCGATTACCGCCAGTTGATAGGAGCGCTTGCGCATCAGATCCGGCGCGGTCTTGATCGCCATCATGATGGTAAAAGGCCTGGCAAGATCAAATTTCGGCCAAGGCACGTTGATGCAAGCACGGTTCATTGCCTGATGCTTGTTACGCAACTCAAGAACTGCACCGTTGGCACCCTCCCCCCAGCCGGAAAATTCCGGATGAATGACTGGGAGATCGGTCTGCGACACGACATCGGTCACCTGGGAACCTTTGCCTTCATTGAGCGGCAAATGGAGAACGGGTGCCTTCGGAGCTGGTGCAGCGAAAAGCATGCTGACACATGCCAGTACCGTAATAGCAATAATCGCTTTTTTGACTGATGATTTCATTTGCTGTAAACCTCCATTTCATAGACGATGGTGTGCTCCCCACGATTGCCGGTCACGGTGCAGCGGACAATGTCAGTCTCGACCGGCTCAAAACTCACTTCACTGCGGAGGCCGCTGACGTTGTGCGCTTCGGCAACTGTTTCCAATTTGCCGTTTTTCATGACCTCAATGCGGTAGTCTGTAACGGAATCACTCACCGGATAGATCACCACACGACCGGCCTTGATCGGCTTCTTGAACTGGAACTGGAACCAGTCGGGAACTTCATTCGGAGTGGTATCTTTATAGACAAGAATGCCATCCATAAACGACCTGCGGAGTAAAGCATCACCTTCGCAGACGCCGTCAGCAAGGTGCCAGAGGATATTTTCCGCACGGTCATCGTAAAAGAAGTTGCTCGATGCGGTAACGTTGACAGTTTCGTCTTCGAAGCGTTGATAGGCAAGATTGCCTGGCTTGGCACGCTTGGCATAGACCTCTTCGATGGCGGCGGTGATCACGGTGCGCGGTGTCAGTTTGAAATCGGCCATATTGGTCGTGTAGATGTGCACTTCCCATGGCGTAAAACGGTCGACGAAACGTCCCTGCTGCAATGTGACCATGCGGTTCTCGCTCAAAACCTGCATAGGCTGATTCTTGACAGGCGCAAATTCGATCTCCGCTTCGACAGTCTCATAAGAGGCGTTGCAGACCATCAGCCAATAGCTGCCATCAACGCGATTTTTGCGACCCATCAGCTTGAAGTTCGCGTTGCTTGCACAGGGTTCCTGTTCAGCATGAGACTGAATGCACAAGTGATTGCCGACTACCAGAAGCTCCTTGCGCAAATGCGGCATGCCGATGTAAAGTTCCGGATAGTGCGGCGTCGTGCGGTTGTAGAAGAACACTCCCTGACAACCAAGGATCAACATCAGAAAATTCTGGGAGCGGAATTCTTCGTAACTGGGGATACGTTCGTCACGGCGTCCGCAATCGCCGTAATTAAAGCCCTGGTGCATGAAGAGATCAGCATACTGCCCCGGTTTGCGGTAGCAGTTGCGGAAGTTATCTTCCATGCGTGCCACAAACATCTGGAAATTGCTGAAAGGCTGACCAATGCGGCAGGAGGGGTAAGGATGCGTGGCGAAGATTTCAGCGGCAGGCCAGTAAGTCGGCGAGCAGCCGAAGCAGCTCGGATGCCATGGGTCCTCTTCCTTGAGCGGGACAGTCAGCGTTTCGGCACACTTGGTTGTGATGCAGTAGTACGGTTCGTCCATGATAAAATAGGCGAATACGCGCGGATCATCACGGTTCTGACGGGCAATTTCCCGGAAGCGTTCAATGGTTTCGGCGCGGACGGTCTGGGTACGTTTGAGTTCCTGGTAGAGTTCCCTGTAACCGTCTATCCCAGTGATATCACAGAAGATCATTTCCGCTGGAGTGTCTTTGACAATATTCAGGTTATAATCCGGCGAAGTGTAATCGTCTGCCCACGACGCCAGAATAAAAACCGGTTTCCCATCGCGGTAGATGAGATCGTCTTTGCCGATGAAAACTTCCCCCTCAAGATAGGGCAGTTTCCGAATATCCTCTGTAACCATAGCAATATTCTTGCCATTCTTGTCCAAAAGTTCGGCGAAAATCTCGAGATTGCCTTCCGGCAGCGGTTCAGCCGGAAAATCAAACTGCTGTGCCTTGCCCGGATTGATATTTTGCGAGCAAAGGATTTTCCCATTGGTTCCGGGTAGTTTGACTCCTGCACGCAGTTGATCCGTTCCGGAAGAGGTGTCAGCGTCGACGATAAAGCGCACCTTATCGAGTTTTTGCGAAGCGAAGATTGCATTGCGGTAATGTGGATCAATGATCTTGATCGTCAGCGGAACATATTTGACCTGGCAGGGAAATTCAGCAAGGATTACGATGCGGTTTGTCGTGGCGTTGCGGAACAGCAGCGTCCCGATGCCGTCTCCGCCTTTTTCCAATAGTGGCAGTTCAAGGCTCAGCTCCTGTTCGCCTTTGGACGGGAGTTCCAGTTCCGAGGCGGATAATTTGATTTCGCCGTCCGGCATACGGATCGAAGCAGACACTTTAAGGCGCTGAACCAGGTCACTGTGGTTGGTGATCTTGCTTGTGATGTTTCCGGCAAAACCTTCACCGGCGGATTTGCCGGAAAATTCCGGTTTGCGGAGGGTCAGCATATAATCATCAAAGAGGAGTTCGGGTGCATTGACGGTAATGAAATCGAGAGAAGTGTGTATCGTTCCTTGAGGAGTCGCTACCGAATAGTCCTGGTCGGTGCCCTCCATCAGCGAATGCCTGGCGAAATTAACCTTCCAAAAACTGCGGTTGACCCCATTGCCGAAGTCCAGTACCCGATAGGGGATCATCATTTCTGCCGTCCATCCGTCATTGGTACGCCCAACCGCATGCAGGAAACCGCTGGTCCAGTGTGCGGTTTCGATGTATCCGCCTTGCAAGCGGCAGGCATCATAGGCGCAATTGGCGGCGTTGAGGACAAAGTGGTGATAGGTATCTGCGGTGGCAGCACTGTCAACCATGAATTCAACCGATTCTCCGCGATAAGAGTTCATGTGATCCAAAGGACCGGGTTCGGCGACGATCTCATCCGGCGGCATGTAGCAGTGGAAGCCGACCACGATGCCCTGCGGCGTATAGAGCATCCGAACATCCGTTTTGCGCCGTACGGAACCGACCTTGTTCAAGGGCGTAAAGGTGTTGTAGACAGGCGCGTGCTGCCAGACGTCCTCATCAAGTTTGCCGTCCACTGTGATTGCGGTTTTGACGTTGGAAGCCAGCATCTGGGGACGTGTTTCCCCCGCCGATGCTATCGCGATAGCGCTTAACAGGGCTATGAACAGGATCCATTTAGTCGAATTAGTCATCAAAGAACCCTCCGGTTGTTTTTCCCCTGAATCCGTAAAATAAAAAGGCTGCGTCACTTCCACGGACTCAAGAACTCTTCATTGGACCTTCCCGTAGCATTCAAGTTCTGTTATGATTTCTAATTTACAGCGGACAAAGTCAAAATACGTCGCATATTATACGATTTACCTTGCATTTTTAGGCTATTTTTGGGCATATGGATTGTTACTCAGTTCTTTGGAGGGTATACGACAAAAAGGTAATTAGCCTAATTCATCTTCCCATCCGTTGCCTCCATTTTCAACTGCTTACAAATTGTAAGCAGTTCATTTCCCTCGTCCTTTAATCTCTTTTCTGGACTGCCCAGTATGTGCTGGCACCTCGTGGTGTTTCTTGTTCAGTTAAAACTCCAACGACATCGACCACTGAAAAATACCATTCCTCTTTTTCGTTATCCCAAATGGCTCTAATTTCTTTATTCTCGTAAAGTTTTATCTCGTTCATAATATTATTT
>JAPXLT010000357.1:0-4328 GCA_033809415.1 Lentisphaeria bacterium
GTCTATATAGTGGGTGTCCAAAAAAGGTTCCATGCACATTCCATCCGCCGATTACGCCGATTTCCTGGATTAGGAATTGTAGGATTTTGTAGGATTTTCCATGTTTCTGCATGACTTCTTATGATTTTTCTTGAAATTCCGTTTTTCCGGCACTATGTTTTCGCCGTGGTTCAGACATCTCCAAGCCCCACCCAACCAGGGGGCGAACCGCCCTTACCGCGCGCGTGCGAGAGAGAGACAGCCATCAGACGGGTCGGACAGGTCGGACAGGTCAGACGGGTCGGACAGGTCGGACGGGGCAGACGGGTCGGACAGGTCGGACGGGTCGGACGGGTCGGACGGGGCGGACGGGTCGGACGGGGCGGACGGGGCGGACGCTGTGGACGGGGTGGACGCTGTGGACGGGGTGGACAGAAGAAGAACGCACCCTGACACCTGACACCTGCACCCTGCACCCTGCACCCTGCACCCTGCACCCTGCACCCTGCACTTCACCCCCGCTTGTTTTCACTCTGACGAGACACTGTATGAGCGATATTTTATCCGAATTAAACAAGGCTTTGCAGGAAGCCGCCAGCACCAGAATGCCCTTTGGCCGTTTCGGCCCGCAGGGCGCTCCTCCTGCCGGATTGCTGATCTGCGAATTGCCCTTCGAATACTTGAAGACTTTCGTGAAGCGAGGCTTCCCAAAAGGACGAATTGGCGAACTGATGAGCATCGTATACCGCATGAAACTCGATGGCGCAGATGAAGTCTTTCTAAAGTTTCTGAAAAATCAGCCAGCGACTCCCCGTCGCAAGCCTCGCCAAAAAACCTGGAATTTCGAACAACCCGAGGAATGAGGTTCCCTATCCAATGTAAATCATCTCTTCAAACACACTCATCCCCAAAAACCAACATTAGGAATAATGCCATGTCAGAAAAACCGATCGATAAACTAGTAGAATTGTTGCAGACTTCAAAAAAATGTCTGGCTTTCACCGGTGCAGGCGTTTCCACCTTGTCCGGCATTCCGGATTTCCGGGGGCCGAATGGCGTTTATGCCCAGAAATTTCAGTCATGGACTGTTGAGGAGTTACATGACATCCGGGTTTTCCGCAGTCATCCGGACGTCTTTTACCAGTATGCACGCAATTCCTGGTACTTGCTTGATACTCTGAAGGCTAATATTGTTCATCAGGTGCTTGCTGACCTCGAGGCTGCCGGTCGGTTGCAGGCAGTCTATACCCAGAATATCGATATGCTGCATCAGCAGGCCGGCAGCAAACGCGTCGAGGAAATCCATGGCACACTGGCAACCCACAGCTGCCTCGAATGCGGCAAAAAATTCAAGTATCCGGAGATCAAAAAAATAGTCATGACCGACAAAGTGCCGTATTGTGATCGATGCCGCGGTCTGATCAAGCCCGACGTCATTTTCTTTGGTGAAATGCTCGATCAAGACCTGCTCGAACGTGGACGCAGAGATTTCAGCGAGGCGGACCTGGTGCTGGTCCTTGGCAGCAGCTTGACCGTTCAACCCGCAGCAAGCCTGCCATTGCTGGCAATCAAAAACCATAGCAAACTAGTCATTGTCAACAGCCAGCCAACACCATACGACCAGTTCGCAACATTGCTCTTCCAAGACCTGAAACAGGTCTTCGACGCAATCAATCGAAAATGGACTTAACTTGGCGTGGGTTGCCGCCCACAACCCATTTTTTGTCCACGGAAAGCGCGGAAAATTTGTAGGGGGCGAGTCAATGCCGCAATCCGCCTGATCCGACTGGAATTTCATCAATGACTGGGTATTTTAGATGGGAACCTTTTTTCGTTCATTTTTAGTGCGGGTGTATTTACGCTTATGAAAATTATCTGTTATGGTGACAGTCTGACCAGCTGTGGTGGCGAAGGCGGGCGTTTCAGCGATATCCTGCAAGAGCGTTTTCCCGACCATGAATTCATCAACAAGGGCATGGGGGGCTGGACGTATGCAGATGCGCGCCTGCATCTGCAGAAAGAAGTGCTTGATTTGCAGCCTGACCTAGTGCTGCTGGAATTCGGTTCCAATGACTGGTGGCGCGGCAGCCGTCCCTACCAGGCTTGGGGAGCGGATTTGGATGTCATGCTGGGCAAAATCCGTCAGGCGGGCATTCAGGCTGTTGTTCTGGGAGTTTTTGGCCATTGGCCCGATCCGCTGACCGGCAAGTTGAAGCCCAAGACCTATGGTGCCGATGAGCGTTCCGAGGCCTTTGCCGTCCTCGAGGAGCAGATCGCCCGGCGCCATCAGTGCCCGTACATTCCAAATCATCAGGCGTACATCCTGAATGACCGATGCTGCTGGACGGACCGCAATCATCCCAATGAACTGGGAAACCGCAGAATCGCCGACTATATCGAACCCATCCTGGAGAAAATCCTCGGATGCCAGGCTCTGCCTCGTCGTAAGCGGCGCATGCACACGACCCGGGATTTCTGGGAAGAGGCCGTGGAAATCGCTCCGCAGAAACTGGCTGCTGTTTGCGGGGATCGGCGCCTGACTTTCGCAGAAGCGGATTTACAGGCGTGCGCGCTCGCTGCCGGTCTGGCCAAGCTCTGCTGCAATCCCAATCCCCGCGTTGCAGTCTGCCTGCCCAATTGCCTCGAATACTTTCTCGTTTACTGGGCTGTGATGAAAATTGGTGGCATCATTGTCCCCATCAGTCCCTGGCTCAAAAGCGACAGTCTGCAAGCCATTTTTGCAACCGTGTTGCCGGACTTGCTGATCGTTCAGAATAAAAATGATGATCGCGAGGCGCTGTCAGCGGCGGCTTCCTTCCCGCGCTTGCCAGTCGTCTATCTTGACGAGACGGAGGGTCGCCACAGTTTCAAGCAACTTCTGCTATGGAACAGCCCATGCCCCCATCCGGAGATTTCCGGTGCCACCCCGGCCATCATCATGCACACTTCCGGCACCACTTCAGCGCCCAAAGGTGCCGTCATGCTGCATAGTGACTTGATCTTCAATGCCATGACGACCATTAAAGCGCAGAATTTCACCGGACAGGATATCCACCTGCTGGTCAATCCGATGTTCCACTGCACGGCTCTCTACAGTTCACTGCCGGTGGCCGCCTGGCAGAAAACTCCGCTGATCATCACGAATGACACGCAGCCGGAACAACTTCTCGCCCTGATTGAAAAAGAGAAAATCAGCACATTTCTGACCGTACCCACCGTCTTGCAGCGAATCACTGCCCTGCCCGATCTTTCATCGTATAAACTGGACAGTCTGCGGGTGATTGGTTATGCCGGCTCCTTCATGCCAGTCAAAACCGTGCGCAGTCTGCAGAAACTCTTTCCGGACACAGAATTGCATAATTTCTTTGGCTTGACCGAAACGATCTCGGCAACCCACGTTTTGAGTGGCGAAGCCGCCCTCGAGTATCCCGATTCCATCGGGCAGCTGCTGCCCTTTGTCAGCGCCATCATTGTCGATGAAGACGGCAAGGAATGTGGCTCTGATGAAATTGGTGAACTCCTCTTTGCCCGTGAAAACGTCATCAGCACCTACTGGAACAAGCCGAAACTGCTGCAAGAATCCCTGGTTGAATATCACGGAAGAACTTGGTTCCGTACCGGCGACCTGGCCTGCCGCAACGAGGAAGGCTTCTTCTTTATCAAGGGCCGCAAAAAGGACATGATTATCGTCGGCGGCGAAAATGTCTTTTCCGTCGAAGTCGAAACGGTTTTGATGGCTCTGCCGGAGATACGCGAAGCAGCCGTCAAGGGAATTCCTGCAACCGGAGTTCGCGAGGCGCTTGGTGAATTGATCAAAGCCTACATTGTTCTGGAAGAAGGCAGCACTTTGACCGAATCGGACGTGCGGCGCCACTGCCATAAAAACTTGCCCTCCTTCAAAATCCCTCATGTCATCCAGTTCCTGACCGCACTCCCACGCAACCCAGCCGGCAAAATCATGAAAAATGAATTGCCAGAATAATTCTCTAGGGGGCAGGGGGCAGGGGGCAGGATAGACATGGTGGACGCTGTGGACGGGGTGGACGCTGTGGACGCTGTGGACGCTGTGGACGGGGTGGACGGGGTGGACAGAAGAAGAACGCACTACGCACCCTGCCATTCAGCAGGAAAAGACTAAAGACACCATCACAACCGGGACGGTTGCGCCACTTTTTAAACCTGCACCCTAACACCTGCCCCCCTGCCCCCTGCCCCCTACCCCCCTGCCCCCTGCACCCTGCACCCTGCACCCTGCACCCTGCACCCTGCACCCTGACACCTGCACCCTGCACCCTGCACCCTGCACCCTGCACCCTGCACCCTGACACCTGCACCCTGCACCCTGACAC
>JAPXLT010000358.1:0-4319 GCA_033809415.1 Lentisphaeria bacterium
GATCTGGTCTATTGGTTTCTCCGACGGATCAGTCGGATCGGACGGATCGGACGGATCAAGTAGATCGGTCGGATCGGTCAGATCGGTCGGATCAGTCGGAGAAAAAAGACAGGAATTGGCAGTACCTTAAAAGGGTTGTATGCCAATGACTTGGAGCTTTCTTTCCAGAAAAATCTTTCACAAAAAAGAAGATTTTGAGGGATAGTAGTACGAAAATTTTTTATAGGAGTTGTTGTTTTCTCCGATTGCTTGGCGTTCTTGGCGTTCTTGGCGGTTGGTTCCTCTTCTTTGAACCGCCAAGACGCCAAGAACGCCAAGGTCGGCTTTACGGAGTTGCGCCGTCGGTGTGGTTACAAAGCGTTAAGAGGAATATTGCCCTGCCCCCTGCACCCTGCCCCCTGCACCCTGCCCCCTGCCCCCTGCACCCTGCCCCCTGCCCCCTGTCCCCCGCACCCTGCACCCTTTTTTATGGATCGAGCGCGTCCAGTATTTCATGTGCGGTTTTACTGTTCAGGAGTTGTTGTCGCATGGTGTTTTGCACCATTTTTTCGGAGATATGTGCGAGCAGGTCCAGGTAGTCGCTGTAATAATAATCCGGTGTGATAAATAAAAACACGAATTTGCAGGGGACACCATCGGTTGCCGCGAAGTCCACTCCCTGTGGGAAGATGCCCAGGCAGCCGGCCAGTCCTCCTTGGATAGGCATGGCGATATGCGGGAAAGCCGTTTCATTGCCGACGGCGGTCGAGCAGATTTCTTCCCGGGCGAGAGCTTGTTGCAACAGGCGCTCGCGCCAGTTTTCCGGAATCTGGTCAGTCCGGATCAGGCAGTCGAGAAGTTGCCCGATCGCATCTTCTCGAGTAAGTGCGGACATGCCGGGGTTGATCATGCTTGGCCAGAAAACTTCGCGCAACTGGAAGCGCTTGGGACGGGTGCCCAGCAGCATCATCAGCGGATTGGAAAAGTTCTGTGCGATCCGTTCCGGCAGGGAGGAGGCGAAGAGTTCGGAGAGGCGCCAGTGATTTGGCGCTCCAAGCACCAGCAGGTCATCTGGTGCGATATGGGCGGCCAGTCCGGAAAGGATATCCGGAGCGTATGCAATTTGGAACGGGGTGTTGATCCCCAGCATCCGTGCCTGCAAGCGAGTCGTTTCCCTGGCGGTTTCTGCCTCTTCATCTGCAGCTCCCCGGATGACTTGCAGCACCTGGGCCGGGCAACCATAGGCCTCGGCAGTGCGCTGGGCAATCCAGAGCTGCCGGATGACATGGATTCCACCGCCGCTCAAAATCAATATCCGATTGATTTTAGTGAATTCCGGCCAGCGTAGAAAGACCATGCGAAGGTTTTCCCGCTGGGCGAATTGCAGCAGGGCATTGCCGCCTTCAGCCTTTGGCCAGTCAGTCAGAAACAAATCCGGTTGCAGAGTGGTGATTTTCTGCTCGAGTTGTGGCAGTATCTCGCTGGTGTCGGTTAATTGTAGCATCCGGAATTCGGCATTCTGGCCGGTAGCCAGGATTTGTCCGCACCATTCCAAGGCGTGATGATTGGTGCTGTCATTGGCATAAGCCAGCATCAATTGATTTTCTCGAGTATCCATTATAAGTATTCGCAGTTTACAGGATGCATGGGGCGCATCAATGAGTTTTCTAAAAATAGCCTACTGTATTTGGGTGAGCAGATTTTGCAGTTCCTTTAGGCGTTCTGGGATTGCAATGTGTTGCGGGCATTTTGGCACGCATTTGCCGCAGGAACGGCATTGTCCCGCCCGGGTTTCCGGGGCAAGGTCATCCCACAGCTTCCGGTATTCTTCCCGTTTTTCGTCCTGGTTCAGTTCTGCTAGCAGGCGTTTTCCGGCGCCTTGATTGAAAGCGCTGAAGTTGCCGGGGATGTCGACGCCAAAGGGGCAGGGCATGCAATAATTGCAGCCGGTGCAGGGAATCGGGGCGGCGTCCAAATAGGCCTCGAGAGCCTGTTGCAGAAGCTTGCGTTCCTTTGCCGTCAGCGGTTGGAGACCAGAGGTGGTTTTCAGGTTGTCTTCGAGCTGTTCCATGGTGCTCATGCCGCTCAGCACGGTAAGGACTCCCGGTAGCTCGGCGACGAAGCGGATTGCCCACGAGGCCAGGCTGCTTTGCGGTGCGGCCTGCTTCAGGATGGCTGCCGCCTTGTCATTCAGGTTGGCCAGGGCACCACCGCGTACCGGCTCCATGATGATGCAGGGCAGCTGATGTTGGACGGCCAGGTCATAGAGCACCCGAGCCTGCATCGTGTCCCAATCCTGGTAATTGAGTTGGATTTGCACAAAATCCCAAGGGAAGTTCTCGAGCAGATGCTTCATCAGTTCGATGGAGCCATGAAAGGAGAAGCCCAGCTTCCGGATGCGCCCGGCTTTTTTTTGCCGGTACAGATAATCGAGTGCCTTTTCCTTCAAGTAGAGGCGCTCGAATTCTTCCCGGGTTGTCAGGGAGTGCAGCAGGTAGCAATCAAAGTATTCGACTTGGCAACGTTCCAGCTGAGCGGCAAAAAGCTCCTTTGCTTCCGGCAGACTCTTCAGCAGCCAGCCGGGCATCTTGGTGGCCAGATAAAAACTGTCACGGGGATATTTTTTCAACACCGAACCAACAAAGGCTTCCGACTTCCCATTCAGATAGCCCCAGGCCGTGTCGAAATAATTGACGCCCTGCTGATAGGCATAATCCAGCATCGCCTTTGCTGCTTTGCGGTCGATTCCCTTGTTGTCCGGCAGCAATGGCAGACGCATACAGCCAAAACCGAGCAGAGAAACTTGCTCAGAACGATCACCAAAATTCCGTTTATCCATGCGCATTCGCCTACTTGCTTGCAGTCATCATAAAAGCCCCAGTGTACTTCCCTTACTTTAATCCGAATTCGAAATTTTTCTCACTTCAAAATACATTCGGAAAGCGCACTGGGCATAAACTATATTTTAACCACGAAAGGCACGAAAAGGCTTGGCGCGGACTACCGCCCACAGCCCACACGGACTTTACACGGACGGAACACGGACTTTACACGGACGGAACACGGACAACAAATCGGACGGATCAAGTAGATCGGTCGGATCGGTCGGATCAGTCGGATCGGCGATGTTGGGATTAGCCCTGAAAGGTACATAATCTCTGTCCATCGTCCATTGTCCATTGTCCATTCAGCAGTCCATTCTTGTCCATTCAGTCCATCGTGTCCATTCTTGTCCCTGTCCATCGTCCATAAAAAATCTTTCACAAAAAACAAGATTCTGGGCAATAGTAGTACGAAATTTTATGCGGCATTTTACAGTTTGAGCATTTTCAGTTTTTCGTTGTCGATCATTTCGATGAGCTTTCCGGTTTTGCGGCCTTCTTCAGCCATTTCGATGGCCTTCTTCAGGGGAGGCACCATCGATTTGACGGCATCTTCGAGGTTCAGGCGCCCGATTTCGGCACTGGCCTTTTCCGGGTAGCCCATGACGCCGACCTGAATTTCCGGACGCTGGACGGTGTTGCAGACTTCCGCCCGTAGTCCGGAGAAGGTCGTGCGTTTCTGGTAGGCATCCGGATCATCGCGGAGCAATTCGGCGATTTCCGGGGTGTCCATTTCGAGCTGATCGAGCATGGCCAGGTGCGGGCGATTTGCCAGGATCATCGAGGTTTCCGCTTTGCCGGCGTGCCAGTCGTGTTCCGCGAGGGATTGTTTCGAGCGTTCGGAGAAGTCATTGCGCCGCAGGAAAAGGATCATTGCCTTGTGCAGGGCGGGATTGAGCCATTTCTGGATGCGCAGGGATTCCTTCAGGTGCAGCAGGCTTTCGCTGCCGCCGTGCCCGGGGACAATCAGGATGTTCAGGAAGCCCTGCAACACCAGGGACTCCACGATGTCACAAACCATGTTCGAGAAGTTGTTCGGCTTGACGTTGATGGTGCCGGGCAGCATGCCGCCGGAAAAGCAGTAATTGAGACAGGGCGCAACGATGCAGCCCAGTTTTTCAGCCAGCGCATAGGCGAGGACCTCGGCATTGTGGATATCGGTGCTCAGCGGCAGGTGATAGCCATGCTGCTCGACGACTCCATAGGGGAAAATGATGGTCTGGTTTTCCTTGAGATACTCGCGGACTTCTTTTACCGACATTTCAGCCATTGCATGTTTCATCTTTCTTTCCTTTCTCTTAGGTTAGGTTAAAGGGTGTCCAAAAAAAGGTGCGTGGTGCGTCCATGTTCTGTCCACTGCGTCCACAGTGTCCACCATGTCCACCGCGTTATTGAACCGCCAAGACGCCAAGAGCGCCAAGCAGTCGGAGGCAACAACAAACCAGACCGAATCTGTCA
>JAPXLT010000359.1:0-4305 GCA_033809415.1 Lentisphaeria bacterium
ATATCATTCCATTCAAGGTGCCTTTAAAACTCCGGCAAGCAGAGAACCTTTCTGCCTGTATATCTATAACAGCCATTCCACTGGAACCGTTTCCATTCGCAACCTTGAAATCAACAAAATTCGAAGCAATCCATAAGGAGGATATGATGAAAAACCGGGAAATAAACAGCATTCGGCAGACGGATCGCGCACAGATATCCGAATTCTATTGCCAAAACAGGAAACCATCCTCGATTTCCAGAGATTTTACTTTAATAGAACTGCTCGTAGTGATCGCCATCATTGCAATACTGGCTTCCATGCTGCTGCCAGCCTTGACCGCAGCACGGGACAAGGCCAACTCGATCCGCTGCATGAGCAACAACAAGCAAATTGGCATGGCAAACAGCATGTATTCCAGTGATAACAATGATTTTGCCTGTGGATACTACTTGGATTTGAACAAGCGTCAGGATGAGCGCTGGGTATCTCGGCTGCTTGCCTATACACAATCTGCCATGCCCTTTGTCTGTACGTCAGCCCCGCAGAGTTCACACAGCCGGTCATCTTATCTTCAGAAATCTACCAATTGGAATGATGTTAAAAATGGTCTGTCGCGCTGTATGGGGATCGGCATCAATGGCTATGGACATGGCGGCAGCCAGTATACCACCAGCGATATCTATAGGTCTTTCTTGTATTCAACACATCTCATGGGTGGCTTGAAAAATCCCTCCACCCTGATTTATACAGGGGATACGACCGGCATCGATTTCGAGATTGATTATACGCCGGAACTGACCAGCAATAATCAGGTTCTTTATCTTTTCTTCGTACCCGCTCTGTACCCCAGCCAGGGAATGAGCCTGAGACCTTATCATAACCGTAATACTTCTATGAATCTGCTGATGATTGATGGACATGTTGAAAATTTCCGCAGATCGGATGTCGCTGCCTGGTTGCTAGATACGACTACAAAACATCGCCGTTTTATGGCGCTGCACTAACATCCTTTTGTGACTCCTACTCCCTGTGATATGCACGGTGAAGCAGATGAAATTCAGAGTTATAGTATGGGTCTGACATTCTGCGGATCAAGAAATTTCCGATTGGTACAACACCAGTTTTTCTGTTTTTTCACATTATTAGCCCTGGACAAAAAGTTGTTTAACCACGGAAAAGTTAACTTTGGGGTGTACCATATCACATATCGCCGGACGATTAACAAACAATTGCAGTCGTTGCATCAGATGCTATATTTTACACCATACTGCCATGGGGAGCGACGCGATGGAGGATTCGGCACGTGCATGTCAGCTGCGCCACGGTCACCCAGAAGTGGTATATAATGCAACACACTAATTGAGAGCTGCAATGAAACAGAAACCAAGCATCACTGAACTTACGGTCTCAGGATTCCGAGCGTTGCGGGACTTCTCTGTCAAGGGATTGGGGCGAGTCAACCTGATCACTGGCCGTAATAATACAGGTAAGTCGTCCATATTAGAGGCGCTTCGCATCTTAAGCTCAAATGCAGACCCGTCCGTCATCTCCAGTATTCTGAGCTATCGGGAAGAAAATGTCGACAATATGGCGGATTCCCTGCGTCTGAACGAAGCTGATACACTGCTTTGGCTTGCCAGTCTCTTTGCCGGTTTTCCGCAATCTATCAAGGATTTCAAACCAATCCAGATAAAAGCGAAAGGCAAGCAACATGGTTTTGGGTTGACTTTGCAGCTCGAGTGGCTAACGAGGTCACAGACCCAATCCGACCAAATCGACCTGAAGCTCCCCAAACTGTTAGGAGAAAATTGGCCTGCGCTGGTGATCAAGTCACCAAATGGAACGCGTGAAATTTCGCTGGTATCCTTCTTCCAGCGTTTCCCTTATAGTAGTAATAGATCATACCGTTCTATGTTCGGCGAAAAACCTCTGCTGCAGTGCGTCTATGTCAGCCCCTATGGCGGCGAAAGCACCGCTAATCTTGGTGCACTTTGGGACAACATCGCGCTTTCCGACAGCGAAAAAGAGGTCGTTCATGCGCTCCAGATCATTGATCCAAGTATATTTGCCGTCTCGATGGTCGGTGGAAACGACCCCCGCCGGTCTCGGGCTGCCATTGTTCGGTCAAAAAACTATCAGCGTCCTCTCCCTCTTCGCTCATATGGGGACGGCCTGAACCGGCTCTTC
Organism: Lentisphaeria bacterium; assembly: GCA_033809415.1. Classification (GTDB taxonomy): domain Bacteria; phylum Verrucomicrobiota; class Lentisphaeria; order Oligosphaerales; family Oligosphaeraceae; genus JAQVUB01. The sequence goes on from JAPXLT010000359.1 coordinate 2,170, forward strand.
AGCATCGCACTTTCGCTGGTGAACGCCAAAGATGGCCTACTACTTATCGACGAGTTCGAGAATGGGATGCACCATACTGTGCAACCGGATGTTTGGCGAGCCATTTTTCGCCTGGCTAAAAACTTGAACGTACAAGTCTTCGCCACGTCTCACAGTTGGGATGCTATCGAGGCGTTCCAGAAAACGGCTGCTGAAACCACTGAAGACGTTGCCCTTGTACGACTATCCCGCAAAGGCGACGCCGTCATTCCGACGCTCTTCAAGAAAGATGAACTCGCCGTGGCAACACGCGATGGAATTGAGGTGCGCTAACCATGGAAAGCAAAAATATACTCATGGTGGAAGGCACCGACGACGAACATGTCGTGAAGCATCTCTGCGATTATCATAATCTTGGGCGAATCGACGAGATCAAGAACCTTGGCGGCATTTCCGAGTTGCTCGAAAGTTTACCTGTCCAGCTCAAAGGCAGCGATGTCAAGGCTCTCGGCATTCTTGTAGATGCTGACACAAACATGCAGGCGCGTTGGGACTCCCTGCGTGACCACTTGGTCGCCGCTGGATATACTGCTCCGAAGACTCCTGCACCTCTGGGAACTATTCTTCCCCCGCCAGCAGATGCATTGCTACCCAAGGTCGGCATATGGCTGATGCCCGACAATCGAAGCAACGGCATTCTGGAAGACTTTCTGCGTTTACTAGTGCCAACACCGAATGAATTGCTCGACCATGCTGAACATAGCATCGACAACATTCCTGAAGGGCACCAGCTGTTTGCGGACAAGGACAAGTCCAAGGCATTGATCCACACATGGCTCGCTTGGCAGGAAGAGCCGGGTAAACCTTTCGGCACGGCTATCAAAGCACAATACCTGAAAGCCAACGCCGCGAAAAACTTCATCAACTGGTTAAAGGAACTGTTTTTCTTATGACCACGCAGGTATAGTCGTAGAGCGTTTTTACGAAAACATTCTACGGTTCAAGAAAGCTTCAATTGGTACAATTTGATCAGGAGGACGGACATGAGCAAATCCGAGACGCTTATTCTTCGGCACAGCGAGATTAAAGCATTGTTGCCGCATACGGAATTCAATGAGATTGTCGAGGAAGTATTTCGGGCTTGGGGGCTTGGCCAAATAGTGATGCCTCCGAAGATTCATCTGGACATGTCGCGGAGCGGCTCGAATTCCTGGAACAATGCGATGCCGGCCTTTCTGGTATCGCAACACGCCGCCGGCATCAAGTGGGTTGGCGGATACCCGAACAATCCCGGAAACGGAATGCCTTATGTTCGCGGGTTGCTGGTGTTGACCAGCCCTGAGAACGGCGACACCCTGGCCGTCATGGACGGCACTTACATTTCAGACTGGCGTACCGGCGCATCGGCGGCCGTTGCGGTAAAATATCTGGCCAGAAAAGAGACAAAGCAGATTGCCATGATTGGTGCGGGAACGCAAGGGCATACCGCGACGGTTTGCATCCATCAAATGGTGCCGGAGGCTGACCTGACCATCGTGGATATAAACAGCGAACGCCTTGCGGCCTTCCAGCAGACGATGGCCAGCGAATACGGGATTCACGTGCAGACAACGACCGATACCGCCGCTGCTGTCAGCAAAGCCGATGTCGTGGTGCTATTGACTACCGCTGCAAAACCATTCATCCGCAAGGAATGGCTGCAACCCGGGGTGCTGATGCTGGGAATGGGTTCCTACCAGCAGGCAGAAGACGAGGCCTTGCTCAGTTTCGATAAAATCATTGTTGACAGCGTAGGACAGGCCGCACATCGCGGTGAAATCAAAAACTTGGTCGAGCAGAATAAAATTCCGGAGTCCTCATTGTCCCCCGAGCTTGGAAGCATAGTCGCCGGCAAGGCGCAGGGGCGCAACTCCGAACAGGAGAAGGTCCTCTGCATCCTAGTCGGCCTGGGTGCGCATGATGTCAGCGCCGCCGCAAAAGCTCTCGATAAGGCACGTGAAAAAGGGATCGGCGTCCCAGTGGAACTAAATTCCTGAACAGACATGCTTATTTAACAACGAAAAGACACGAAAAAAACTTGGCGCGGACTGATCGCCCGCAACCCACACGGACTTTACACGGACGGGACACGGACTTTACACGGACGGGACACGGACT
>JAPXLT010000360.1:0-4271 GCA_033809415.1 Lentisphaeria bacterium
CCGGCGGCTCGCCGGCATGAAGCCGGCTTCCCTCTCCCACCACCGAAAAATCAAAAAACTCTCTCACAAAGGCACAGAGGCACGGAGGGGAAGGTGACGAGATGGAAGGAAGTGGATGGCATTGATTGTGCCCAGGGTGGATCAACAGATGACTTTGTGTGACCGGTTGGAGATGCCGCCACCTCCGTGTCTCCGTGGCTCTGTGAGAAAAAAAGAAGAATCCCTTGGTGTGAGTTGACGTCCACGACTCAAAAAGCTCAAAAATGAGAAAAGGCTTTTATGCTAGGAACTTGTGCGTTTGGTTTTGAAAAATCTTTCACAAAAAAGAAGATTTTGAGGGAAAGTGGTACTGAAGACGCCCTTGTTCACCAACATGGTGAACGGCATGGTCTTCACAAAGCTTTGAAAACAAAGGGATTATGAATAAAAATCAGTTTTGGCTGCTTTTTTAGGTTTATCCGGGGTGTCTAGCGCCGCAGATTGCCGGAGTTCCGAGTATCAATCGGTGACTAATACCACAAGCATTCATCGCAAAACTCCGCACAATAACAAACGCCGATCAATCCATGTCCAAAACTCAACTGTTTTTTTTAGGCTTAACGACCGATTCCGGACGCCAGCGCCGCTAAGATCGCATCAGCGACAAACGCATGTCCGGCAGTGGACAAATGGACGCCGTCAGTTGGGTAGAACAGCGACGGCTTGTCAGGATGATTCTTCATCGGAGTATAGACATCCAGGTAAGCGATGCCTAATTCCTTGCTCAGTTTTTGCAGGACGTCATTAAAGTCCTCGACATGCTCGGGCAGGCCGAAAAGGACTGAACTGGGGGGCGTCGATATGGCCTTTTCATAGTTGCGGCGGCAAATTTCCTCAACCATGGAGGCACCGGAGATAAAGACAATCGGTGCCTGGCTATGCTGCCGGATTTGCGCAACCACCTTGCGGAAAGATGCGTCCTGCGCCTCTGGGGGAACCAGGGGCGCCTTGAGTTCGCTTTCCGTAGTGGTTCTGGTGTCATTGTGCCCCAGGAAAATAAAGACCAGGTCATATTTTTCGTTCCAGAGGCCATCATACATCTCTTTGCGGTGCGCTGGCCGCCCGTACATCCGGTCTTCCATGCGCGTGATATAGTCGCCGCCAACGCCGGCATTACGGAAACTGGCCAGGCCGGGGAAAGCTTGGTTCAGCCAGAAGTCAACCTTGTCGCAGTAGTTCATGCCACGATCGAAATCGGTCAAGCTATCGCCAAGATACAAAATCCGCAGCGGCTTAGTCAGGGCAACGCTCTTGGCCAAGTTCAATGAACGGTCAAAGCTCTCTGGAGTGACAAAGGCCACATCGACATGGGCGATCGCGCCGCCTAGGCAGGCAGCAATCCGGCAGTCGGCCGGCTCTGCGGAGACGAACCAAGCACCCGGCACAACGGCTTTGCCCTCAGCGTTGCTGGTCAACTCATGACAGACCGGTTCGTCCTTGCCCTTGGTGATGCTGACCAACACCGTCGCCTGCGGTTGCGTCGTCAAAACTACATCCTCGACTTTGCCGACCGGAAGCACCAAGTGCCTCGTCTGCGCACTTACAAACGCCCCTGGCTGAACTATGGTCTCCAGGCTGACGTCATCAAGATACGCCTCACCCTCGCCGCGCAGTTCGACAACCATAACCAAATATTTGGCCATCTGGCGACTCAGATCAAGCGTATAACTGACCTTCTGCCAGGTGTCCGTCAACGTCACCCCTTCTTCTTGCCAGACGTACTCGTATGGGGGGTTGCCTTCAGGCGGGGTGATTTGGCGAATGCCGCCCAGATACAGCGTTCCGGAGCCTTGCGCCCACAAGCTGAAAACGTATGTTTTCCCGGACGGCTCAGCCTGCCGCCCGCGCAGCCGAAGTCGGCCAAGAACAGTACCGCGCCCCGGTTCTGAGACTAGACGGATAACGCCCTTGCCGGTGCGCGCCTGCGCAGCATCTTGAATATGCTCCACAGTGCCGGGCCAGTGCCGCTGCGTTTCAAACAGGGTATTGCCCCTCTCAAAACCGGGATTCCTTAGCAGGTTAGCTGCCAGAACTGCGCTGCCAGCCAGCCAAGCCCCAAGTAAAAGCATGATTCGTCTATTCATGTGTTTGCCTTTCCGTGATGATGGTATCCTAATTGAGTTGTGGACGCTATAGTCCACCCTAAGCTTTATTTAGTGCGGCAATTGTCCATAATTACCAGTTTCCTATCCAGAATTGCTGCCTGGGGTTGGTAGCCAGGCTTCGGAGTTCATTCATCGTCTTATAGTCCGAATGTCCGTCAAAGAACAAGAAATTTATGCCGTTTTCGTGCACTGGATTCAGGCGGTTCAAGGCGCCGCTCATTTCTACCGAATAAGTCCCGGAGGATTGTGTATCCGTTTTAGCGCAGGCAATCAAGGACACGGCGGACGGACTTTGCAAGGTCGTCACCAGACGATTGGCGAACAAATAGTGATGTCCTGTCTTCCAGCTAGAGGTGATGCATAGAGAGATGTTCGCGCCATAGTCGCAGCGTCTTCCAACAGCATATTTGCGGAGTCCGTAGTGAGTCCCGTAGGTGCCATTCGGCAGAGCGCTTCGCATGCTCGGGCATTCAAAGACTTTGGCTGCCTGACCTGTATATTCCCAAAACTTGTCAACCCAGCTGAGATTCAAGCCCTCCCATGAAGGGAAATTTTCGCTGTATGCTGCTGTAAAATCTTCATTATCAGCAGTATACATAAAGTGCGCCACGCCTAATTGCTTCTGGTTGTTGACGCAGTTGATCCGCATCGCTTTGGCGCGCGCCTTAGACAATGCCGGCAGCAACATAGCCGCCAGAATCGCGATAATCGCAATTACTACCAGCAACTCAATCAGGGTGAACAACCGTTCTGAGCGGCAGAATGTCTTGGTCAATTTTTTGTCCTTTAGTTGATGCTCCATGCTAATTCTCCTGTTGTTAGATACCGTTTCGACAAAAACAATGCTTTTAAATTATTCTTAACTTGCTTGCTTCTTGCTATTTAAGTCTTTTCCACATCCTACATTTTAACTAAAAAGCATCCTTGCATTTCGACTTGAATAGTCATGAATTTAACAGGATGAAAATCAACGCTCCAGCACGGCTCCGATCAGTTCAATGGTCTCTGTATCCGTGCGGAGTTGAACGCGGTATCTGCCTGTGGCAATCGAGTTGGGCAGGCGAAGACTTAGTTTCTCTGTTTTTTCTGGAACCAGGTCCGGTATGCGGATATTGCCCAAGGAAATGGTCTCTGTCGCATTTTTCAGATCGACAGCCACGGATTGCTCCGCAGTGGCAATCGGCGCCGCGAATTCCAGCTGCAATTCCGTACTCGAGAAGTTCGCATTGATTCCAGTATTACCGATCATGCCGCGCAGGGCTTCCATTTCAGGCAGAAAAAGGATACGGTACTGGTGTTCACACACATCCCCGGGTGCCAGTTCCCGGCTCCCGAAAATCGGCTCGAAAGTCCGCATTTCGCCACTTGAAGTGATGCCTCCCCAGGAGTAGAAAAATCCGTCCGGTTGGAGTTCTTCCATGTCGAAGCAAATAACCATCAACAAGCCGACTGATTCGAGACGGGCTGCCGCCCATGGGGCTGCGGGCGCGTAAAAGTACTGCCCCTGTTTGCCGGCAAAGAGCGTGTCTTCATCGGCGAGTTTCTGCAGACCTCTGCCGCGCACCGGTTGCGCACCTCCCTTGATTGGAAGCATAGCGTGTATAGGCAATACAGGCGTTAAGTTAAACCAAAGGGAGTATGTCGCATCTGCGCTTGAGTTATTCCGGAGCTTGAGGGAGAATTCGAGGAGCATGCTATCCGGCACCAGATGGACTTTTCGTTGCAGGCCAAAGGCAGTGTTGCCATAATGCGGGCTGTCAAATTCGATTTGGTCTTCACTTTGCCGGACAAGCCGCACCGGAATATCACTTCCAGTCATTTTAACTCCCCAAAACATTTCCCTGATTCCGCAGATGTTGCTGGTCGAGGGCGCAAAAAGCGGATTTCCATGCAGGATTTTCTGTATGTATGGTTCCAGCAGCTCCTTTTGCTTGGCACGATGTCGGATTTGGGAGATTCGTCCCATGGAATCCGGCAGAAAGGTCAGTTCGAGACGGTTGTTAGCCATGTGGACTTCCGGCAGTGTGTTCACTGTTTCAACAAGTTCCACACGTCCCACGATAGGCATAGGCTTCGCCAGCAAGAATGAACCCGCCAGCAGGCCTACAGTCAGGATTGCATGGAATA
>JAPXLT010000361.1:0-4269 GCA_033809415.1 Lentisphaeria bacterium
AAATTCTTGTGTGCCAAGATCGGCTTTACGGAGTTGAGTCGTCTGTGTGGTTACAAGGCGTTAAGTTAAGAGTATTGCCCTGCACCCTGTCCCCTGCACCCTGCACCCTGCACCCTGCACCCTCCCCAATGACAAAAGACAAAGATTCTGAAATAGACTTGACTGCTGCGCGGGCTGCCCTGGCAGACGATCCCCTTATGAAGAGATTTCTCAGCTATCTGAGAAATGAAAGGCAGCACTCTGAAAACACCCTGAAAAACTATTTTCAGGATGCAGCGCATTTCATCGAACTGAACCCCGAGCTGCCCCGTGATGCAGACACCGGCGCTTTCCATTGGGAGCAGGTTGACGAGCGCATGGCCAGAAAATTTGCCATTCAACTATCGTCCGCCGGACGGCAACGCAGCAGCGTAAATCGAAAACTTTGCAGCCTGCGAGCATTCTTCCGCTTCCTGCTACGCGAGGAAATACTCTCGAACAACCCTTTTCATCTGGTGCGCAGCCTGAAAACCGGGCGAAAACTGCCGATGGTGCTCTCCGTCGAGCAAGTCGGAATCCTGCTCGATGCACCGGCAAAATACTGGGATCGACAAACGGAAAACCGCAGCCCCGAGGCGGCCGCCAATGCCGCCTTCGCCAGCGCACGCGATGCCGCCATCCTGGAAGTCATCTACAGCGGAGGCCTCCGTATCAGCGAAGCCACCAACCTGAATTTCGAAGACCTCGATTTCCTCAGCGGCTTGTTCAAAGTCCGCGGAAAAGGAAACCGCGAGAGACTCTGCATGCTCGGCAAACCCGCCCTAGCTGCGCTGAAAAAATATCTCGGGGAGCGCGAGAAGCTGGGCTTGGGCACACGTCGCGAAAAAGGCGCCTTGTTTCGCAATCAGAACGGCGGTCGCCTTACCCCGCGTTCTGTAGAAAGAGCCTTCAAGAATTATGTCCTTGAAGCCGGTTTGTCACCTGACTGCACCCCGCATAAACTGCGCCATTCCTTCGCCACCCATCTGCTTGCCGCCGGTGCCGACCTGCGTACCGTCCAGGAAATGTTGGGGCACTCGAGCCTCTCGACCACCCAGATTTACACCCACATCGATGTCGGCAGACTGATCGAAGTCTATGCCAAAGCACACCCAAAAGCATGAAATAGTAGCGCACCACAACCCAAGGCCGTAATGCGTCAGTAAAACTGGGTGACAGGGGCTTTTTTTACAACTAAAAACACTAATGGACACGAAAAAATTTCATGGAAAATACGGCTTGTTCTCGCAGAAAAAGCCACTTCCATGAAATTTTTTCGTGTCCTTTTGGGCATTTCGTTGTTAAAAAAGAATTTCTTGCTTACCCGGGTTCACTGACGCCTTACCTGCAAGCAGGCAAACTGCTGAGCAAAGGCTTGGCAGAGGCATTGGAATAAGTTATATTAAAAACCATGACAAGCTTGGAGGCCGTCAAGGGGTCAAATATATTGAGATTGTCGAGGCAATCGAAAATAAAATTTCCTCGGGTGGGTTTCCATCCGGCGATCTTTTGTCTAGGCGTTGGATAGAGTTAACTATATCCGTTGGTTCCTGTAATGCAGCGAACCCGCAGTTGGAAAACTAATTTTGGTTGATCATGCACTTTACTGGGGAAAAAAGAGCGTTTTGCAAATAAAGAACAAGGATAGAAAACTACATGAAAAAGTATTTTTTTACTTTAATAGAACTGCTCGTCGTGATCGCGATTATTGCAATTCTTGCGGCGATGCTGCTTCCTGCCCTTCAGCGGGCTCGAGGAATGGCGTTCAAGACTGCCTGTACGAACAACCAGAGGCAGATTGGGTTAGGCATCACCTATTACATAGACGACCACAATGACATCTTGCCGACGCCATACAAAGATGCTTCCGGTACGCAGAAATACTTTGAGGGTGGCAGCAGCTCGAATCAGCTATTTGCCTCCTATATCGATGGCGTCAACAATGCGGGATTGAGCATTGGGTCAATCGAAATTGGCAATAAAAGCAGGCAGCGCTTCGCATGTCCTGCCGCAATGAATCCTTCCTCGACCGAGCGTTATGGCAGCATTGGCTTTAGTATGAGCCTTGCCGATCCTACAAGTTCCTACAATGATGGACCCAAAGTTTGGACGCGCAGTGCCATTCGTCATCCATCGTGCAGCATGGTGAGTTCCGATGCCGAAAAATCGACCAAACTCGTTTATTATTATACCAGTGCCGCCTTCGGCATTCTCTTCCCGTATCGCCATGGCGGCACTCAGGTGACGCTGTTTGCCGACGGGCGTGTCACTGCGGTTCCAAGAGCGCGGTTTCCGCATGAAAGCTCCGGCCATCCAGGATATCGGAACAATGCCAGAAACACCTATTTCTGGCGTCCGAATTTCGTTGAAGGCAGAACGCTGCTGCATTTTTAAAGTTGATATAAAGAAATATGCCTGGCGCGGACTGATCGCCCGCAACCCACACGGACTTTACACGGACTTTACACGGACTTTACACGGACGAGATACGGACAGCTGATCGGTCGGATTGGTCGGATCGGTATAATGCTTTGCGCCGTAGGCGCTTCACCATGCTTAACCCCTGGCTTTAGCCAGGGGTGAGGAACCCACCCAAGGGCAGTGCCTTGTAAAGGCACCACAATCAGACGGAGAAGTGCTTATATGCCAATGGCTTGTAGATAAGTTTTCAGAAAAGTCTTTTACAAAACAAGAAGTTTGAGGATAGTACAAGATGCTTAGATCATGGTTATGTTTTTGTTTCGCGCTGAATATTGCCCTTGCCGCCGCACCGCTCACGTCATCGTGCGATCCTAAATTGCCTCGCCGCATCGCGGTCGGAAAAAGTGCGGAGCTGACCTTAAATGCGGATACTCATATTGTTGTTCCTCCCAATTCCAAGCCGACCGTTCGCTTTGCCGCCAAGGAACTCGCCCAATATCTTGGCGAGGCGCTCGAGGGTGCCATTCCTGTCGTGACTGCGCCACAGGAACTGGGCGTTGCCATCTGTCTCGGGGACAATCAATACGCCAGGGAAATGGGCATCGATGTCAACACATTCGACCGGGATGGTTTTGCCATCAAATCACAGGGCAACCGAATCGTCATCGCTGGACGTGATGGCAACAACGATCCCGAACGGTTTGATACCAATTATTTCGAGCATGCGACATTGTTCGGAGCTTATGACTTTCTGGAGCGTTTCGCCGGAGTCCGGTTTTATTTCCCAGGCAAACTGGGTGTCGTAGTGCCGTTGCAGAAGCAAATCACTATCGGGCAGATCGATATCTATGACCGTCCAGATCACTTCCAACGCCGCTCCGCAGAATTCTACAATCCTTGGTTTGACCAGGAAAATGCCAAGGGTGGGGCAGTTTTGCAGGATTATCGCCGGCGCAGTCAGACATTTTATGTTCCATGTTGCCACAGCCTGGAACAAAGCGGCTATTATCGCCGCTTTGCAAAAGAGCATCCGGAATATTTCGCAGTGGATGCCGATGGCAAAATCTACTCTCCCGACCACTGGTCGGTTGGCAGCGGGTGCTATCTGTCGCCCGGATATCGCAACGAAATTTACCTGGATGCCATCTCATACCTGAAAGGCGAAGGTCCGGAAATACGAGGAGTACTTGGCGGGACTGACCGCAATCCCAAAGACGGTTTCCGCTGGAGTACTGTCCTCGGCCAGCCTGGCTTCTACAGCGTCATGCCTGGCGACCACCACCGCCGCTGCCTCTGCCCCAAATGCAAGGAATTCATGGCTGAACATGGTGAGTCCGAATATGTTTGGGATATGGTTGCCGATATTGCCGAACGGGTCAAAAATGCCGGATTTTCCGACCGCATCACTGGCATGGCCTATGCGAGATATACTGTGGTTCCGAAACGAGATCTTCCGGATAATCTGGAGGTCATGGTTGCCACCACCGGGCCTTGGGTCGAAAATATCCCATTGTTGCGCAACAAAGGTGATAATCTGATACGTGACTGGACAAAAAAGCTGGGGCACAAGGTGTGGCTGTGGACCTATCCGGGCAAACTCAGCGGCAACAGCACACTTGCCAACTACGGCATTCCACAGATGGCGCCCCATGCCGTCGGTAATTTTTTCAAGCGCCAAGCCACCTATACTTTTGGCGCCTTTTATGAAGCCGAATCAGAATGGTGGCTTTTCAATTATCTCAACACCTATCTGTTCTTCCGCATTGCATGGGATAACGCGACGGATGTCGATGACCTGATTGCAGAGCATCATCAACGCATGTTCGGAGA
>JAPXLT010000362.1:0-4236 GCA_033809415.1 Lentisphaeria bacterium
GGGCAGGGTGCGGGGGGCAGGGGTGCAGGGGGCAGGGGGCAGGGGACAGGGGGCAGGGACGTACTATACCGACAGTCCAGACATCACAACCGGGACGGTTGCGCCACTTTTTAAACCGCATGCAATTTTATCCGTCGAAGCAGCAACCCTATAAAAATTTTCGTGCTTTTTCGTGTGGTTCGTGGTTAAAAAATCCTTTGTAGTCTGATTTGATAAAAACTGAATCGGCATAATATTCTATTATATCTCAAAAGAGAAATATTGACGTTTTGTGTACCCCAAAATTTTGCAACCACCTTTCGGGCAATTGACAAATGAAAAAACAAAAAGAAGTTCTGGTTCCGTTGTTTGAAGAGACTTTCACTGCCGAAACCGACGGTCTGCCCGGGGGCTGGTATGTCGAACAGAACACCGATATGCCACAAGTCCCGGCAATCCGCTGCGGCGATCACTGCATCGAACTGCTCTCTGCAGGCAACAAATTCCTGCCGGTCATTCCAGACACCAGTGACTGCCTGGTAAAATTCACCGCAAGCGTCAATTACGAAGCCAGCGAACAGTTCGGCATCATCCTCTGTTTCAGATATGACACCTTCACTGGACGCGGGCAGTATGTCCGGCTGATCAATCCGAAGAAGACAGATACCTTGAATGTGGAATATGGCACAACCAGGCTCAACCAGTTTACGCCGCTGGAAACACAATCTGCGAAGTTGAATGCGGCGCTATTCAATCAGCCGATCGATTGCAGAATGGAACTGCGCGGCGATGCGATGAAATTAACTCTGCTCGGAAAGAATTTTAAATTTACCGTCCGGAACGGCAGCGGCAAGATTGCTTTGGCTCGCGAACACTTCTGGGATGTCCTCAAAGTCCTCGCCTTTTCCATCGATGGCAACCCGCCAAAAACAGGTGGAAAAGAGCAAAAATTTACTATTCCCCTGCCGGACAGCCTGACCTACTACCCGATTTTCTGTGATGTCACTTTGCGGAACTACGGCAATTGCATGGATGCGTCGCTCACTTTCCGTGGTGGCGTGCCGGAAACGAATGTCGGCGAAGGCAATTACCATGGCATACGGGCTGATCTGCTGACCCGCCCCTACCTCAAGGTTTTGGTCGAACGTCATTCTGAAAAACATGTGCTCTACGGCAAAACCATTGTGCTTGTGCCGCCGGGCATCGCACCAAAATACTTGTATAAGATTGTCTATGAAAAGGTGGACTGGCCTTTCAAGCGGAATGCCCGGTTCATGATACCTGATGGTAAATTCGACCTAGCGGTCGGCTTCGAATCGTGGCACCACAACGCTTCGCCCAACCAGGAATTAAATCCGGCGGAAACCGTATTCTCCACAAAGGGAAAAGTTCTCTATTCCGGATTAGGCATCACTGATGCGGCCAACTGCAAAATCGAATTCTTCTCCCAACCTGACAAGAAAATCATTGACAAGCTGCCGAAAACCGACCCACGCTATGAACGGGCGGTAAAGTTCGCCCGGGAAAACCACTACTTCTTCGAAAAGGAAGTGCCCGAATTCCGGATTCGCCTCACCGCCAGCGAAAACCTGCCTGCTCTGTACGAGGTGATTCTCGAGGATGCATATTTGCGCCCTGTCCGCAATCTGAAATTTAAACTGCTCGAAAAGACTCTTAGGCTGGGAGTCAGCTCTTTCAAAACGGTTGATCTGACCATCGAGCCGCTTAAAGGACTGCCTGCCGGCGTTTACCACATACGCGTCCGCAGCCTGGACCCGAGCGTACCGCCCCAGGAAGAATATTGCGCGTTCGAGATTATGAGCCTGAAAAAGGACAGCCTGCCGCCGCCTCTGATTTCAGGCTTGCCCTTTCTCTATAATGCCCGGACAGAGACTCGCGGACTCATGACCGATGCCTTCGACCCCTGGCTTGGTGCCAGTGTGGATGAAGGGCACTATATTTCCTGTGCCGTCATGCTGCCTGAGGCCTTCCGCAAATACCAGATGGGACCCACCCTCAAAGCCTACGGACGCGGCAACTTCTCCTGGATCAGCAGCCGGACGCTGGATCATTCCGAGGTGGATGACAACCTGGACATCGTCAAAGAATCGGACTATGTCAATGTCTGGGATTGCAATGAGCGCATGAATTTTACCTGGTCATGGTCCTATTATGGCGGACGTTTCCAGACGATGCTGGATTTCCTGCATACTCTCAAGAAAGTGCCCTTTGATTTGACCGAGTTGCAGAAACAGCAGAAAGCCGGAAAGAACTTGCCGGTGGAGGTTTATAAATGGGTCGCAGCTGAATATTGGGAGGAATGGCTGGATTACGCCTGCGATTATGTGGCTTGCTTGAACGAAAAGAAGCTCAAGAAGCTGCGGAAAATCAATCCGAAAGTTCAGTTCGCGCAGTATGGGCCTTTTCATATCTACGCCGCACGCCTCAAAGGTCCGGAATGCCCGCGAATGCTGGGCAACAGTAAGATTCCTTCTGAACTGCATGGATTCTGGCAATTCGAGGATTATCCATTCTCCTGCGGCTACCCGATCGAACGCGGACTCTATACCCTGACTTCCTGCATCATGGCCATGCCCGGCAGCCGCATCTATCCGGAAATTTATACCGGCGGCAAACTCAAACAGGGTTGCCCGGACGGTGCGGTATTCTATGCCCATCCGCCCTTCGGAAACAGCAAGGAACGCTCGCCGAAACTTTTCATGCGGCAGATTTTGAACTTTGCCTTTGCCTCCGGTTATCTGGCAAAGGACGGCTTCCATTTCTGGAGCAGACAAGGCTTCCAGGCCTGCCGGTTTACTCGCCCCTGGTACGAGGCCCTGCTGCAAGTCTGGCCCACTGTGCTGGAACATCCGGCAGAACGTCCGTTGCGTTCCGCCGCCTACGTCTCCAGCGAAGCCTCCCGCAGGGCAAAGAAGGATGTCATGGTCGTCGGAAATACGGGCATTATTGATGTCCGCAATACCGCCTCGGAAGACGTGCCGTTTATCTACGAATCAGCAGCCAGGGCGGGAGTCTGTGCCGGATTCCAGCTCTTTGATGAATGCATCGGCAAATTGGATGCCGAGCAGGTGGATACACTGGTTCTGCCGCCCCTCAAGGGCATGTCCAAATCCGTTCTGGAAAAAATCCGCGAACTGCATTCGGAGGGGGTCAATCTGGTAGCCTGCGAAGACGTGACCGGCTTGGAAGACCTGTTCGGGGTCCGCAATACCGGAAAACTCAAAACGATCAGCAAAGTAACGCCGACTGGTGATTTCTGCCGGGGCATGAGTGAATACTGTGATGATGAACGTTGCCGCGGCTCGTATGTCGCAGACGGAGCGGAAGTGCTGCTTGCCGCCGAGATTCCGGTACTGACCTTGAAGCGCAATGCAAAAGCCGCAGCGGTCTTCTTCAATGTGGCCCCACACATGGTCAAGGAGGATCGTCTCTACCAGAGGGTCGGGTATGGCAGGACAGGTATCAGTCCTCTTATGGAGAAAGCAGCTGGCGACATCATGAGGATGTTGTCGCAGACCGGCATTGAAATCACCACCGGTCGTTTAGTGGCCTGCAAAACCCGGGATGGCGCTTCGCTGGTCTGCGTAAGCAACCCTGATGACGAAAATGAGATGGTGACTGAAATCACCATTCAGAAAAAGGGCGACCTGGCCTTGGACCCGGAAGTCAACCATGATATCTTCCTGCTCGAGGAAGATAAAAAATCCAGGACATTCCGGGTATTGCTACCCAAAGGGGACGCACTGATCATGCTGTTCCGCCAGCCAACCAAGAAATAAAAGAGGCGTACCTGGCAGCACATACGTTCAGTTATCTGAAGTTAATTTGTTACAAGCCCTAAAGACGCCTTACATAACCTCGTGTTTCGAAATGCATATTTTTTCTTCTTTTACTTGCATTGCGCTTGAAATGGTTTAAATTTATTGATAATGCACATAAAACAGCGCATTTTGTGATTGTATTACACATGATTAGGAGAAGAAGCGATGCCTCCCACCATGACAAATCTTAATATTCGCATGGATAGCGGAACCAAAAAAGAAGCAGAAGAACTCTTTGCGGAGCTTGGTCTGAACTTCACGACAGCCTTCAACGTTTTCGTGAAACAGTGTCTTCGAACGCGTTCAATTCCTTTTGCGATTACAGCCGAAGTGCCTAACGCCAGGCTTCGAGCAGCTATGGAAGAAAGCGACAGGATTGCAAATGATGATCATGTGCAGGGACTTGAAGTTCACG
>JAPXLT010000363.1:0-4191 GCA_033809415.1 Lentisphaeria bacterium
CCCCTGCACCCTGCACCCTGCACCCTGCCCCCTGCACCCTATACTATAGACCCGTTAATGCATTGTTTCCTCCCTCAGGCATCGAAACCGGGACGCTCGCGCCACTTTTAACCCCTCGACCTGCCTTCTGAATTCTATTGATAGACGCTATTGTTCCCGGGAGTCTTCTTCTTTTTTATCAATCGCGTCGAATTTCTGCTTTTCATCGATCGAGACATGACCCTCGACCATGCCGTTATCGAGTGGATTGGCGACACGATTCTTCAATGCACGGAACATGGCAATCATGTCCCGGACCCCACCAATGGTAAACCAAACGCTGGTAATGAGTGCTGCAATTCCGGGGATGATGAGGAATTTGATCAGAAAATAATTGCTCCACCAGGATACCGGCCATGGGGAAAAAGCGTTCCAGATTACGACGAGGAGAAACATGCCACAGAAGCCGTATATGAAACTATACCCGAACACCGACCATGCCAAGATCTTATCCCCTTTGGTGTATTCGGGGGTAATGCCAATCAGTTTCGCTCCTATATTCTTAAGACTCCATGGTGTTTTGATACATATTGCTCCTTCTTCTGCGTATTTTCCGCGATGCAGCAAACGATCCAAATTGAAAGGTTCCCTGCAAGTCAACCAGGATACTACCAGGTAAACGAACAACGAAGTCAGCATTGCCATTAAATAAAACTCATACGAATTAATCGGGCATTTCAGGCGGTTCATCTCCCATACGACAATTGGATTAAACGGCTTGCTGACCGCTGCCAGGAAATTGCCAACCGGTTCCACCAGGTCATGCTTTTCAAGCCATGGATATATGCTGCTTGCCCAGCCGCGCTGCATGATCAATCCCGTCAAATTGATGAGCATACCGGATAACAAAGAACACCAGGCGCCAATGGTTGTACCGAACCTGCTATAGATGCCAAACACCAGCATTGGACCACACCCGCCCATCCACATGCCATAGGTAATGGAAACAAACAGGCTGATATAATCCAACTGCGCAGTAAACACAGAGCCGATAACAAAGAAAATCCCGACGCCAATGGATACTGCGCGAATATAAAAGATATGCTTTTCAGGAGACAATTCATCGCTCTTGTAAAACGGCACGATGCAATCCTGCACCAGGGTTGCGCTGGCGCTGTAAATACGGCTGTCATCGGTTGACAGAATAAACAGCAAGATCAGCATGCAGAACAATCCGATCATGCCTGGCGGCAATATATGACGCATGGTAGCAGGCAGCATCAACTGACGGAATAAAGTCCGGTACTGCTGCGTTTTCGAACTGCCTTCGCCATCCAGTCCGAAGTATTCCTGTGCCTTGTCAAAATAAACGTTGTCCGGGCTTGTCTTTTCAGAATACGGTTCATCCTTGCCGATTTCATGTTCGATTGGCGGGATTTCTTTGATCCTTTCCATAAAATCCGCGCGTTCCGTTTCCGTCGGCAACAGTTCGTCAACTACCGATTGCGAGATATTAATGCGGATTTGCCGGGCGTCTTCCGCATAGTTTTTATGATGCATAATGGTAATAATTCCAATGGCTATGACGACATAAAAGACTCCGGTAAAGGCACCTCGCCAGGTACCAAGGATGGCGCCCATTTTTGCTTCATGTGCGCTGACAGCCGCATTGCTGGTGCCAGTGACTCCTGTCAGGCGATGGAGGAAGCTTCCAATGATTGCTGTTATGACCATCAGCAAATTGAAATCCCGCAAATTGTAGATGTCATAGGGATTGATGAAACTTTCGCCGGGTGCGCGGTCTGCCATTACTGGTGCGATTTCCGTCGACCAGGAAAATTTGGTAAGTATAAAGATAACGAAAATGAGGATGACTGGGAAGAAAATCAATCCCTGCAAGGTATCGGTGACCATAATGGAAATTTCGCCTGCGATGCAAATCAACGTAATGGCCAGAACGAGGGTTACAATGATAATCAGAAGATAGGTGTCGATTTGCAATCCAAGGAAGTTAAATTTTCGCGGCAAATCAAGATATGCGATGAAGAAGCGTGCCGCGACTGCTGGCATGATCATATTTGCGACCATTTCTGCAATCGAGCGCAGAAAGCAGGAGAAAATGCGCAGTTTTCGGCTGTATCGCATTTCGATGTACTGCCCAATACTCATGGCGCGTGTTTCGCGGAAGCGGTACATGCAGTAGCCAGACAAACTCAACAGGATGCTGATCGGGGCGATGATGGAGTTCCAGAAACCAAGCGCAAAGCCGGTTTTATATGCAGACTCGATATAAGCAACCACCGTAATCAACCCCACAGCACTGGCCATTCCTGCTGTGGTCATCACATAGCGGCGGCAGACACGCCCGCCAACGAGAAAATCCGATACGCCTACAACAAACTTGCGGGTATAAAAACCAAGCCCCATGACAAAGCACAAAGGCACAATCGTAATCAACCAGTCATACCAACTCATCAAAGCCTCCCTTTTTATGCGGCAAAGTACAATTTTTCAGCAAGCAAATCCAATCTGAAACGGGGGTTGGCCCAACTTTCGCATTTGGTGCAAAAACACTGGTCAAAAGGGCACTACACTCCTTTTGCCCTGTAGTCTCAAAAAGTTGGCGTGAAAGGTAAAATTGCGTACCATGCAAAAAATACATTGACAACCCCAAAAGTCAAATCAATCTCTAAAGTCGCACCGATACGGAAGCAAGGCGTCACAACCCGGGTAAGCGAGGAATTCTTTTTGAACAACGAAATGCCCGAAAGAACTTGGCGTGAGTTGCCGCCCACAACCTATTTTTTGTCCACGGAAAGCACGGAAAGCGCGGAAATTTTGTAGGGTTGCTGCTTCGACGGATAAGCTTGCAAGCGGAATTTGTGATCTGGTCTATTGGTTTCTCCGACTGATCCGACCGATCCGACTGATCCGACCGATCTACTTGATCCGTCCGATCCGTCCGATCCGTCCGATCCGTCCGATCCGTCGTCGTCCGTGTCCTGTCCGTGTAAAGTCCGTGTAAAGTCCGTGTCCTGTCCGTGTCCTGTCCGTGTCCTGTCCGTGTAAAGTCCGTGTAAAGTCCGTGTGGGTTGCGGGCGATCAGTCCGCGCCAAGCCCATTCGTGTCTTTCGTTGCAAAAAAAACTGTCACCCAGCTTTATTGACGTCTTACATACGGAATCAAATTGTAAAAACAAAAAAATCAAGGCGATTTGCATTTCCTAAAAGGAACCATATATTTTTATAAACAACCTTAATAAACATCCTTTTTTCCTGCGGTTTGTTTTTTATGCGTGTTCGCCGTAAACCATTAAAATTTGAAGTTGTTGCGGATGCGTTGCGCCGTCAGATTCTTGGTGGTTTTTTCCCAGGCAATCGTCTTCCGCGCAAGCTGGAGTTAGTCGAGCATTTTGGTGTTAGCCAGAAGACGATAGAGTCTGCCTTGCGCGTATTACGTGAGGAAGGCTTATTAACCGGCATTCGCGGCACCGGCACTTTTTTGACGGAGGTTCCGGCTGCAAGCAATCTAACGCATTTGCTGACGGTGGTGTTGATGCCATTGACCGGGCATTTTTACGGGCATCTTTACGATGCTTTGCGGCGTGAGTTTCTGGAGTCGAACTTATATCTGGTCAGCTATGATCTGCAACTTTCAGGTCCCGATACATCTTTGTTGCAAATGGCCAGTTTCAGCACCTTGTTGAGTGCACCGATTCGCGGCGTGCTGGTACATGGCGGAGGTTACTGGCGGCATCCTTTTCTGGAACGCTGGCGCAATTTGAATTCTGTGTTCCTGGATATTTTTGATGCGCCCGGGGAGCCGCCCGGCAGTGCTGCATTGATCGATTACCGTGATGGAGGCCGCCAGATAGCCAAGGAGTTTCTGCAGCGGGGATGCCGGAAACTGCTCTACATTGCCCGCAAATTCCGACCGGATGTCCCAGACACCCCGGCCTTCCGAAAAAATCATCCCGTTTTCAATCTCCTGGAAGGATTGCGAGATGTGCTGCCGGAATCTCCACAGGCCACTCTTGATTTTCATCAGACCAGTATTAATCAAGACTGTCACGACGCAGAAATAGAAGAGATCCTGCAAAAGGATTTCGACGCCATTCTCTGCAACTCATACCAATTAAAAATCAAATTGAACTAATCATCCAAGGCCAACAGAACATCTGGGACACTTTCTTTGCCATTTCCACTGTTCCCT
>JAPXLT010000364.1:0-4158 GCA_033809415.1 Lentisphaeria bacterium
AAATTCTTGCGTGACAAGGTCGGCTTTACTTTTTCAGTCGGAGGCGATATGGAGCGCCGGCGGCTCGCCGGCATGAAGCCGGTTTCCCTCTCTCATCACTGAAAAATCAAAAAGTTCAAAAAAATCTTAAAAATGAGAAAGAACCTCAAAGCCAGTTACTTGCGAATCTGGTTTTTGAAAATCTTTCACAAAAAACAAGATTCTGGGTGATAGTAGTACGAAAACAGGTGACGGAGTACTGGGAATATAACGATGGAAAATGAAGTGCTTCATCTGGTCGAGATCGTCAGCAGCCGCGATGATGCAGCCTTGCTCGAGGAGCTGCTGGCTGCCGCTGATTTTCCATCATCCTCCTACAGCAATTTCGAGACGGGGTTGGCTTCGATCTATGTGATCGCGCAAAATGCTGCTGAAGCTGCGGAATTCCGCGAGCAGATTTGCGCCATGCTGCCGGACTGGTCTGAGCTGTTGAGTAGCCCTTTGCGCAGCATCGAGAGCCGGACGATGCGTCAGGAGGACTGGTCGGAAAGCTGGAAAAAGCACTTTCACACTTTCCGTGCCTCCGAACGTCTTGTAGTCAAGCCCAGCTGGGAAAAAGCTGATGTTCAGCCTGGTGATATCATCCTCGAACTGGACCCGGGCATGTGCTTCGGAACTGGATACCATGGTACCACCCGCGCCTGTCTGCAATTCCTGGACTTGCTGCAGAAGCAGATCGGCACAGGCGCTTCCTTCCTCGATGCCGGGTGTGGCTCCGGCATTCTGTCGATAGCGGCAAGGCTGCTGGGATACCAGCCGGTATTTGCCTTTGACCATGATCCACAGGCCGTCGAGACCTCCCGTGAAAATTTGTCCCGTGCAGGATTTACGGATGTGACTCTGGCTGTGGCAGATGTCAAGGACTACCTTCCGCCTCAGCGTTGCCGTGTCGTGGCAGCGAATATTCTGGCCGTAGTATTATTGCAGCATGCCGAACAAATTCTCAGCTTCACTGCCGCAGACTCAGGGGCGGCCTTTCTGATTCTTTCCGGAATTTTGAATGAACAATATGCTGAAGTGCGCCAGCGCTTCATCGCACTGGGCTGCGAAGAAATGGAAACTCGTACCTTGGAAGAATGGACCAGCGGCTGTTTCCGGGTCGCTTCTTCTTGTCAACCAGAAAAATAAAGGATGGTGAAAATGAATCAAAAAGTGATCATGTTCCAGGGAGACTCGATTACCGATGTCGGACGTGGCCGCGAGGTAGAGGCGGATAAGCGCCCAAACATTCAGCTGGGCGGAGGATATCCGGGGCTGGTGGCGGCAAGGCTTTTGCGGGATCATCCAGCGGGTCGCTTGCAGTTTCACAACCGCGGAATCAGTGGCAACCGGGTGGTCGATCTCTATGCACGCTGGAAACGCGACACATTGAATTACAAGCCAGACATTATCAGCATCCTGATCGGGGTCAATGATACCTGGCATGAGGCCATCCAAGACAACCCCAATGGAGTGGAAGTGCCCCGTTATGCGCAAATATACCGCCTGCTTCTCGAATGGACACGGAGCGTTCTCCCTGATGTCAAGCTGGTGCTGATGGCACCTTTCGTCCTGCCTTTTGGAGCAGTCCAGGATCACTGGCTGCAGGAAATGCAGCAACGCCGTCAAATCGTCGCCGCCTTGAGCAAAGAGTTCCAGGCAGTATTCATCCCCTGCCAGAAGATTCTTAATAACGCCTGCGCGATCATGCCGCAGGAATATTGGCTGGCCGACGGTGTGCACCCGACCCTGGCCGGACATCAACTGCTGGCCGACGCTTGGATCAAAGCCTGCAAAAACATGTTTTAAGGCGAAGCATCAACACTCGCAACCCAGTTTTGTCCACGGAAAACACGGAAAGCGCGGAAATTTTTTAGTAGTACGAAAATTATAGGAACGCTGAATGGCTTCTGACAGATCATCCTATGCTCTAGTGGATGCTGGCAACGGGCGCAAGCTCGAACAATTCGGCCCTTGCCTAGTAGACCGTCCCTGCGCCCAAGCCGTCTGGTGGCCGACATTGCCGCCGTCACGCTGGCAGCAGGCGCAGGCCTTTTTTACCCGGGAGCATGGCGCTCGTTGGGAATTCCGGCAAAAAATGCCGGAAAACTGGGTCTGTGAGATCGAGGGAATCCGCTTCCGCCTTCAGCCAACCGATTTTGGTCATGTTGGAGTTTTTCCGGAGCATGCCTTGGCTTGGAAGAAGCTGCGGGACATCTGTGCTTCAGACGCTTCCGCGAAGCCGACGGTCTTGAATCTATTTGCTTATTCCGGCGGCGCGACCCTGGCACTGGCCAAAGCGGGCTGTGAAGTCTGCCATTTGGACGCCTCGCGCAAAATGGTTGATTGGGCCAGGCAGAATGCGGAGTTGAATGCATTGACGGATGCGCCGATCCGCTGGATTGTCGATGACGTCCAGAAGTTTCTGAAACGTGAAATACGCCGTGGCCGGCAATATGACGGAATCATTCTTGATCCGCCCAGTTTTGGTCGCGGCAGCAACCAGGAACTTTTCCAGATCGATAGCCATATGCTTGATCTGCTGAAACTTTGCCGACAGGTGCTTTCAGCAAGGCGCCGTTTTCTCTTTTTAAGTTGTCACACCCCAGGCTATACGCCCTTGGTGTTGACTAATTTGCTGACACAAACCATGCTCAAGGGCACCATTTCATCTGGCGAACTGGTACTGCCAGCCAATCCGGATACGCTGGCGGTACCCAGCGGCACTTGGGCGCTCTGGGAACGGTAAAAGGGTGCAGGGTGCAGGGGACAGGGTGCAGGGTGCAGGGTGCAGGGTGCAGGGTGCAGGGGACAGGGTGCAGGGTGCAGGGGTGCAGGGTCAGGGTGCAGGGCAATACTCTTTACTTAACGCTTTGTAACTACACCGACGATACAACTCCATAAGGCCGACCTTGGCGTCTTGGCGGTTCAATGACGAGGAACCAACCGCCAAGAACGCCAAGCAATCGGAGAAAACAACAAACCAGACCGAAATTCCGCTTGCAAACTCATTCGTCAAAACAACAACCCTATAAAAAAATTTCGTGCCTGTTCGTGTATTTCGTGGTTAAAAAATCTTAAGTAACGAGTATTGGGATGCAGGAAGATGCGTGATGCGTTTGGGGCGTCCGGCTTCTGTCCACCATGTCCACCATGTCCACTTCGTCCACCCTGCACCCTGTCCCCTGCACCCTGCACCCTTATATTATTCGCACTGCTATCCCATTTTTATGTAAATATTGTTTTAATTCGGGAATATCAATAGTATGAAAATGGAAGACGGAAGCCGCCAGCAGTATTTGTGCGCCGGCTTGGGCCGCTTCCAGAAAATGCTCCAGTTTGCCTGCGCCGCCTGATGCAACGATTTTTGCTTTGCAGTTTTTGGCCATGGCGGTAATGACCGGCAAATCGTATCCAGTGCGTGCACCATCCCCAGCTTTGCTGGTCGGAAGAATGACCTTGATCCCATAGCCATCTACTTTTTTCGCCCACTCGATTGCGTCAAATCCGGTAGCAGTCCGCCCACCGTCGATATAGACTTCATAGCCGGAGGGCATTTTTGCGTTGATGTCCAGGTCAATGGCAATGGTGACTGCATCAGGTCCGTACTCATCGAGCAGAGCCGGAATCAGCTCCGGCTTGCGGAAGGCGGCACTGCTGACCGATACCTTGTCAGCTCCTGCTTTCAATACTGCTGCTGCCGAGGGCACATCCGAAATTCCGCCGCCGACCGTGAGAGGGATGGTACAGACCTCTGAGACTTTGCGGACAACCTCGAGCATCGTGCTGCGGTTTTCGACGGTTGCGGTAATATCCAGCATTGCCAGTTCGTCGGCGCCGGCTGCGCAATAGGCCTGGGCACACTGCACGGGATCCCCTGCATCGCTGATATCCACAAAGTGCACGCCTTTGACGACTCGCCCGTTGCGCATGTCAAGGCAGGGCATGATACTGATCGGATGATTCATACTTTTCAACCTCTTTCTTGTTTAAACTAACAAAAATAAAAAATAATGGAAACTGACCGATTTACAAGTGAAAAACGCAGAATACAGCAAAAAAGGGTGCAGGGTGCGGGGTGCGGGGTGCGTGGTGCGTGGTGCGTGGTGTAGGATAGGGTGCAGGGTGCAGGGTGCAGGG
>JAPXLT010000365.1:0-4056 GCA_033809415.1 Lentisphaeria bacterium
AGATGTGTATAAGAGACAGGTCCGACCTGTCCGACCCGTCCGACCCGTCCGACCTGTCCGACCTGTCTGGCGAGCACTTTTTTGAAAAGGAATATACAACATGTCACTAGTAACTTTCAAGGAAATACTTCCGCAGGCTCGTCGTGAGAAACGTGCGGTCGGTGCATTCAATGTCGCCAATTATGAGGGAGCACTGGGCGTCATCCGGGCTGCGGAAGCAGAAAAACTGCCGGTCATCATACAGGTCTACATGCGCCTTTTCCATAGTGAAAAAGGCGCTGACTTGGCTGGTACGCTGCTGCGTTTGGCCGATCGCTGCAATCAGCCTGTCGTCATTCATCTCGATCACGGCGAAAATATCGAGCAGGTGCAGCAGGCGCTCGAGGCCGGCTACAGCTCGGTTATGTACGACGGTTCCCGGCTGCCCTTCGAGGAGAATATGCGCATTACCGCCGCCGCTACCGAACTGGCGCATCGGCACGGGGCTTCCATGGAAGGCGAGATCGGACATGTCGCGCAAGGCGATGACACCGTGCTGACCAGCGTTGAAGAGGCCGTTGCATTCGCCCGGGGCACCAATGTCGATGCACTGGCGGTCTCGATCGGAACAGCCCATGGATATTATAAGCAAACACCGCATATCGACCATCAGCGCTGCCGGGAATTGTCCGAGGCGCTGCCGGAATTGCCGTTAGTCCTGCATGGCGGCACCGGCACGCCGCTCGAAGATGTCCGAAAAGCCATCGAGCATGGCATCTGCAAAGTCAATATTGCTACCGAATATATGGATACCTTCCTGAAATCCACGCACCGCGAGCTGGAAAAACTCGACGGCAAATTCCTCCCCATCGATAAAATGATGGACCCGGTCGTCGATGACTGCGCCGCTCACGCCGCCAGGCTCCTCCGCTTCTTCGCAGGAAAATAAAAGCTTTTTTAACCACGAACCACACGAAAAGACACGAAAGTTTTTCCGTGTTTTCTGTGGTTTCCGTGGTTAAAAATAGGGTTAGTTCTACTTTTCCGTTATGGCGTCCGGCCACAGTAAAGTGGCGTAATTTTCCGTCTTATGAAAATTGGCGCCCAGCATTCTCACTCCGGACGCCTGACTTTTTTCGCCGCATAGGCGGTTTCTGAAAGCATTGAATTTCCATGCCTGGCCTGGTCGTATTTTTCCAAGCTGTGCCAGTGGGATTTTCATTGCAACCGCCCAGCCTTCCGGGGATTTTATTGCTTTCGCTTCCATTTCAAAATCGGTGGCATTTTTCAAACCCGGCTGTGACAATACTCTGAAATACGCATTGGCATTGATGACGATCTGATAATAGTTTTGCTGGTCAGGTGGCATGAGCATGAATTCAAAATTGTCATCGCTCCAGAAGTCCCCTTTGAAATTCTGCTGGCAGTGTGCCTGCAACTGGCTCATCTTGCTTTCATCTGCGACCAACCCAACGTAGAGATGGCTCTTCGAGCTGATTAAATAGAGCCTACTACCCTGAAAATTTTCGATCGGTTGAGGGGCTGAAAATTGCAAGGAAAGCGCCTTTTCCCACTTGTCCGGGGGAAGACTTATATCAATATCCTGGATGGAAAAAGGAAGCGCAAGCGAATTTTCCGTTTGCTGCAGTCGAACTTTATTGTAGGCTTTGAGTTCCTCGGCTTTTTCTTTCTGGGCAAGGGAACGTTCATAGAAAACCTTGAAGTCTGCATGCAGTTTATCAAAGAAAGCTCGAGTGCCGGAAATTTTTCCGGCGGCGTCATCGAGCAGACGCATGGGCTTTTGCAGGTTTTCTGAAGAGTAGATGTCACAGAGGGGGTCGAAATGGACATCTTTTCGATCTCTGTATAAGCGTTCCATTTCAGCATAGAAGCGGATCATCTCATCTTCGGCTCCAGGATAGGCAAACGCACAGAATTCTTTGATCAGCTTGTCAGTGTCGGTGTTCAGATCGAATAAAAGCTTGGCTTGTACAAACTGGTTAAGAGCACTGAATGAATAGGGATTGTTATTCAACTCACTGATTGCGGTGCCGCTGGTGAGTCCATGGAACGCTTTCAGATACTCTTTTGTAAAATGAGGCGTTATCACCGGCATGTTTTTCGTTGGAATATCAGTATAACGCGGATAACCGAAGATCATGGTACGCATGCCGGCATCCTGCCATTTTTTTGCAGTTTCCAGCGCAAAAGCCTGATGCTTCACAGCCGTCAGGTGAGGTGATGCAAGAATATTGACCGTGAAGCGGTCGCCCAGATTGACAAGTTTGGGCGGTTCATAGTACGAACGCCCCTTGGTCTGAGTCAGAAAATAAACGTCGGGATGCGTCTGGTGGATAATGTCCGCAATTTTTTTCTGGAAACCGTATACGGATTCGCTGACATTCATTCCGTTCCCGGCAATTTTTCGTTCCGGCATCGCTTTGCATGCATCGCATTCGCAAAGATTAATCGGAGCGTCACAAAAGATTTTAACGGTTTTCTTTGCAGGTTCCCGGTTCAGGATTTCGATGATGTCCGACACGGTCTGTTGGATGACATCGGGGTTGGAAAAGCAGGGGACATGATTTGGATAATTCTCACTGATGCGCTTGCCGTTGCGCATCATGAAATATTCCGGATGTTCAACAAAAAAACGTTTTTTCCACTTGTTGAGGTAGACATAGTAGATGTCCAGCTGCCCCCATATTGGGATGGAGCATAGCATACGTCGGAAAAACATCGCCCGTTCCCGGTATGGATATTCTTTTGTTTGCAAGGAAAATCCTCGCAGGGTGAAAGAGGGTTCGGGGATGTCCTGGTCGGCAGGGAAGAGAATTTCCTTGTCTTTGCTGACCGAGTATCCATCCTCGCCGGGGAAAAAGAACTGCGTTCCGGCATATCGAGTCAAAAAATAATAAACCGCAAGCAGGGTGCCTGCCTGGCCGCGGATGCTTTGTTCCGGCTTGGTATCCTGATCATCATAACCATGAAAAAGGAAGCTACGTCCCTTTCTGAAGACGGCGAATTTGTCTTGGACATCGGGCAGCTCCGCAAAGTCGGCTCGGATTGCTTCGTCGGAAACTCCGACAAAAAAGACAATTTCCTTGTCGTTGCCGTTCAGTTTTATTGGCCTGTCGTATGATTTTTCCAATATTCCAGCAAGTTCATTGGCAGCTGTTTTGCATACTGCGGATGGATTGTCTTCCGTCAATATCGTGTAATTGAGACGCTTGATGACCGTTTCTGCCGCCGAAAGCGAAAAACAGGCAACACAAAAGCAGAATGGCAGAATTTTATTGACGAGGCGTGTAATCATCGTATCTCCTTCATCGATCTTTTCCAACAGTGCAAACAGGGGAAAACAGTTAGCCCCAATGTCTCTGACCAAATATACAATCCAAGGCGGTTTTAATCCAACTTCCCCAGAATTAGACCGTGTCCAAAAAAGGATTTTTTAACCACAAACCACACGAAAAGTCTTGGCACGGACTGATCGCCCGCAACCTATTTTTTAACAACGAAAAGACACGAAAAAACACGAAAAATTTTGTAGGGTTGCTGCTTCGACGGATGAGCCTGCTCTGCCAAAATTCTTGCGTGTCAAGGTCGGCTTTACTTTTTCAGTCGGAGGCGATATGGAGCGCCGGCGGCTCGCCGGCATGAAGCCGGTTTTCCTCTCCCATCACTGAAAAATCAAAAAGTTCAAAAAAAAATCTCAAAAAATGAGAAAGACCTTCAAGGCCAGCAATTTGCGCATCTTGTTTTTTGGGAAAGATTTTTCTGAAAAGAAAGCTCTAAGTCATTGGCATACAAGCATTTCTCAGTCTGATTGTGGTGCCTTTACAAGGCACTGTCTTTGGGTGGGTCCCTCACCCCAGGCTAAAGCCTGGGGTTAAGCATGGTTAAACGCCTACGGCGTAAAGCATTATGCCGATCCGGCTGATCTGACTGATCCGTTGGAGAAAACACCAGCCAAAACCACAAATCCGCGTGCAATCTCATCTGTCAAAGCAACAACCCATAGAAAAATTTTCCGCGCCTTCCGTGCTTTCCGTGGACAAAAAATGGGTTGTGGGC
>JAPXLT010000366.1:0-4095 GCA_033809415.1 Lentisphaeria bacterium
GGTGCAGGGTGCGGGGGACAGGGTGCGGGGTGCAGGGTGCAGGGGTGCAGGGGACAGGGGCAGGGTGCAGGGTGCGGGGGACAGGGTGCGGGGTGCAGGGTGCAGGGGACGGTCGGGTTACTCTTCAGGAATACGGTCTATACAACCTTGAAACAATGAGGATATCATGAAATTTGCGATTAAAGACCATCAGGTGCTCGTTGACGACCAGCCGGCCACCATTTTATCCGGCGCCATTCACTATTTTCGAACCTGCCCGGAACAATGGCGCGACCGGCTGCTCAAGCTGAAAAATTGCGGCTTCAACACGGTGGAGACCTATCTGGCATGGCATTTGCATGAACAGAAAGAGGGGGTGTTCAATTTTTCCGGTCGCCTGGACTTCGTCCGCTTTGTTGAAGAGGCTGGGGCGCTGGGGTTGTATGTGATCGTCCGTCCGGGCCCCTATATTTGCTCGGAGTGCGATCTGGGCGGGCTGCCTGGGTGGCTTTTGGGCAAACCCGGCATCCGCCTACGCTGCAACAACGAAGTATTCCTTGATTACGTGCGCAAGTTTTTTGAGCGGGCATTGCCATTGCTTGTGCCACTTCAGTGCACGCACAACGGCCCGGTGATCGCCATGCAGGTGGAAAATGAATACGGCAGCTATGGTGCGGACAAGGCCTATTTGCAGCGGCTGGTCGATTTCATGCATGCCTGCCGGATCGACGTGCAGCTATTCACTTCCGACGGCTCGACCGAGAGCTGCCTGAAGACCGGCACGTTGCCGAACCTGCCTGCCACGATCAATTACCGCAACGATCCGCGCCCGAACATGAAAGCGCTGGATGCCTGCGACACCGGATATAAAAATGCGCATGTCACGATGGAGCTGTGGGTCGGAAAGGCGTGGCATTGGGGTAGCCGTTTACAGCATCACGAGGGTGCTTCAGTAGCGTTGGATATTCAGGACATCCTTGAAGACGGCGGTTCGGTGAATTGCTATATGTTCCACGGAGGCACGAATTTCGGCTTCAGCAGCGGTGCCAATTTCATAAACAACACCTACTGTCCACTGCTGACCAGCTATGAAGTCGATGCCATACTCGATGAAGCCGGAAATCCCACCGAAAAGTATTACGCCATCCAGCAGGTCGTCGAAAAATACCGTCCTGGCTCAACTGCGCCAGTAAAACCCGCTCTTTCTCGCGCTTACGAACCAGTCTGCTGTACGGAATATGTCGCCTTGCGCGATGCGCTTGATGAACTTTCCACACCGGTAATGCTGCCGCTGCCCGAACCGATGGAGCATTTCGGGCAGTCATTCGGCTTCATCCATTATTCGACAACCGTTGAACCGTTCCACAGTGGAACCTGGGAATTTCAGAATATGCGTGACCGGGCGCTTGTCATGATCAATGGCAATCCAATCGCCACGGTCTACCGCAACGACATCAACCGCAAAGTCCCTATGAACATCACTTGCGAACATAGCCGGCTGGATATTCTCGTCGAAAACATGGGGCGGGTCAACTATGGCATGTTCATGGAATCCGAAAAACGAGGCATGAGCGGATTCTACCGCGACGGCGACTGGCAGCAGCTCAACGACTGGACAATCCGACCGCTGCCCCTGGACGATCTGAGTAAACTGAAATTCCAGAGCGGATTTGTTACCACTGCCCAGCCCGGGTTTTATCGGGCAGCACTGCAAATACTTGAGGAACCTCGAGACGCCTTTTTGCGCTTCCCGGAAGGCTTGCGGGGCTATGTGTGGGTCAATGGCTTTAATATCGGACGTTACTGGACGATCGGACCGCAACGAACATTGTATATCCCCGCCCCGCTGTTAAAATCCGGAAACAACGAAATCGTGGTCTTCGAGCTGCACGGACTGCGCTCGCCGCAACTTGAATTTGCCAGCCAGCGGATCCTCGATCCAATGGGCATAATGCCGCTCAACCGCTGACCCCGCCTGCCGTTCATAACCCATTTTTTGTCCACGGAAAGCACGGAAAACGCGGAAAATTTGTAGGGTTGCTGCTTCGACGGATGAGATGGCACGCGGATTTGTGATCTGACCTATTGGTTTCTCCGACGGATCCGACGGAACGACGGATCGGTCAGTCTTCAGTAGTGCGTAGTGCGTAGTGCGGGTCAGACGTGGTGGACAATGTGGGCAGTGTGGACAATGTGGGCAGGCCAAGAACATCCCCCGTACTCCACGACAGTCAGAATAATCACAACCGGGACGGTTGCGCTACTTTTTAAACCAGCGCCCCCGTACCCGTTCCCCACGCACTACGCACCCCATTCCCCTGAATCCTGTACTACAGAAGACTGAGGCATTACCTCTAAATCTGCACTGCGCAAAAAAAATGATAGATAACAAAAGTACCATAATCAAGTCGCAAAAAAGCATATTTTACGCTTAATTAATCCAATAAAAGGATTAACTAAGTGTTTTTTTTTGTTTTTATTTTAAAAAAATGGAAAAAATGTGCTTGACAATTGTTTTTTTGAGCTATATATTTGAGCTGGTAACCAATCTCGTTGCAACCCGTCATTCATTTTTGATTTTTTGCCATGTTAAGTTTTTTATTCAAACCTGGAGTTGCTCTGACCCGGGAGCAGTTGAAGCTTCGCCGGATCATCAAAGCTATTTATTTCCATTCGGGGATTTCGCGTTCTGATCTTTGTCTACTTTTAGGCTTGAATAAAAACAGCATGACCTCGAGTGTTTCCCGTTTGCTTGAATCCGGCATTCTTCTTGAAGTTCCGGCTTTGCCTGAGTCTCTGCGTCCCGGACGCAGGAAAATCGGGTTAGCCTTGCGTGCGGATTTGTTTTACACTCTAGGTGCATTTTTTTCGGCGTACGACTCTTCGATTGTTTTACTTGATGCACAACAGAAGATTGTGGAGCATCTTCCCATATGTGGCGATTCGTTGCTGTCGGCGGAAGGTTTTCTCCTTCGGATCAAGGAAAAAATGGCTCAAGTTATTGGATTGGTTGACGGGGAAAAGGTATTGGGGGTGGGAGCGGCCTTGCCTGGCGTCCTTGATTTCACCTCCGGGCAAGTATTTTCATCCCAGATGTTTCCCCAGTTTGAATTCAATCTCAAGGATTTTTTCCGAAAACATTTTGCTTTGCCTTCAATACAGAACAATATATCGCATATCTACGCTTTGGCTGAAAAACACTTTGGGGCGGCAGCCGACATGGATCATTTCCTGACCATTGACGAGGGGCTTGGAATGGGGATTTTCTGTAACGGGGAATTATATCGAGGATGGCAGGGCTGCGCCGGAGAATTAGGCTACATGAAGCTTTACGATTCACAGGAAACCGGTCCGGACGGGCGCAGCGGACTGCTTTACGACAAGGCGATTTTTGGCAGAATAGGTGAGAAAATATCCGAGGTGCGTAAAAATGGTACCCATCTTGCTATTCAGGAGCCGCGTGCGGGGGACCATCACATTTCGCCGGATGAAGTTGTGAAAGCTGTCGAGGGGGGGAGCATGTTCCTGGCACAATTGCTTTCGGAAGTTTATTCCAGCATTGGTGATGCCGCAGTCAATGTCGCCTATTTGCTGAACCCCCAGGCGATTTTTCTGCCCGCCTGGACAGCACGTTGCCCGCAGTGTACTCTGGATGTAGTGAAAATGAAAATGGGAAGTTATGGACTGGCCAACTGGAGACTGAAAACCGAAGTGCGCCCGGCAACGACCCGGCCAGAACACTTTCCGCAAACCGCCGCTCTGATGTTTGCGGAAGAGTTTTTTGCTGAAAACGACGGATGAAAAAACTTTCTCAAAAAAGAAGATTTCAAGTGGAGATTGACATGTAGATTGGATTCTACCAACAAAAGGAGACAGGCAATGGGAAACAAATGTTTTACAGTTTCAGGACAAAGGAGACAGGCAATGGGAAACAAATGTTTTACAGTTTCAGGACAAAGGCAAGGGAGAACCGCAGCAAGCTGGGACGCATTCACGTTGATAGAATTGCTAGTCGTAATCGCTATCATTGCAATTTTGGCCAGCATGTTGCTTCCGGCTCTTTCCAAGGCGCGCGAGAAGGCGCGGGCAACAAAATGTGTCAATACTCTGAAACAG
>JAPXLT010000367.1:0-4088 GCA_033809415.1 Lentisphaeria bacterium
GGATTTTCCGGGCGGCGCTTTTGGTTAATTGAATTATCAATCATCATTCAGCTTATAAGCGTTCAGCAAAGCGGCATCCTGATCCCATGCCTGGAGTTCAACGTGTCCATCGACAAAGCCATAGAGATTGGCGTCACCATGGCGGTTAGCCAAAGAACTGCTCGCGCCTTCGCCTGACGTAGTAAAAGTAGGAATAGAAGCATCTGCCACCACAACAGCAAACAGCCCATTGCTGGTAGCTTCATTACTGGCATCAGTATTTTTGGGTTCCATGAAAATTGGAACCTTAGAAGCGATTTTCACACCGCCAACTTTTTTGCCTTGGATGCGAGAATTGATTCCATAGGAGCATTCATCACGACCGGTGCCATCATAATTCGCATTATCCAATGGGCAGAAATAGACGCGTTTTTCCTTCAGATAACGGTACAGAACACCATCTTTAAGGTCCAATTTAGCGGAGGCGCTGGTGCCGCCCGATGAGTCATACTCCACCCAGCCTTTACGACCATCTTTTGTTGTCGTAGCAAGCCCATAATCATACCATGTTGGGAATCTTTGTTCGAAGTCGCTGACATACATGGTCGTGGCGACGAGGGTAACCTGTTTGAGGTTGTTGGCGCAAGAGGATTGCTGTGCCCTTTCGCGGGCTTTCGACAGTGCCGGCAGCAGAAGTCCTGCCAGAATCGCGATAATGGCGATAACGACGAGCAATTCAATTAAAGTAAACGACGATTTCTTTTTCATAAAACACCTCCAGTTTTTTCAACATTTGTTCTTCGAAACAACTTTATATGACCCGACTACAAGCGGAAAACCCACTTTGCTTACAAGAAATATAACACCGCTACTCAACCTTGCAAGCAAAAATGCAAAAGCACCGCCTGGAAATCCTGGAAAATCCGGGCGGTGCTTTTGGTTAATTACAGGCAAGGTGAATTATCAATCACCATCCAAATCATAGGCATTTGCCAAAGCGGCTTTCCTATCCCAGGCCTGGAGTTCAACGTGTCCATCGACAAAACCATAGAGATTGGCATCACCATGGCGGTTGGCCAAATAGTCTGCATCATCGTCTGCCAGTCTTGTTTCTCCACCAATCTGGTAAACACGATACAAGCCATCACTTGTAGCATTATTATCCACATCAGCTACGTTTGGCTCCATGAAAATTGGAACTCTGGAAGCGATTTTCACGCCGCCAACTTTTTTGCCGGCGATTCGCTGATTGATTCCATAGGAGCATTCATCACGACCGGTGTTATCATAATTCGCATTATCCAATGGGCAGAAATAGACGCGTTTTTCCTTCAGATAACGGTATAAAATACCTTTTTTAATATTCAGTTTCTTAGGTGCTTCTGCTAAGCCTCCGCTGGAGTGATATTGAACCCAGCCGATAAGGCTGGCAGCATCGATTTGATTATCATACCAAGTTGGGAATCTTTGTTCGAAGTCGCTGACATACATGGTGGTGGCGACGAGGGTGACTTGTTTGAGGTTGCTGGCGCAGGCGGACTGCTGGGCCCTTTCGCGGGCTTTCGACAGTGCCGGCAAAAGAAGTCCTGCCAGAATTGCAATAATGGCGATAACAACGAGCAATTCAATCAAAGTAAACAACGACTTCTTTTTCATAAAATACCTCCGGTTATTCAACATTTGTTCTTCGAAAACAACTTAAAATGACATGATCCAAGGGAAAATCCCATTTTGCTTACAGGAAATATAATACCGCTGCTTGACCTTGCAAGCAATACATCAAATTTAAAAGATTCCAAGAAAGTTTTTGGTGGACAGGGTGCCCCCTGCCCCCTGCCCCGGACTTTGAACTTTGAACTTTGAACTTTGAACTTTGAACCTTGAACTTTGAACTTTGAACTTTGAACTTTGAACTTTGAACTACAGCTGCGTTGCTCCCCGATCGCGGAGTGCAATAACTGCTTTTCGGACATCCTGTGCGCGGTCTTTGGGCATAACCAGCACGGCATTTTCGCTGACAACGACAATAACTTCCTCGAGCCCTACCGTTGCCACGGCCATTTTTTTCTGTCCCGGTGCATTATAGACGACGCAGTCTTTGCAATCGATCAGGACCGGTTCGCCGTAGCTGACATTGCCATTGTTGTCCTGAGGGAAAGTACGGTAGAGACTGTCCCAGGCGCCCAAGTCGTCCCAAAGAAAATTACCGGGGATGACATTGACCCGACCGGATTTTTCCATCAGGGCATAGTCGATCGAGATATTGGGCATGGCGTCAAAGATGCGATTGGCTCGATGTTCATCTTTAGCCATCATCGCATCGGTCAGGTCTTCGAGTGTTTCAGCCATGACCGGATTGGCGCGCCCAAATTCATTCTGGAACGTAGACAGGCGCCAGAAGAACATGCCGCTGTTCCAGAAATAGCGCCCTGTAGAAATGTATTGCGCGGCAGCGGAAGGACTCGGCTTCTCCTTGAAGCTCACGACCGGAAAGAGCGGGCATTTGCCGGGTTCATTCAAGGAAGCAGCATTGGCCGCCACTTCAATATAACCATAGGCGGTTTCCGGACGCACCGGCTGGATCCCGATTGTCACCAAGGTATTCTGGGTCTCAGCCGCATCCATAGCTGCGCGCACGGTTTCGACAAAGGGAGTAGTATCGGGAATGCGGTGATCAGCTGTTAATACCCCCATCGTCACTTCCTCAGGACTCAAATGCGGATGCGACGCCAGAATATGAGCTGCCGAATAGATCAGGCAACCAGCAGTATTACGCCGACTGGGTTCGGCAATCACATTGGTTTCCGGTATGCCGAGGTTGGCATCACGAATAGCCTGCTGCAAATGTAGCCCGGTGGCAATGTAGATATTTTCCGGCGGAACAATCGCCATGCTGCGCTCGACCGCCTCGGACAGCAGAGATTGCCCGCTGCCGGTCAAAGTCAGAAGCTGCTTGGGATGATTCTTGCGTGACAGCGGCCAGAAACGTTCGCCGGCACCGCCGGCCATGATGACAATTACCTGCATGTTGAAGATTCCTTTCTGGATAGGATACGTGAAGAGTCCGCGTTCAGATTTGTTTCAGGAGCCAGTCCTTGAGGCGATCCGGCCAAGTGTCGATGGTCATGCCGCGTTGCCGCATACCGTAGCCATGACCGCCCTCCGGATAAATATGCATCTCCGCCGGCACCCCCGCAGCTTTCAGCGCTGCAAAGTAAAGCAGGCTGTTTTCGACCGGAACAGCATCATCGGCAGCCTGAACCAGGAATGCTGGCGGAGTATCCGAAGTCACTTGCACTTCCGGTGAAAATTTGCGTTTCAGCGGCTCGGAGGCATGCTCGCCAAGCAGATTCTGGCAGGAGCCGACATGAGACGCCGCGTCAAGAAAACTCACCACCGGATAAACCAGAATGCTAAAATCCGGACGGGCGGAGACGGCGGCCAAATCCTCGTCGGGTTCCTGACTGTCTGCAAACAGGGTTGATGCGCAGGCTGCCAAGTGCCCGCCAGCCGAAAAGCCCATGATGCCAATTTTGTCAGGACGAATACCATATTGGCCTGCGCGTGAACGAATCAGGCGCATTGCGCGCTGGGCATCACGCAATGGGGCTTCCGGAAAGGCACCGCGCTGTTCCCCTTTCCAGGACAAGCGATATTTAAGAACAAAGGCGCTAACCCCGAAGCTGTTGAAAAAACGTGCCAAGTCCGTGCCTTCCTTGTCGAAGGCCAGGATTTGATAGCCTCCGCCCGGACAGATCAGCACGGCAGCCCCATTGCGTTTGTCGGAGGCCGCCGGATAGGCAAACAAAGAGGGGCGCCGCACATTGGCCAGATGCCGGTCAAGGTATCCGGCTTGCTCGGCTACTTCAGGATTGCTAACCTGCACCCCGGAATCATGGTCGGCATCATACTCGGGAAAACCATCAGGGAAAAGCCACTCCTCGAGGGGGTCCATAGTCCCGATTACTGCCGCATAAGGAGGAAAATCAGCTGTTTTCATAAAAAACCTCTATTGTTATTTAGACCGTATCCAAAAAGGTTTTTAACCACGAAAGGCACGAAAAAGCACGAACTTTTTTAGAGTTGGGTGGTGTGCTGATCGTAACATT
>JAPXLT010000368.1:0-4088 GCA_033809415.1 Lentisphaeria bacterium
TGGGTGGGTGGGGCTGGATGATTTCTGAACCACGGCGAAAACATAGTGCCGGAAAAACGGAATTTCAAGAAAAATCATAAGAAATCATACGGAAGCATAGAAAATGTGATTTGAAACATGGAAAACCTCCAGGAAGTCATAGCAATTCCTAATCCTGGAAATCGCTGCCCATCTGAGTAATTTGCGGATAAAAAGCGCACGGAACCCTTTTTGGACGCGGTCTAATTATTGAATACCGGTTTCACCGTGCCGTCCAGGATATATTCCATGACAAGCACCGCCGGGGCACTATCTTTTCTGGACAGCAGGGCAGAAACAAGAACATTGGTGTCGATAACCACATGGCATTTCATTGTTCTGCTCGTGCTTTGCTGATTTCAGCATTGATTTCTGAAAGGGACAATCCTGCGACTCCGGATTGTTTTGCTTGTTCCCTTAATGCCCGGAATGCCCTTTGCGGTTCACTTGCCTTGGGTGTAGCGGCAATTTCAAAAGGGATTCTCCGTTCCCTGACAACTGCACGGGCAAAAACATTGATTGCAACTGAAGTGCTCATTCCGAATTCATTGCAGATTGCATCCAATTCCCGCTTCAGCTGACTGTCCATGCGAATACTGAATGTTGCTGTGCTCATAATAACCTCCTGTGTTCGTTCTGATATAAAATATAATACACAAGGTTGCAATATCAAAAATTCTTCGTATTATCCTCAACCTCTTGTTGTTTGTGAAAAATTTATTTCCGGTTTGGTGAAGTGCGTTTCCTGACAAGTTTCAGCAGCATGAAGGATGCATGGGGAAAGGCTTCGTCCGAAGTTGGGGTTTCTTTTGAGCTAATGACCAGCCAGTCATCCAAGGAATTCTGGCAGGCTTTGATAAAATCTTTGCGGTCGCTGTTATGGCGCAAATAAGACTGTAAATAACAGATGTTTACCCGCTCGAGGACCTTTTGCAACTCGATCTCATCGTCAGCCAGGATATAATATTGCTCCTCTGAAAGAAACGCAGTAAAGTTATTGCTCAACGAACTGGTCGGGATACGAAAGATTACCGGGATGTGGGGTTCCTGGATGAAAGCGGCGACTTCTTTGCCAGTATCCTTGTGCAAATAACGGATGTTGGCGGAATTCAATCCTTGCCATCCGGTGAGAAAGAGAAGAATCAGCAGGAAAAACGCCTGTTTTTTAGGATGAAGGGCACGCAAAAGACAGGCTGGCGCAAGGAACAACAGAGGGATGCAAGGTGAGAAATATCGCGGCGTGTCGAAAAGTGATGCGTAGACTAGAATCATGCTCCAGAGCAATGAAATACCGGAAAGAAGCAGAAGCATGATATTTTGTTGCAAAAGTGTTCCCTCAGGCGATTGTTCCGGAATAGCACTTTTCGCGCACGGATACTTTCTGCGGACAAAAGCGAAGACGCCTATTGCGATCAGCAAGAGCAGTGCCCATATGGA
Organism: Lentisphaeria bacterium; assembly: GCA_033809415.1. GTDB lineage: Bacteria > Verrucomicrobiota > Lentisphaeria > Oligosphaerales > Oligosphaeraceae > JAQVUB01. The sequence goes on from JAPXLT010000368.1 coordinate 1,456, forward strand.
TAGGACGTTGCCGGTGATAAAACGATAGAACAGGCAAACTCGATCCCAGAAATATGCCGGTGATAAAAAAGTTGGCGAGAGATAAGCACAGCGGGCGGGCGGAGTGCTGAAGCCGATGAAAAAATTGGGATAAAGAAGCAGACTCAAAAGGATAGACAGAAAAAAGGTTGCCGCAAGAAAGGATATCTTGCGAAATTCCCTGCGTTTACAGGCAAAAATAATTAACGCAAAGCCTAACAGGACGATGAAAACCAGCGAATAATATCCGCTCAACACTGCAAGGGAAAGGATCATGGCAGGAAAAAGGATATCAGAGAAGAAAGAAGGAGAGCCCCCCGGCTCCTGGATTCGTTCCCAGGCTCGGACAAATGCCAGCGCAGTCAATATGAACATCAGCTGTTGCAACTGATAGGAGCGCACATACAGTGTATAGGAAAGCGTTCCCGGCGAAAGATAGACAATCGCCAAAATTCCGGCACACAGCAATTTTTGACCAGGCATAAGTCGGCAAAGCAGCAGACTGTAGGCAATAAATGAGACGACAAAAAGCGAAAAGTTTAAGATCGAGGAACGGAAAATAATATCTTCGGCGGAGATTTCTTGCAGGCCGCAGAGTGAAATTCTCAGAAGGATATAATAGAAGTTTGGCAGGCATCCATCCCGGGAGTCTTTCCAGAGTGTCTTCAAATCGTGAAAGAGGCTGTTTTTAATATCCCAGGTCATTGCACGCCATTGGCGCCCATTGATAAATTTGCCGGAAGGAATTTTTTCAGTCGTGCCAATCGAGTTGCAGGTTGCATAGGCTACCGAGAGGCTTTCATCAAGCCCCAATCCGCTTTTTTGTGATATCCAGTAGAAACGAACTGATGCCGACAGCAAAAACGCAACAGCAAAAGGCCAAAAAGAGGACAACGTCTTAGACATTGGACTTTTACAGATTTTTCCCTCAAAAACCATACAAATTCAACTCCGTAAAGCAACAACCCGATAAAACTTTTCGTGTCTTTTCGTGCCTTTCGTTGTTAATAGAGTTATTTTGCGGTACCTTCGAGTGGTAGCCAGAATGGGATGGAGAGGTTGCCGGCTTTGTCGCGTGCTGAGCAGCGCAGCCAGTGCCGTCCGCTGAATTTTTTTCGCAGAATATTCAAGTCGGCGGATTCGGCAAGCGGGAAGCTGTGCTGCCAGAGGTCCTTACCCAGCTCATCGACAGCGCTGACGTCCAGAGATACAACACCGCTACAGTCAAAGGCGAGCCACTTGAAGACATCCGGCGCATCCGCTTTTTCGGGTTGGCGATGGATAAAGAAGTCATCCAGCAGCATCAAGTCCCGGTTTTCCGCACGAAGGCGTCGGAACCCCACGCTTTTGAAAATGATTGCATCGAGTTCTTCTGGCTTCAAGCCTGCATCCAGCAGCATTTGGCGCACATTAAAACTGAAATTCTGCCATTTGCCGGCGTTCCACTCGAAGGTTTCTTTGCGGTTCAGTTCGAGAGCATTCTTGCGTGGTGTAGTCAATGAAATGGTATAGACCTTGTCTTGTTCCGTCGTCAGCAGGACATGGATTTGCATCTGCTCACGCAGTGGCGTTACGCATTGCAACCGAAATGAGAGGAAGGGATATTGCTCCGGCTTCCATTTTACGCTGGTCGAGATGGTCGCATGACGGTTGTAGGTATGGTTCGCCAGGCAGGGAGACGAGTCCGCTTTATCGTGAATAGACAGGTCACCGCGGCGTTCCGGGGGTACGGTGGTGAATCCCATGGTATCTTTATGACGTCCATCCCAAGTGAAAAAAGCAAGGACGGAATCTGAGAACGATTGCTGCTCCCAGGCCGGTCCGGTCTTGTCGGATGCATAGTCCACTTTCACCGGGATCGCATAGCGTGGTGTGCTGTTGCCGGCGCCATCTTGCAAGTTGTCCAGTGCGAACTCGATCACATCCCCATCTTTGGACTGATCGAGTTCATTCCGCAGAATCAGCGGATAGTTTAGAATCAGGCTATCCCGCTGGGCAGAATGCAGGTAGCGGTTGCTCCAGCTGACGATTTTGCGTTCTTTGCCCGTTACCTGAAAGACGGCTTTCTCGATGGCCCAGGGAGCACCGCCATGGTTGTTCAAGGTCACCAGCAGGTCGCTGCCGTTAAGAAGCAAGTCTTTCGATGGGCGGATTTGGTGGCTGATCTGCAACGGAGCGCGGTCAAGCAAAAATGGCAAATCGGTGACAGCGGACTCGAGCCCGTGCTTATCTGTCGCTTTGAGCAGCAGATGATGCACCCCATCCGGAAGATCACCAAGAGCAGGCTGTATGGGTTGCCCGGGGGCTTGTTTCTGCCAAGCCAGCTGGTCGCGGGTGCCCTCCGGTACTTCCCAGTATGCCAGGTTCCCCTGCAACAGGCAGAAGAATACATCTCTGATGCCGTCATGGTCTTCATATTCCGGGGTGCAGGTCAATTGTCCAGCTTCCTTGACCGCAGGGCCAAGCACGAGGTCATCCAGACTGATCTTGCTGAAACGTCCGGTTTGATCCGGACTGGATATTGAACGCAACTGGAAGCCGCCCGGCAAAAAACGCTGAACGGAAAAAGGCTCCCTTATGAAGGCGTCGCTGACCAGTCCCGTCCAGGTATGCCA
>JAPXLT010000369.1:0-4078 GCA_033809415.1 Lentisphaeria bacterium
CGCCGGTTGCCAGCAGCGTTGCCTCTTCGGGGATTTGTTCGAGTTCGATTTCGCGCTGAAACCAAACATTCGTATTTGTCGGTCCGAAGCCATTTTGGTTCCAAATCCAGCTTCCCCGCCAATATGCCGGCGGAATATCCAGACGGGGAATTTCCTCGAGCGTCAGCAATGGATAGCCTTGCCCCGATGCTGCAAGCAAGCGAACAGCGGCGCTGACGGTGCGCTCCGGCGCCTGAATTTCCTTTGCCGCAAGGCCGACAAGCTTCTCTTGCAATAACAGTTTCCGGTCACGGTCAAAAAAAAACACTTCGACGCCGGGATTATGGGCACCTTTCCAGCTCAGACGGTACTTTCCACGCGGGCGGATAAATTCCAGCTCATAATCCTTCCCGGCTTGCAGCGAATCGGCAAAGGGAATCAAATTTGCTTCGGGAATTGCGCACACTCGCTGCAACGCAATCTTTGCCCCCGGAGCACGCCAGCTTAACTTGATGTTAGTGATTTTTCCGCGCCAGGCGGGGTCTTCGGCAATTGGAAAAATCAGATCATGCCATTCCCCGTCTGGAATCGAACTCACTCCAAAGTACGATGTGTACTTTTTGCCTTCGTCTTCCGCATCAAAATCAAGGCGCAAGTAGCCACCCTCATCGTATACCCGAAATCGCACCTGAATGGCTTTTATGTCGGCCGCCGTCCAGGAAAGATTTTGGCATTGGAAACCACCGTTTTGAGTGCTTAAAATCTCCATGCAGTCTTTTGCCGGCAGGATTTCGCGGGCACCATGGGGGTCCCAGTGCGCATGCAATTTCTCTGCCGTAAAATTCATTTGCATGAGACGCCCCTGTTGCTGCGATTTTTCAAATTCCGATTCAGTGAGTTCCTGCAACTCGAGCGCATGAAGAAGAACCCGAGCCGGTCCATATACCACCAGATGTGGACGCAAAAGCTTTTCATCTTTCTCAGCGGTAAAAATGTATTCGAGCGTTTCCTGTTGCCCGGACTGCTTACGCGCCTGCACGCTGGGAAATGGAGTTCTTTTGCCGCCGGGCATGGAAAGCATCAGCTTTGCGCTACCACTTTCGGTCAGACGGGTCAGGCTCATCCGTACACGGTAATGCCTTCCGGGCATGATCGCCAAGTCTTTGTCCGGAACAACCGCCACATAGCCGCTGTCATTGCTCATCGAAACCTCATAGTCGATAGAACCCGACTTCTGCAAAGTCCCCACCCCACCAAGGTTCTGCCGCAAGACCAGGCGAGTCTCCGGACGCTCCAGCAAATTTGCCGCCGGCAGATATTCCTGCATGGACAATCCGCTTAACAACAGTTCGCCCTGCCCCTTTATGCAGAAATGGATGCGGAGGCGGGTCTCCCCCTCCAAAGCGGCAAACTGATACTTCAGGGTCTGCGCCTCTCCTGTGATCTTTTGGCTCTCGGAAACAGGAAAAGGTGTACGCGGTTGCGGCCCGGGGAAAGACAGCATAAAATAAGCCTGCAAGCTTTCGCCGCTTCCCTGAAATTGCGCCGTAAGCTCGTAGGACTTCCCGGGAATGATTTCGACCTCATTGCCACCGCAGTGAAAGAAAAGAACACCTGCGTCATTCTCCTTGCGGATTTCAACCGGCCCATCCGCCTTTGCATTCATGCTGCCTACTGCACCATTAACTTGCAGAAACTTCCACTGCTTGAGTGACAATAGATTTTCTTGCGCAAACAACGAAAATGAACTGCATAACAACAACAAGGCAATCGAGCGATGTAAATAATGAAACATGTTTTTCTCCTCTATGGCAAAGAATGTTTTTCAGCAATTCCTCATACAACACATCTAACAGACATAGCTCTGACGTTCGGATCAATCTGCCGGTGCTCCGCGCTTCATGTGATCGCGTTTTTTAAAGCCGTCAGTCGTAATCGCTTCAAAGGCATAGACTGATGAGACATGGCCATCCACCCAGAGGACATTTCCGTATCCGCTGTGCCGACTGGTAGCATGGCCATTCATACCGTCGATCAGATGGTACGGCGCCGCTGGGGCTGCCGCCATTTTGCTTTCGCCAAGCAGCACCTTGATTGCAGGACGCTTGATCTTTTCCGGGCTGCCAGGAGTCAGAGCGGAGACGTTGGTCGGAAGGTTACCGCCGCGCGCATACCAGTCATCAGTCACTCCCAAGGCATTAATGCCATAATGAACATAGTTAAAAGTCCAGGCTGCGCCGGGGTTATTATAGTGATTCGGCCAAGCTTTGCTTTGGTCATAAACTCCGGGTGGACGACAATCCGGGCAAATAAACAGTTTGAAATCCTGTAGATAGCGGTTGTTGGCCAGTAGCCAGCCCCAACTGTTGGTATGCCCACAATTGATCGAAGTCGGCGGGTAATACCGATAGTCATCCACATACAAAGTCAACAACAAATTGTGCTGACGCAAATTGTTGAGACATTGCACCGTGCGTGCCTTCGCCCGCGCCTTGCCCAAGGCAGGCAGCAGCATCGAAGCCAATATCGCGATAATCGCGATGACCACCAGCAGTTCAATCAAGGTAAAAGAACGTTTTTTCATCATGCTAACTCCTTTTCTTTTTACGGCTTTCAACACTTCAACAAATCAAAAATTATGACATTGGGAAACACGACGTATTCTCGCAGACAAAGCCACTTCCATCAAAATTTTCGTGTCTTTTCGTGTGGTTCGTGGTTAAAAAATCCTTTGTTTTCCGCTTTCCGTTCACAGGTCATGTGCCAGGTGCCGCTTTCGACCGACAATTCCCGTGATGTTTTTGCGACAGCTTTTCCGTTCAGCTTAACCTGTCCGGTGCAGACATTCGGCAAGATGATTTTTCCCTGGCTGTTAGGCGGCACTACGATTGTCCACTCGAAGCAGTTGTTCTCGAATCGCCATTGGCTTTCCGCTTTGCCGTATGGCGTCTCGATGGCAAAATCAACCCAGTGCAGGCGCTGATCCGGTTCCACGGCAAAGAGCAACTTGCTTCCTCCCGGTGCAGCTTCGTCGTAATCAATTCCACCCACCTTGGCCGCGATCCACTCAAGCACTGCGCCATAAGCATAGTGGTTAAAAGAATTCATATTGACGTTGCCGAAGCCTTTTTCCATGGTATAGGAATCCCAGCGTTCCCAGATGGTCGTCGCACCCTGTTTGACCGAAAACAGCCAGGACGGCCATTCTTCCTGCAAGAGCAGTTCCCAGGCCAGATCGCTGTGCCCCTGTTCGCTGAGCGTCTGCAAAAGCCACGCTGTTCCGACAAATCCCGTGCTCAAGCGACAACCATTTTGACGGATCAGTTCGGCCAGTAGTTTCCGGTTTGCCGATACTTGTTCCTCGGTCAGCAATCCGAAATGCAAAGCCAGGACGCAGGAAGTCTGATTGCGCACCGTCAGCAGTTGATCCGCTCCGACAAAGGTTCGTTGGAAAGCTTCACAGACCTGCTCGCGATATTGCCGGTACTTTTGCACTTCGTCGTCACCGCGTTGCAAAATTTCGGCGCAACGGCTTAGAATCTGGCATCCGTATGCCAGCATGGCCGTGCCGATCAGTTCTGAAGGAGTTTCAATCGGATCTGGCGCGAGCCAGTCGCCGAAAGAAGTTGCCGGACGGATGAAATCCTCGGCAGTATCCAGCTGATACTGAACCCAGCACTGCATGGCAGGATAACATTCCTCGAGAATTTTCACGTCGCCGAAACGCCGATAGATGATCCAGGGGCAGGCGACCATGGCGTCAGCCCAGACCGCAGCGCCAAAAGAGGTCTTCAAGATATCCGGCGCAATGCAGGAAACCGCTCCGTCTTCGCGTTGCGCCTCGCGGACATCCCGCAGCCATTTATGGAAAAAGGAAGCGGCATTCATGTTGATGGTTGCCGCCCCGCAAAACACATGCGCATCCCCTGTCCAGCCCAGGCGCTCATCGCGTTGCGGGCAATCCGACGGAATTTCCAGAAAATTGCTTTTCTGTCCCCAGCGGATATTCTGAAACAGTCTTTCCAGCAGAGGATATCCGCATTGAAAGTGGCTGGTTTCCTCGAGATCGGAATGCAGGACGATGGCAGTCATCTCGATA
>JAPXLT010000370.1:0-4077 GCA_033809415.1 Lentisphaeria bacterium
AGTTCGTGCCATGAAATTCGATTCCAACGATGGCAAAAAAGTGGTTTATGTTATAGATCAGGACTGCATTTGCCAGAGAAAATGGAGAAGATCATGGATGCCAAGTATGCCCAAGAGTTGTTGCGTGAGCTGGTAGCGATTCCGAGCGTGAATCCCGGTTTTACCCATGCGCCGGCAGATACCGTCGGCGAGGAGCGAATCGGTGAATATCTGATGCATTGGGCAGAGGAGAACGATATCCTTGCCCGGCGATTTGAAGCAGCGAAAGGCCGCCCATGCATTCTTCTTGAAACCGGCCCCAAAGACGCTCCAAGTCTCCTGGTATCAGCACATATGGATACTGTCTGGACCGAGATGGAGCAACCGTTTACCCTTCAGGAAAGAGGCAACGATCTTTGCGGACTTGGTGCCCTTGATGACAAGGGGTCCCTGGTGTCAGCACTCTGCGCATTGCGCGAACTGAATCGGATCAATATTTCGTTGAGGTTCCTCGTCCTGGCTACATGTGACGAGGAATTCGGTCTGATAGGCATCCGCCACATGATCCCCGAGCATATCCGTCCGGACGGCGTTATCATATCCGAAGGGACTAATCTGCAAATTGTCACTGCACATAAAGGTTGCAACCGATTAGTCATTCAGACCAAGGGGCAGCGAGTACATTCCAGCTTGGTTCCAGCCGGTGAAAACGCGATTTACAAGGCCGCCGAGCTGGTAACTGCGCTTAAGGCATATTCTGCGAAGCTTCTTCGCGACCGGCGGCATCCTCTGCTGGGAAGCAATACGTTGAATGTCGGGGTGATCCGGGGCGGCACTCAACCCAATGTTGTCCCCGACAATTGTACTATCACGCTTGATTTCCGTTCGCTGCCAGGAGAGACCCCGGAATCGATCCGTGCCCATGTGCACAAGGCGCTTGTCAACTGTGAAGCTGACTACGCCATAATTGAAGAAGCGTATGAGGCGCCCGCACTCGATACATCCCCGGACATTCCCATGATCAAACATCTGCAAACAATCCTGTCTGCTGCCGGACTTGATGCCGAACCGCATGGTGTACCATATACTACGGAAGCTTTTCAACCAGCAGCATGTGGAATCCCGACCATTGTTTTCGGGCCCGGTGATATTGCAGTCGCTCATGCCCTCAACGAAAAAATACCGAAAGACCAACTATTGCTGGCAAGCGACCTGTTAGTGCGCCTGGTAACAAGCAGGAACTGGCAAAAAAGCGATTTCATGGTCAATTAAGCAGGAATTTTGCCAGAGTCATCCCATCCGTCAAAGCAACAACCCTATAAAATTTTCGTGCCTTTTCGTGTCTTTTCGTTGTTAAAAAGGAAACGACTATTTTCGTTTCTCAGAGGCGGCAGGTTCGTATATCGGTAACGATGATTCCGTTGGCGCCAATCTCGTCGAGGGTGTCGATGATCTGGTTGACTTCTGCGCGTTTAGCCATGGCCTTGACGGCAAACCAGCCTTCCTTACTCAAGGGGGAGACGGTCGGCGCCTCGATACCCGGTGTGATGGCGCAGGCTTTGTCGAGCAGTTCTTCTTTAATATCATATTCGACAAGCACATAGGAGCGTGCGACAATAATGCCTTCGAGACGCCGTAAAAAGGTATGAATGGCAGGCTTTCGAGCGCTTTCAGGAGTATCGGCGATGACTATCGCTTCGGATTTCAGCAGAGGCTCGCCGACGATTTTAAGTCCGGCCTGCTTGATCGTGGCACCGCTCTCGACAACATCCGCGATTACATCGGCGACGCCCAGCTGGATCGAGATTTCGACCGCTCCGTCCAGCTTGACAATCTCCACATCAAACCCGCGTTTTTTCATGTCAGCCAGCACGATGTTGGGGTAGGATGTTGCGATGCGCAAGTGGTTGAAATGCTCCGGCAGCAATGTGCTTTCCGCCGGAACCGCATAGCAGAATCTCGAACTGCCAAAGCCAAGCGGCATCAGTTCACTGGCGGTGGCGCAGCTGTCCAGCAGCAAATCACGCCCGGTTATGCCCAAGTCAACGATTCCGCCACCCACATAGACCGCAATATCCCGCGGGCGCAAAAACAGGAAATCCACTCCGTTCGTGCTATCGATGACACTCAGCTCCCGGCCTTCATGTCGCACCTTGTATCCGGCTTCCCGGATCAAAACGAGGGCGTCTTCAGAAAGCGTACCTTTATTGGGGATGGCAATTTTCAACATGTTAATTTATTTCGTTAATGTGCAAGATGTTGTGATAGAAGTAAACATTCGACAAAGTGAATCTGAATCCTTACTTTGAAAAAGATTCCAAACTCAAGCAAATAAGGAGATTCAGATGCACCGAAAAGGTAACATGGATTTGATGTTTTGCAACTCAAAAAGCAAGTTTTCGTACAAAAGAGGTAACAGTGGAATTCTTTTCGAACAACGAAATGCGCAAAAAAACTCATGGGAGCGGCTTTGACTGTGAGAATACATCGGGTTACAGCCATTTTCTGATGCTGTCAAAGACAGATTCTGGCGAGATATTGCAGATGCAGGGGAAACGTCCGTCTTGCATCTTATGGCAGAGCCAGTTACAATGTATGCATTGCCAGTCCTGGTTGGCGATGACGGTGGTGTTATGGTAAAGGGGATTGGGGGCATATATGCCATAATGTCCACCGCCGAGGATAATTGCAGTTTGCTGCCCGATGCTGGCGGCAAGATGAGATGTTCCCGTTTCGTTGCTGATGACAAACTTGCTTACCCTGATATATTGCAAAAGCTGGGAAAGAGTGGTTTGCCCGCAGCGATTTATTGGTTCGAGCGGGGCAGTTAATTTGGCGCAGACGTCCCGGGCGATTGACGCTTCGGAGGCAGTGCCCACAAAAACTGGAATAAGCAGATTGTTCTGCCGGTATATGAGATCGATAAGCTTGGCGAAGTTTTCCTCGGGCCAGGTACGTTCGCGTCCGCCGCAGCCTGCGACAATCAGATAAGCGTTTGCCGGCAAGGCTTTGACGCTCTCGATGCCAGTATCGAGCCAGAAAGGTGTTTGCAGGCCAGGAGGAACAGCTGTGCCGGTCAGGTGGGAGACTATTAGTGCTTCATTTTGGGAGACAGTGGTAATTTGCCGCGGCGGAGTTAGTATTTCTGTGAAATATTTCAGCAGGAGATCATAACGCAATGAGTCTAGGATTTGCAGCTTTTGACGTTTGGTCAAGAGGCGGTCGCAGAAATTGCGGATGATTCCTGGACGTGGAGTGACCTTGAGGTACTGAGCACTCGATTTGTCTGAAATTTGCCGTGGGCGCAAGGCAATTCGTCTCTTTGCGTTGGTGAAAATGGTCAGGAACAGTGAACTGGCTGCTGAACCAAAGATACTTGGCATTCTGACTGCAATTTCAGCATGATAGCCGGATAGTTTACGGCAGAACGAATTCGAAGGTCTGGACGGCACTTCAATTTTTTCTGAAAAGTAAGGGCAGTCTGCAAACAATTCGCGGGTTTTCGGACTGTGCACAAGGATAAGTTTGTAGCCACGCTGATGAAAGTATTCGTAAAGCAGACGGAAAGCATATAATGAGATTATGGCATCGCCCAGGGCATCGTCACGAATAAGGATCACCGTTTTCTCGCAAGTTGGATTTCTAGGCATCCAGGGACGACCAAAGACTATGAGCATCTTCAAGCGCAGAAGCAGACCTAAAGCCCAGCCGAGCATGTTGATAAACAGATGGAACATTGGTATTTCCCAAAATTATCAAGGTCTGGTGTTCTGTCGTGTGAATTGGTCAGCTGCTCAGAAGAATCACACCAAGCAGACAAAACAAGGCTGCATACCATTTGGCAACGACAAGATTAACTTTATTCCCGAAAAGTCAATTTGTCAGAGATATTTGTAGAGGTCATCCAAGGTGATTCCATTGGCCAGCATCATGACCTGGAGATGGTAGATCAGCTGCGAGATTTCTTCGGCGGTGCGTTCTTTGCCTTCATATTCCGCAGCCATCCAGACTTCAGCGGCTTCTTCGACTATTTTCTTGCCGATGGCATGTTTGCCACGGTTGAATTCCTTGACCGTGCCGGAATTCGGATCCTGGGCA
>JAPXLT010000371.1:0-4059 GCA_033809415.1 Lentisphaeria bacterium
ATCAGACGAAGAAACGCTTATATGCCAATGACTTGGAGCTTTCTTTTCAGAACAATCTTTTACAAAAAAGAAGAAGTCGAGTGATAGTAGCACGAAATTTTCTGCGCTTTCCGTGTTTCCGTGGACAAAAAATGGGTTGTGGGCGGCAACGCTTGCCATATGAACTTGCCTTTTTTTGTTCACGGGTTATAATGTTGAACATATCCCATTCGTTCAACAGTAAATATGGAGGCAGATTGCGGTTATGTTGTTAAAATCCAAACTTCAATCCACCACTTTGGCAGACAATGTCGAGAACCGATTGCTCGAGTATATGAAAAGCGCTTCTCTGAATCCCGGGGACTTGTTGCCTCGGGAGGAGGATTTGGCGGAGCATTTGAAGGTAAGCCGCCATATTGTCCGGGAGGGGGTAAGCCGTTTGAAGGCGTTGGGTTTGGTTGAATCCCGAAAGAAGCGCGGAATGGTGATGAAACGGCCCAATGCCTTTGCCGGACTGAAGAAAATTGCAGAGGCGGACTTGTTTTCCGTCCGTGATCAGCATGAGTTCATGGAGCTGCGGGTTGCGCTTGAACTGGGCATGTGCGACTTCATTTTTTCGCGCAAAACCCCGGAGAAACTGGCGGAACTGCGCAAGGTGGCCGGGCTGCCGGATTCATCCGTTCAGGAATACAGCGCCGAAATTGATTTTCATTCCTGCCTGATGGCGATCGGGGGCAATCAGATTGCCAGCCAGTTCCGCACCATTCTGGCAAATGCCTTCAGGCCTGTCTATCACAAAGAGAGAACAACAGCTGACAGAGATCGGAAAACACCCACCCATCATCAAATCTGCGATGTTCTTGAATCGGGCACATACGAACAATTCCATGCCATCATGCGGAAGCATTTCGAACCCTATCTCAAACTCGCAGAAAAGAAAAACGAAACGACAAAGGCAAGGCGTCAATGAACCTGGGTAAGCGAAGAATTCTTTTTGCCAGGGTAATTGGAGTGCGTAGCGGATTGTCGAGATCTTTTAAGTATTAAGATTCAAAATCAGGAGGCAAAGCAATGAGACTAGGATTCCGTTTGATTTATCTGATCGCTGTGACACTGGCAGTATGGTGCCCCTGCCTGTCTGGAAAAACACTGGTCGCAGCACGAGTTTCCGGCACACTTGTCATCGACGGGAAGCTCGATGAACCAAGCTGGCAAAGCGCTCAACCCTGCACTGACTTCCTGAAACACCAAACCGATGCGCCATCCTCTGCAAAAACCTCAGTCAGAGTCCTCTATGATGAAAATGCCCTGTATTTTGGCATCCGTTGCGAGGAGCCGATGGTTTCTCAAATGATCAACCGTGAAGCGCCCAGGGATGGCGGCCTATATCAGTCCGACTGTGTGGAAGTCATGCTGGACCCGGCTATTTCCAAGGAACGTTATTATCATTTTATGGTGAATGCACTTGGTAATCAGTATGACGCCTATCGCGACCAGGGCGGTGGAGTGACCTACAAGAACTGGAATGGCTCCTGGACTGTAAAAACAAGCATAGAAGATCAATTCTGGAGCACCGAAATCCGCATCCCATTTTTTAATTTTGCCGAAAAGAATCCGATATCGGGCGATTGGGGCATCAATGTCTGCCGTGGGAAGCGTACAAATCCGCGTGAAGATTCCTCTTTGACCGGGTCCTATCACACGGTGGATTTGTTCCTCAGGCTGAGCGGCATCGACACGGATCTGACTTCTTTCCAGCTCGAGGTGCAGCCCCCGCAGGGAAACATGAAGCTGGGGGAAAAGGAACGGATTTTCGTTGAAAATCAGAGCAGCGTCGGCAATTTTTCAGAAACCATGCAGGCGCTGAATGCGGATTCCTGGCTGACGGCTCCAGACGGCAATGTATTCACCTCCGCCAGCACCCGTTTTGAAATAAAGCCAGGTGAAACCCGGACAATTACCCTTCCGAAAATTGAGGTTCAGCAGCAGGGTCGCTATACGAATTCGTTGCGGGTGACCGATTCCCGCAGGCGCGTTCTGGCATATAAAGAGGCCACTCAGGAAATTGTTTTTTCACCATTGCGGGTAGCACTGCAAGTGCCATGGTATCGGCATTGCATTTTTGAAACGCAAAACATCCAACAAATTGAATTCCAGGTTTTAATCGGCATGGAGCAGGCAGCCCTGCAGGATAAAAAGCTGCTGGTATCCATCCGCGACAATGAGAAATCGGTCTGGCATTCGAGCGTTGAGAATGTCCGTCCGGAATTGCAGTTTAGCGTTGACAATGCCTCCATTCCGCATGGTCGTTACATCATCTATGCCGAACTCCAGGAGCAGAGCGGCAAAAAAATCGATTTCTGCTCCGCCGAATTCCCGCTTTGGAAGCTGCCCTTCCGCAAAACGGAGACCTGGCGCGGACGTGATGGCAACTGGTATGTCGAAGGCAATCCCATCTTTATCAACTCGTTCTGGTCATCAAAGGAATTCGCCATTCCGGAACATAATGTGCGCATGTATTTCAAGGATACCTGGAAAGAGCTGCCTGAGGGGGTTCTGGGGCTCTCTGGAAATCCGATCTTCGGGGTCAACAAGCAACCCGGAGTGATAAAGGCATTGCAATCCGGCAATCTCGATGAAGAATATCTTGAATTATACCGTGCCAGTGTCCGCAAGGACTTGGAAGCGAACAATCTTTTTGCCTACAATCTGGCGGATGAGCCATCTTCCTTCAGTGCATCGCCCGAATCCTTGAGGCAGGCCTATGAAGCGATCAAAAGTGCAGACCCCTATCATCCTGTATTCATCAGCGATTCCAGCCGGAACGACTACATCACCGCCTGCGATATCAATGGGCATCACCCGTATCCATCCGTCCTTAGAAACGTGAAAGCGAATGATTGCACCTCCATCGCAACGACCTTCGACAGCGGGATGGCGCGGCTGGCAGGAGGTTATCACCAGGTTACGTTCATTTTCATGGATATGGGATTTAACAAATGGGACTTTGGACTTGGCCCGGCGGATGGACGCATGGCCACGTTCAATGAGTTCAGGGATCACATGCTGATGGCTCTGGCCTGCGATATGAAAGGCCTCATCCCCTTTAATTCCAACTATCAGTCCTACCCGGAAGGAACCATTGGTTTCCAGGTAATCGCCCGGGAAGGCGCCTGGCTCGGCCAGGCAATCATTGCCCCCGATACAGCCTTTCGCCCGACAGCAGACTGGGACAAGCTTCGTTTCGTTTGCCGCGACCTCGATGGTGACACCGTGATCATCGCCTCGAATGCGAGCATGACGCCGCGCCTGGTCACTTTCACGGGTTTGCCGGAAACAGTTCATACCATCCATGTCATCTCCGAAGACCGCTCGATTCCGGTAAAGAACGGTTCCTTCTCGGATCAATTCAATGAATGCCAAGGGCATGCCTATACGACAGGTACTCCACCGGCGCTCGAGAGTGTTGACGCAGTCAACCAGCGCATTGATGAAGCATGGGCCAAACGGGCCCGCCCCGGCAATTTTCTATTTCAACGCTATAAAGATGACGCTGTCATCATAACGGCCTCGGATACCTTTGTCAACTACAGCATGGCTGGGGCAGAAACGGTCCTTTGGCATCTTTGTGATGGATATGTCCCGGAGTCCTCGAAGGGATATGGCCTGCTTTTCTGGAGTTCGGTCATCAACAAACTGCCCGCCTGGATCGAGTTCGCCCCCAAGAAGGCGCCTTTCGAGCTTGGCTGCGTGGAAATAGACACGCTTGACCACTCTTTGAAGGAGTTTACGATCGAGGTGCGTTCCGGCGACACCTGGAAACAAGTCTATGAAAACCGGGATGCTTCCGCCACGAACCATCATGTCTGCCGTTTCCCACCGGAAAATACCTCCCGCTTCCGGATCAATATCTTGTCGTCAAATGGCGACCGTGCTCGTATCGGAGAAGTCGCGGCATTTGCTAGGTAAGGGTGCAGGGTGCGGGGGGCAGGGTGCGGGGTGCGGGGGGGCGGGGTGCGGGGTGCGGGGTGCGGGGTGCGGGGCGTCTGTGTTCTGTCCACCATGTCCACCATGTCCATC
>JAPXLT010000372.1:0-4052 GCA_033809415.1 Lentisphaeria bacterium
ACAGGACTTCCTGCCATGGGATATCGTCTTCGCCGATCAAGGGTTTGTAGCCTTTATCGGGGTCGGTGCTGTAGGGTTTGAGGTGGATCGTATCGCAGCGACCCGGATAGGTCTCGAGCACCTGCATGACGTCTGCTCCGCCGGCCAGCGCATTCCCGGTATCGAGCTGCATGATGACTTTCCAGCAGGTATTTTCCATGAAGGTATCCCAGGTCGTTTTGCCGTCAATGCGCTTGAAATCTCCGGCATGGTTATGATATCCGGTGCGCATTCCAAAGGGGGCGAGCTGGTCGGTCAGAGCATTCATTTTTGCGGCCATTTCTTTCCAGCCCTGATGTCCTTCAGCGCTCAGTCCCGGGATAATGATATAGCGGTTGCCGACTGCCTGGTTGAGTTTAATGGTATTGGCAAGCGTATCGGGCTGCACCTGATGCCAGCCAGTATGCCAGCCACAGCAGACCAGGCCAGTCTGCTTCAGCAAGGCTGCATAAAATTCCGGACAGTAACACGGATCGCCGGCAAACTCGACCCCATCATAACCCATGTCTTTGATCGCTTGCATCGTGGCTAGGGGGGCAACAGCAAATTCCTTGCGAACGGAATACATTTCAAGAGCTATCGGAATACGGGGCATCTTTCTCTCCTTGTTGTTTTTAAATCAATTTTCGTGTCTGTTCGTGTGGTTCGTGGTTAAAAAAAACAAAGGCAGACTCTATCGTTTCTTACGGTTTTTCCTTTTCGATTCCTTAGCCATCTTGCGGCGAGCGTCCTTTTTGGCTTTTTCGGCGGCTCTTCGTCGCGCTTCAGCGGCACTGTCAACATTGGCTGCACTTCGGAAGTCCATGGGCATGGACGGCATCCTTGCGCCACCGAGACCTGGCGCCCCCCTGCCTCCGCCCGCCGCATTGCCCATCATCTGACTCATCATTGCTGGATTGAGCTTGCCGTTGGCCATCTGCGCCATCAGGGTACGCATCTGCATGAATTGCTTAACGATCTGATTGACTTCGTTGAGGGTGATTCCGCTACCCTTGGCAATACGCTGTTTCCGGGAGACATCGAGGATTTCCGGCACGCGGCGTTCGGCAAGCGTCATGCTGTGGATCATGCCTTCGGTGCGTTTAAGGGCCTTTTCATCAAGAGCTTCCTGGGGTATCTGGTTCATGCCTGGAATGAACTTCAACAGGGACATGATACCACCCATGCGGCGGAGCTTGTTGAGCTGATCGAGAAAGTCATCAAAGCTGAATGTGCTCTTGCGGATTTTCTCCTCGAGGGCAGCGGCTTCCTCCTCCTTGAACTGCTCAGCTGCTTTTTCCACCAGGGTGACGACGTCGCCCATGCCCAGAATCCGGGAGGCCATCCGGTCGGGGTGAAAAGTTTCCAGATCGATCGGGCGCTCGCCGATGGTGACGAATTTGATCGGCTTTCCGGTCGCCTGCCGCATCGAGAGTGCAGCGCCGCCGCGGGCATCGCCATCAAGTTTCGTTAGGACAATACCGGTAATATCCAGCGCCTTGTCGAAATGTTCGGCAACTGAAACGGCTTCCTGGCCCAGGGCAGAGTCTGCCACCAGCAGAATCTCCTGCGGATGCATGCGTTCTTTCAGGTCAACCAGTTCTTGTACTAGAGCCTGATCAATCTGCAATCGTCCTGCGGTATCCAGGATCAGGACATCCCGGCCTTGCTGTTTTGCCGCCTCGAACGCACGCTGTGCAACCAAGGCGACATCCTGGCATTGGCGGTCAGAAAAGACCGGCATGCTGAGTTCCTGCCCGAGCACCTCGAGCTGATCGATGGCTGCGGGACGATAGACGTCGCAGGCTGCCAGCATGACACGTTTCTTATGTTTCTTCTGCAGAAACAAGGCCAGTTTGGCGCAAGTCGTGGTTTTGCCGCTGCCGTGCAGACCACAGAGCATGATGATCGTCGGATAACCGCTCAGATCAAGTTCGGCGGTACTGGTGCCCATTAGCTCGACCAGCTTGTCGTTGACAATCTTGATCGTCTGTTGCCCAGGCGTGACGCTCTTCAGCACTTCCTGCCCCACACAGGCCGCACGCACATCGTCCATGAATTTGCCGACAATCTTATAGTTGACATCGGCCTCGAGCAGAGCCGTGCGGATGTCGGCCAGCGCTTCGCTCATATTGCTTTCCGTAAGCTGCCCTCTTCTGGTCAGCTTGCGGAAAGCATCCTGAAATTTTCCAGTTAAGTTCTCGAACATGCGTTCTTTTCTTCCTGCACTACTTCATCCGACTTCTTGTTTCTATGAAAGATTTGGATAGGGATTATGTCGCGCCCCTTCAGGGCTTTGCTGATGGGGTGATCCTAACCCAGGGCGTTGCCCTGGGCTGGTATGTCACGCCCCTTCAGGGCTGATTCCAACATCGCCGATCCAACCGATCTATCGTCCGTGTAAAGTCCGTACTATATCGCCAAAAATCTTCTTTTTGTGAAAGATTTTCAAAAAACGATGCGCAAGTTACTGACCTTAGAATCTGTTTCTCATTTTGAGAAACTTTTTGAACTTTTAGATTTTTGGTGGGAGAGGGAAGCCGGCTTCATGCCGGCGAGCCGCCGGCGCTCCATATCGCCTCCGACGCAATTACGTAAAGCCGACCTTGGCACACAAGAATTTTGCCGATGCTGACCCATCCGTCGAAGCAGCAACCCTATAAAATTTTCGTGCTTTTTCGTGTGGTTCGTGGTTAAAAAGTTCGATCAGTTCAGGAGTTGTGCTCCGTCACCGGCTTGGCAAAGCATGGCAGTGGTCTGGATGCCGGATTGTTCCAAGTATGCTTCCTCGAGGGCTTTCTGGTAGTTCTGCGCATCTTGGGAGCGGACGAGATGGACACTGATGCCGCCAAAGCCGCCTCCGCTGATACGCGCGCCGAGATAACCAGGCAGTGTTTGTCCGATTTCGACAAGGCGGTCGATTTCAGGACAGCTGTTTTCGAAGTTTTCCATGGAACTCGAGTGGGACTCCTGCATCAGTTTCCCGAAACCGACAATGTCGCCTTTGCGCAATGCCTCGCGCCCATTTTCGACACGGTCGATTTCGCCAACGACATGCAAAGCACGCCGGAAGACTACAGGCGGCAGCAATGCTTCAGCGTCCCGAAGCTGTTGCACAGTGACATCCCGCAACGCTTTGACGCCGGGGTGAACGTCGGCGAGAATACGCACGGCTTCTTCACAGGCTTCTCTGCGTTCATTGTATTCATTGGTCAAATTGTGCTTGACCTTGGAATCAGCGACAACAAAGGCAGTTCCTTCCGGAATGGGTACATTATCGACCGTGTAATTGCGGAAATCCGAATAGATCAGGTTGCCTTTTTTCCCCTTGAGGGAACTAACCTGATCAAGTAGTCCGGTTTTGGCGCCGACATAGTGATTTTCGCAGGCCTGACCGATCTTTGCGCACTCGAGCCAGGGCAATTCTTTGTCGGCGAGTTTCAGCAACACCAGCAACATGGCCATTTCGAGCGCGGCAGAACTGCTCATGCCGGCGGAAAGGGGCACCGTTCCATAGAGAGCCGCATCGAATGCCGGCACCTGGATGCCGCGTCTGTGCAACTCGACAATCAGGCCTTTAATGTAGTTGGCCCAGTCTCCCTTGCAGGGATGCTCGAGCGCGTGAAGATCGAAACTCCGGGAACTGTCATTGACCAGATCAATGACGCGGCACTGCCCCGAGGAACCGGAAGCCGGAGCCGCAGCAATATGCATCGCACGGTCAACCGCAACACTGAGAACAGTCCCCTCGTTGTAATCCGTATGATTGCCCAGAATCTCGAGACGACCCGGAGCACAGGACAAAACTTCCGGAGAAATCCCAAATTTCTCCAGGAAACCCTGCCGCAATTTTATGATAATGCTGTCTGTTTGAATTTGCTGCATTTGTCTTTTTTTTGTCCACGGAAGACACGGAAAGCGCAGAAAAGTGGACAGTGTGGACAGGAGACGCCCCCTGTACCCTGCACCCTGCCCCCTGCACCCTGCACCCTGCACCCTGCCCCCTGCCCCCTGCACCCCATAGACGCTAACTT
>JAPXLT010000373.1:0-4004 GCA_033809415.1 Lentisphaeria bacterium
GTTTCCTACGGACTGTCCTTTCCCCTTCCGTTGCTCCCCACCCCGCCTCGCGGCGACGCAGTTACGGTCGGGTACAAACCTGAAAGGTCGATTTGGAGGAAACTTTCATCCCTCGATATGTTTGCGCCCACTGGCGCACGAGCGCCGGCGGCTCGCCGGCATGAAGCCGGTTTCCCTCTCTCATCACTGAAAAGTCAAAAAGTTCAAAAAAATTCTCAAAAATGAGAAAGCCCCTCAAAGCCAGTAACTTGCGCATCGTTTTTTTGAAAATCTTTTACAAAAAAGAAGAAATCGAGTGATAGTAGTACGAAAAATTTCTATAGGGTTGCCTGCTTTGACGGATGGAATGGTACGCGGATTTGCGGTTTGGTCTGTTGTTTTCTCCGACTGATCAGTCGGATCGGACGGATCGGACGGATCAAGTAGATCGGTCGGATCGGTCGGATCGGTCGGATCGGTCGGATCAGTCGGAGAAAAAAGACAGGAATTAGCGGTACCTTAAAAGAGTTGCGTGTCAATGACTTGTAGATTTCATTTCTGAAAAATCCCCTATCACAGCTTCACTGACGCTTTGCCAATTTCGAAATAAATCTGCGCGGCCTGTTCGAGTTGATCAATTTCCACGAATTCAACGGCGCCGTGTGCATTCAGAATATCCCCGGGGCCAAGGATGATGCAGGGATATCCTTTGTTTGACAGGATGCCGCCATCGGTGCAATAGGCGACTTTCCCCGGGGAGCACGTTAATTGCAAATTTTGCATGGCTTCCTGGATTCGCTCGAGCAGGGGATGCCCTTCAGCGGATTCCATTGCAGGGGAAATGTGCGTGTAGCCCAATTCGACCGGGAACCCCAAGGCAGCACTGGCCTGCTTGCAAAGCCGATCCAGAAAAGCCTTTGCATCCCCGCTGCCTGGAAGCAGGCGCACATCACAGGTTATGAAACAATGGTCAGCAATGATATTGGCTTTGCTGCCGCCGCTGATCAGTCCCACGGAAAGTGTATTCCCGCTGGCAAATCCCTGCTTGTCTACGCAGGATAACTCCGGAATGACGGTATCTTGTAGATAAGCAAGCAGTTTTCCCATCTTGAAAATAGCATTGTCGCCGGCTTCCGGGCGGGAACCATGGGCTGCTTTTCCGCGGCAGTGCAGCTCAAAGGTAAGGTGTGATTTATGGGCAATGATCGGTTGGTTGAGGGTCGGTTCGCCGATGATGATGCCGTCAACCTGCCATCGTTGCAAATCCCAGAACGGTGCGCCCTGACAACCGGTTTCTTCAGCACTGGTGGCTAAAAACAGGAGGTTAATTGGTAATTTTTCTTCGATGATCTGTCGGCAAGCGGTCAGCATGGCGGCCATGCTCCCTTTGGTATCACAGCTGCCGCGTCCATAGATGCGGCCATCCCGGATGTCCGGTTCGAAAGGTGGGATGGTCATTCCATCAGTGCCGACTGTATCGAGATGGGCTTCGAAGGCCAGTGTCGGGAAGTCTGGATTCTGTTCATAGATGCCTAGGACATTCGGTCTTTGCGGAGCAATCGGATGAAATTCAACTTTCTTGAAACCATATTGTTGCATGACCTTGCCAACGAATTCGCCCATGGCCTGTTCCGTGGCAACGCGCTTTCCTTCCTGTTCGAGGGGGATGGTATTCCTGCTGTCGATGCGGATCATCTCGCAAAGCAGGTTAATCAACTCGGTATTTGACATGCATTCTTCTCCCAAAAAAGGGTGCAGGGGGCAGGGGGCAGGGGGCAGGGGACAGGGGGCAGTACTAAGATTTTTTAACCACGAAAGACACTAACGGACACGAAAAATTTCATGGCAAGCATGATTCATTCTCGCAGACAAACCATTCCCAATTTTTTCGTGGCATTTCGTGCATTTCGTTGTTCAAGCGGATGAAATGCACCCGAAATTCTTGGGTGGGGTTATTTTTCAAGAAATGGTGAAAATCCGGAAGTTCGGGGGAGCGAAATCTTTTTCCGTGAAGCCGTACTCTTCGAGAAGCGAATTCATCTTCTCGAATTTCTCTGTCGAGAGATGGGCTGCATGAAGATCGCTTCCGTAAGTGAATCGGACGCCTTTTTCGCGCCATCGTGCGAACTGCTCCAGGCATGGTTCCACAAGTTCGCTCTTGTTTGGGGACAGCAGGCATGCATTGATCTCCGCGCGTTTTCCGTATTCCACAAGCAGGTGTCCCATTTCGTCCCAGTATTCCTGTGGAATCCGGGAAAAGACGCTGTTGTCCAAGTCCTTGGGGGCACGCGTCACGATGAAATAGCCGCTCCAGAACACCAAGCCATTCCACGGATGCGCCAGGATGTCTACCAATGGATGCCGAATCAGGAAACAGGATTGATTGAAATAATCGTCGATCATCGGAACGGGTTCCTGTTCCGTATAGTTCGGTTTATGGACGCCACCGATTACATATTCAATTCCGAGTTGGGCGATTTCCTCTTCCGTAAGATCGACGCAAAGCGGCCCGCCTGCTGGTCCGCCGTACATGATCCCGTCGATCGGCGTCATGGTCTGGAATGGATGTCCTTTCAGATCGTATGTGAAGCAGGATGCGTAATCCCGGCGGGCGATCTTGTCGCACTCCCATTGGGTTGCGCAGCTTACTTCGATGCCAAAATGAAATCCGTGTAACGGGCCGAATTCCAGAAATTCCTTTCGTGCCGCCACAATATCCGGCAGATTGAAGCGGGTGTGCAGATGGTCAGAGATGCCGAACGTCGTCACACCAAGAGCTTGTTCCTCCCGGACAATATCCGCAATCTGTGCACAGGCGCTGTCACAGGAATTGTGGGTGTGGATATGAAGATCGTGCTTGAGAATCATTTTCACCTCACGAGCAGGGCAGGGTGCAGGGGGCAGGGGGCAGGGTGCAGGGGGCAGGGTGCAGGATGCAGGGTGCAGGGGTGTCAGTTTTCTGTTTGTGCTTTAACGTTTCTATGGTAATTGAGTGCAAAGACTATGCTTTCGACAGAACCGCAAAACAAAAGCAGATAGCCGTAGAGTTCCAGACTTTCCTCGTACAAGGTTTTATATACACGTATGTATTGATCGCCTGCAGCTGCCCTCAGAAAATCGGCATCGCCTAGGCATTGCGCCAGCGGTAGTATGACCATAAAAGCCGCCCAGAAAACAGCCATTGCCGGCGAGAAGGTGAACGCACGCAGTTGCGCAAATAAGGCTTGTCGATTGTTGATAAACTGAAACGCGACCAGTGGTATGACTAGGAAGAAAATAATTTGCCAGCCAAACATCGGTAGAGCGGCATCCAATATCTTGTCTAGCTCTCTGGACATACCTAGCAGAGTGCAAGCCAGTAACAGGCAGAAAAGCCGACGTAGCTCGGTAAAAACCAACGCGGCGATTAACATGATCAGCGCACTGCTTGTCAAGAGTGTGAATTGTATCCACTCGATAGGTCCGTTTTCCGAGAAAGCCCAATCCCACCTAGGTAAAAACGCATAGGTCAGAAAGAGAAACATGAGCAATAGCAGCACAATGTAAAGCGTAAAGCGTAAAACCAGGGACAATATTCGAGTGTTTGAATGTTTCATGACAAGCGAAGCACGAACAAGGCGGCTTTTTTCTATGTGGTTCGGCTTAATTGCTTAGCAAAAACCGATAAGTTTGATAGGTTGAATATTCTTCCCTAAACCGGAAGCGATGCTTTTCAGGTGAGATCCACACATAAAACATTGCCGGATGATGGAAAACCGGTGCATTACCATTATGCTACACCAGCAAAATGGCATTGCGATTAATGTAAGGAAATTGTCCCGGTTTGCAAGTGCGATGAGAAAAGATTTACATGGCAAAATTGGTATTTTTGTAATGGGTCAGTCTTCTGTAGTACAGGGTTCAGGGGAATGGGGTGCGTAGTGCGTGGTGCGTAGTGCGTTGGGAACGGGTGCAGGGGGCGCAGATTTAAAAAGTAGCGCAACCGTCCCGGTTGTGATTATTCTGACTGTCGTGGAGTGCGGGGG
>JAPXLT010000374.1:0-3945 GCA_033809415.1 Lentisphaeria bacterium
GGCATGCCGGAAAGCAATAAAAATGATGCAAGGAAAAGGTTAAGCAATGCTAAAAATGTATCAAGGGGGGGGACTGACCCATTACCCCTGCACTACGCATGCAATGACTTTTCTGCGTTTTTTACTGGCATAAGGTTATAATACAATTATATTTATTGGATTACCTTCGACTCGTCTTTTGAGGCGGGCTTGTGTTTGGGCAGATATCGTTTTATTGGAGGTTATTTGTGAAAGTCCTTGTCGTCAATGCTGGCAGTTCTTCGGTAAAATTCACTTTATTTGAGATGAACGATCAGTCGGTTCTGTGTAAGGGTCTGGTCGAGCGCATCGGTTTGAAATCCCCCAGGCTGGTGTATCAGCGTGCAGGCGAAGAACCGCATGATGAAAAGTTGACGATTGTCAATCACAATGGCGCGATGCAGGCCATCTGCCACAAGCTGATTGACGCAGAACAA
Organism: Lentisphaeria bacterium; assembly: GCA_033809415.1. Taxonomy (GTDB): domain Bacteria; phylum Verrucomicrobiota; class Lentisphaeria; order Oligosphaerales; family Oligosphaeraceae; genus JAQVUB01. The sequence goes on from JAPXLT010000374.1 coordinate 456, forward strand.
GGAGTGCTGAAGAGCCTTACGGAAATTGATGCAATCGGGCATCGGGTGGTGCATGGCGGCGAAGCATTTTCTGAGGCGGTAGTGATTGATTCCTCTGTCAAGGATGGCATTCGCAAATGTGCGGCATTGGCACCTCTGCACAATCCCCCGAATCTTGATGGCATCGAGGCCTGTGAAGATTTTTTCCCGGGGGTTCCCAATGTGGCCGTCTTTGATACCGCATTCCATCAGACAATGACTCCCGAAAGCTATCTGTATGCCCTTCCCCGTGAACTGTACAAAAAACTGGGCATCCGCAAATATGGCTTTCATGGCACCAGCCACAAGTATGTCTACTATGCCGGCTGCGAATTTCTCGGCTTGAATCCTGCCACTGCCAAAGTGGTCACCTGTCACTTGGGCAATGGCGGCAGCATCACGGCGATCAAGGGCGGCAAAGTTGTTGACACAAGCATGGGGATGACCCCGCTGATGGGGCTGGTGATGGGCACGCGTTGCGGCGCGATTGATCCGGGAGTGGTTCTCTATCTGACCAAAAATGGCTATACAGCGGATGAGGTCGATGTCATCCTGAACAAAAAGAGCGGTATGCAGGGAGTTTCAGGTGTCAGCAGTGACATGCGTGATATCGAGGCGGCCAGAAACAGTGGCAATACCGATGCACAGGAAGCCTACGACCTGTTCATTCATCGCCTGTTGAATTATATCGGCGGATATTATCTGCTGCTGAATGGCGCGGACGCCGTTTTCTTCACTGGCGGCATTGGTGAAAACAGTCCGTCTGTGCGTGAATCGGTTGTCCGGCAGATGTCGATATACGGGTGTGAACTGGATGACGAGGCTAACAAAACACGCGGGAAGCAGGTTGTCTTGAGCAAGCCTGGCAGCAGATTGCAGGTTGCAATTATACCGACCAATGAGGAGCTGATGATTGCGCGGGAAGCGATCAGTTTGGTGAAATAAGGGTTCGAGAAAGTGGCAACTCCTGTGCGGGAGTGGCTGTCGTATCATTAATATCGGAAATCAAGAGAAGGAAAGCGCACAATGGCAGGATTAATGGATAAACTTTTCCCGAAAGCAAAAGCAGCGGGATTGACAATTGTATTGCCGGAGGGGCAGGACCCCCGGGTGATGAAAGCGGCCAAACTGGTTGCGGAAGCGAAAATCGCCAAAGTCAAGGTATTGGCTACGCCGGAGGAGGCGGCTGTGTCGCAAAAGGGAATTTCCTTTGCCGGTCTCGATGTCGAAGTCATCAATTATCTAAAGTCCAGTGAATTTGACCGCCTGGCCAATGTGTTGTTCGAGCGGCGCAAGCACAAGGGACTTACCGAAGAGCAGGCGCTTGAGATGACCCGGAACCGCCTGTATTACGGAAACCTGATGTTGAACCAGGGCATGGTGGGCGGCCTGGTGGCGGGTTCGATAGCCTCGACGCCGGATATGCTTCGCAGTGCTTTCCATTGCATTGGCACAGCCAAAGGCATCAAAATTGGCAGCAGCTGCTTTGTGATGGACTTGCAGCGCCCGACAGAGACAGGCGAGGAGACATTGCTGTATGCGGACTCGGGTGTGAATCCCAATCCAACAGCGGAGGAGCTAGTTGATATTGCCATCAGCACGATCAAAACCCACAATGCCCTGATCGGAACCCAGCCACGCCTCGCTTTCTTGAGCTATTCGACGAAGGGCAGCGCGAAAGGTGAACTGGTCGATAAGATGCAGCAAGCGACCGAGTTGACTCAGGCTAAGGTTGCGGAGTTGGGCATTGATGCTCTGGTTGATGGTGAACTGCAGGGCGACGCTGCGCTGGTGCCGTCGGTGGCTGCTTCGAAAGCACCATCGAGTCCCCTCAAAGGCGGCGCGAATATTCTGATCTTCCCTGACTTGAACTGCGGAAATATCTGCTACAAGATCACGGAACGCCTGGCTGGCGCGGATGCCTATGGCCCGATCCTGCAGGGACTGGCCAAGCCGGTCAATGATCTGTCACGCGGCTGTACTGCCGAAGATATCGTCGGCGTAGTGGCCATCACCCTCTGCCAGGCACTCGTGGCGGATAAATAAAACCGTTTAACCACGAAAAGCACGAACAGCCACGAAAAATCACGTGCCTGTCCGTGCTTTTTTTGTTTTAAAAAATCGTTTATTCCGGTGTGATTTCGAGGTATAGCTGGAGTCGTTTAGCGGGGTTGTCTCCTCGTTCGAATTCCCAGGGTCGGGTATAGAATAATTCGACCATGGTCGTACCTGGGTTGAGCGCTTCGATCTGGATTGTCGCTTTGCCTACTTTGGAGGACAGGAATTGCGGCAGCCTTTTGCTGTCCTTTGGCGGTTGAATAATATCGATGCGGCTGTACCAGGCGTCATAGCTGGCCATCCATTGATAGGCCGTGTCCGGATTGTCCTCGAGTTCGAATTCCACATAATTTCCGCAGGCGATCCGGATTCGCATCTGTTCCGGAAGCTGCTGGGTTGCATAGATGGTATTTTGCTCCAGAATGATCCAGCTATCATAATAATAGCGGGGAAAGTGCGGGTAAAAATACGAACTGCCACGATAGCGACGGGGGGGGCGGCGATGGTAATGATGATTCCATGGCGGAGGATGATAGCTGCGGGAATCACGTAAATGGCGCGGAAAACGATTTGGGTGGCTCGGGCGGGGCGGTCTCGGCTTCTCCGGCTTCGGCTTTTCGACCTCCGGCTTTGGTTTTGGCTTTTCGACCGATGGCTTCGGCTTTATTTGCGGTGGCTTCGGTTCTTCGACCGGTGGCTTTATTTGCTTCGGTTTTGGTCTTATTTGCGGGTATTTATGATTTTGCTGGGTGGGGGCAATATTTTCGTTTGATTTTCCAGGTTTCTGCGTATCGGTTTTAGGGGCGGGCTTTGGTTTGCCGATATTATCTTTTTTCTTGGGCTTCCGTGGCTTGCTATCCTCTGGAGGAGCACTCGGTTCTGTTGGCAGGACACCCTCCTCGGGTTGCGGATCAACTGGAGCAAGATTCGCGCCCGGCAGATTTGCCTTCGCTTTTTCCAGCCGGAACTTTTTCTGCTGTATTGGACGCGAACGTTTTTTGGGCTTCGCAAAACTGCAATTAGCCAGCAGCAAAAACACGCTCAAGCAGATGAGTGTCTTGCTTTTGTTCATATTCAATACCTCCTGGAGAGAGAGTCCTTAGGAGTCGTTCAAAATTAAGTTTACATTTCCGCTTTTTCGGGGCAGTTTCTATGGAAGCGTTCGGGTGCAGAAGGGCAAACATCAATCACAACCGGGACGGTTGCGCTACTTTTTAAACCGTATGCCTTTCCATCCGTCAAAGCAACAATCCTATAAAATTTCGTACTACTATCACCCAGAATCTTGTTTTTTGTGAAAGATTTTCAAAAAACAGATGCGCAAGTTGCTGGCCTTGAAAGCCTTTCTCATTTTTGAGAAAATTTTTGAACTTTTTGAGTTTTCGGTGATGGAAGAGGGAAGCCGGCTTCATGC
>JAPXLT010000375.1:0-3943 GCA_033809415.1 Lentisphaeria bacterium
ACATTTTCTATGCTTCCGTATGATTTCTTATGATTTTTCTTGAAATTCCGTTTTTCCGGCACTATGTTTTCGCCGTGGTTCAGAAATCATCCAGCCCCACCCACCCAGGGGGCAACCCACCCTCGATATGGTACGCGCGCGCGGGGCGAAAGGAGGGTGCGGGGTGCAGGGTGCGGGGTGCGGGGTGCGGGGTGCGGGGGGGGGACACTATGGACGAAATGGACAGAAGACAGGAACTCGATGCACTGCACACCTCACGACAGTTCTGTCCATCACAACCGGGACGGTTGCGCCACTTTTTAAACCGCGTGCCATTTCATCCGTCAAAGCAGCAACCCTACAAATTTTCCGAGTTTTCCGTGCTTTCCGTGGACAAAAAAATAGGTTGTGGGCGTCAGCCCACGCCAAGCCTTTTTGTGTCTTTTCGTGGTTAAAAAATCCTTTTGGGACGCGGGCGAGGTCTGTTTGATTTTTGATTGGTATTAGCATTCATATTTCCCATACAGAGCCATCCGATGCTATTTCTGCTGGATACGGTAATTCTTCCAGTTGACTGAGGATGCGTTTGCGTCCCTGTTCGGACTGGGCGACTTTACCAAGATGATTGAAAAGCAAACGTCCTATTCGGAGTTTTGACAAGATTGGCAAGGCAGTTTCCAAAGGGAAATGCGTCAGTTCGCATATCACCAAGTCGCATCCATCGGCAATGTCAAAGGAAAAATCGCTGAAATCCGGACTCAGGTCTCCCGTAAAAAACAGCTTTTTGCGGGCGGCTTTGAAAAGAAATGAGAAACTATTGCCTTTCACCGATGCAAGATGGCGGTTCGGATAGGCGATCATTTCCAGAACTTCATCAGAATACCCGTCCGATGCATCCTGAAAGACGAGATGGCCCGTGTCGGGATATCCGTTGATGGCAATCCATTGTTCGAGTATTGCAAACGCGTTGCGGTCTGGCAGTACGTAAGTCGTTCTGGTGTCAGGAAAATGCTTGCGGTATTTGATCCTCCTTTTCATGATAGCAGGCAGGCCGGCGGTATGATCCAAGTGCAGGTGTGTGACAAAGACTGCGGTCAGCTGTGCGGCATCAACTCCGCGCTGGATCAGCATCCCTTCGGTGCCATCCGCACAATCGATTAGATAAAAGCGGTTGTCTACCTCGAGTAAGGTTGCTGAAGACAAGTGATAGGGGGATGCATCCCCATGGCCAGTGCCTAAAGTATGGATTTTCATGCGTTGCCTCGATTGCGTGGGCTGGTGCCCACAACCTAATTTTTAACAACGAAAAGACACAAAAAGACACGAAAATTTTATATTCTACAAATTTTCCGCGCTTTCCGCGCTTTCCGCGCTTTCCGTGGACAAAAAATAGATTCTGATTGCCGATCAATGGAAAAAGTCAACTGTTTTTTAGGATTACGATTGTGGCTTTGCCTCTAATTTTATTACAAATTACAAATTTGCAAACAGGACTGGACACGCCGCTTGTAGTGCCAAAACAAAAAACATGACAACCTTGTTTTTCCTTAACTTGATCCTGACACTGGGCGAATATTTTATCTTTCAAACAAAGCAACAATGTTTCTCTTGATAATGGAGAAACATGTGCGAGAATTGATTTTTGTCAAAACCCTGCTCGGGAAAAGGAGACATCATGAAATGGAATTTTGAGAAACAAAACGGATGGAGTCGTATCTTCTTCACCCTTATTGAGTTGCTGGTGGTGATCGCCATCATCGCCATTCTGGCCTCGATGCTTTTGCCGGCGTTGAGCAAAGCCAGCGCGGCGGCGCGGCGCATTTCCTGTACGTCGAATCTCAAGCAGATCGGCGTGGAATTGTGCATCTACGAGGGTGACTACGGGCGCATGCCCATAGGGTACGAGCAAGACATGGATCCGAGCCATACGCTTAGCTCGTGGTTTCATGACATCAACTGGTTTCATAGACTGTTCTGTTCGCGGACTTCTCAGGGAAAATGGAAGGTGGATCGTCCGGAACTCTTAAAGTGTCCCGGTGCCAATCTCCCCAAAACGAAGGCATTTTCAGTTCCCCGATTGCATTATTTATACAACAAAAATGCGTTGTGTGCTTTTAAGAACGGCACGACCTGGGTACCGGATCGTAACAACTCTCTCTATGCCTCCTATGGTCCTTTGAACGGAACTCTTGATCTGAACACCGGGAAAAAACCACCATCCAGGATTATGACGATCCATGATTGCCCGGGAGCGGACCGCCGGGCGGATTTGGGTTACGAATCATACGGTGTGACCAATACCGGAAATCTCCCCGAAGGCACAGACCTCAATGGCAATCACATGACCGGCGCCAACTACTTGTTCTGGGACGGACACGTTGAATTTCTAAATTATAAAATCTGGGGAACATACGCCAATAATAAGTTGTGGTTCAACGGCGCAAATCAAGCCAAACATTGGCACTGGTAACAAAATTCAGCAACGATCAACAAACGTGAGGCATTATGTCCGACTGCAATATTCTTTTCTTTGGCGCCGTAGGTGACGGCATCACCAAAAATACAAAAGCAATACAGACTGCCATCGATACCTGTGCAAATTCCGGTGGCGGTCGCGTCACGGTACCACCCGGCGTATTTTTAAGCGGAACCATCTATCTGCGTTCCGGAGTCGAGCTGCACCTGTCCAGCACCAAGTCCATTTTGCGCGCCAGTCCGGATTTCGAAGACTATTGCTGTCTCGAGGATTTCCCCCAAAACCGAATATCCATTCCGGAAAAAATGAATGGGGGGCACTTTATTGTCGCTCTCGAGACTGACGGCACCTCGATCACCGGACTTGGAAGCATCGAGGGAAATGGCCATAGCTTCTTCCTGGAAGACAAGCTGGAATTCACCTGGCTCGATACATATTGCTATTGGCCGAAAGGATTTACCATTGTAAAGAATGAAGAGAAGCAGCGTCCCGGACAAATGGTCATGTTCGCAGAATGCACCAATCTTCTGATCAAGGATGTAACTTTCAAGGATTCCCCATATTGGACGCTGTTCATCTATGGCTGCGAAAATGTGATCATTCACAGCATCAAAATCTTTAATCCCCCAACATTCCTGAACAGCGACGGGATTGACATCGATCTGAGCCGCAACGTCACGGTGTCCGATTGCATTATCGAGACAGGTGATGACGCCCTGACCCTGCGCGGAGACCCACGCTCGCTGAAAAACAAAGACAGGATCACTGAAAATGTCACCGTAAGCAATTGCGTCCTGTGCTCGGGTGGCGCCAATGCAATACGGGTTGGAGTCGGTGACGGCGAAGTGCGAAACTGCGTACTGAGCAACCTCGTCTTCCACGATTCGGTGGGAGGAATACACATCCAATCAAAGTATTCAAACACTTACAAAGGAGAAGGGACGACAATTTCCAACATCCTTTTCCAGAATATCACAGCTAGAAATGTAACCGTTCCATTCATGCTGAACTCCGGTTTCAAGGCTTCTGCTTCGATCAGGAACATTACGCTTGCAGATTGTCTTTTTGAGCTGAAACACACCTCGGGAGTCGTCGGCAATGGATTCGCCAAGGTGGAAAACATCACATTGCGCAATGTCGATTTTGCAGTGACAGGCCGGACGCCGGGCATCGACAACCATGATGTTGATTGCACGGAATATGGCACGCATTCCCCCTCCTTGGATTGCATCCTCTTCTTCGCACATGCCGATGTCCGCCTCGATAACGTCCGACTCCATTTCCCGACTCCCCCGGACAAAAATTGGAAATATGGCTATGTAAAAGGACCGATGGCTTCCCTGGATATTTCCTCTGACTGTAAACTGGATTTGTAATTCGACCCCATCCGAAAAAGGATTTTTTAACCACGAAATACACGAAAAAGCACGAAAATTTTTTCTAGGGTTTGCTGCTTCGACGGATGAGCCTGCTCAGCAAATTCTTGCG
>JAPXLT010000376.1:0-3931 GCA_033809415.1 Lentisphaeria bacterium
GCAATATGCATGGCATGACTGGCGCCAGGGCGTCCGATATCCAGGGCATACTCCGGTTGCAAGGTATCGACATTGAAACGCACTGCCGCGTTCATCATATCCGGATGGCTGTGAACATAGTTTTTCACCATGCCCAGATGGGTTGTCGCCAGCGTCAGGCACGTCCCCTTGCTTAATTCATCGAGTATGCCGCAGGCGATGGCACCACCCTCGAGGGGGTCCGTTCCGGAACCCAGTTCATCAAGCAGCACCAGAGTGCGTCCCTTCCGGCTACGTCGCAATATCTCTGCGATATTGCGGATATGTGCACTGAAGGTACTCAAATTGGCCTGCAGAGACTGCTCATCGCCAATATCTGCAAAAACCTGCTCGAATATGGTAAAAACACTATCAGCTCCTGCCGGCACCGGAAACCCGCTTTGAGCCGCCAACACCAGCAATCCCGTCGTTTTCAAGGCAACCGTCTTGCCTCCGGTATTCGAGCCGGTAATCACTAAAGTCCTGGTGTTGCGCGGCAACTCGAGGTTCAGAGGAACCACTTGGCGTCCCGCGCCTTCCTCCCGAAACAGCGCCAGAAGCAGCGGATGACGTGCTTGGGATAATTTCAGCCGGGCACCGAATGTCGGCAACTGACAGGAAAATTCCGATGCCCAGCGTGCAACTGCAGACGCCGCATCCAGCTCGGCAAGAATATGCTGATTGCGTTGAAAATCCGGCAGGGCATTACGCACCCCTTCGCTGAGCAACGCCAGAATCCGTCGAACTTCGTCGCGTTCCTCGAGGCGCAGGCTGGCCAATTCATTGCCCATGGGCAGTGTAATGCTGGGTTCCAGAAAGACCGTCTGTCCGCTGTTGGAATGATCATGAATCAGCCCGGGCAGCTGGCTTCGCGCATCGCGACGCACCGGAATGACATAGCGCCCATTGCGGATGGTGACAAAACGCTCCTGGATCACTTCGGACAAATCGCTGTTTTTCAGCAAATCTTCCAGTGACCTCTGCAAGCGCCGCTCGAGTGTGGCGATTTCGCTGCGTAGACGACGCAACTCCTCGCTGGCTGAATCCAGCACTGTGCCATCGCGTTCGAGGCTGCGCTGCATGCGCCTGCGCAAGTCATCGCATGCGTTCAGCCCGCTGCCCAGCTGCAACAGGCAGGTATACTCCTGGCTGTCGCGATGCTGCAAAAAATCCCGGACTTCAGACACTGTTTCGAGCTGTGAACGGCAGGCGACCAGCTCTTCGCCAGGCAGCGCCGCATCACCCGGAGCAACTCTCTGCAGAATTTCGCTGAGGTCCTCGACGTGCAAACCCGGCATGCTCCTAACACTCTCGCGTAGGGCCAGCATGTCCCGGTACAATCCATGGCGTGACTGTATCTCTGATAAAACCGTCCCCGGACGGCTCGATAAGACAACCTGGCGTCCGGCGGCACTCTGCACATATCCGGCAATCAGTTCGAGCAGTTGCGGATACTCCAATACTTCCGATGTATGTTTATTCATAGCTTCGGCGTCTTATCGTCCTGCGGGCATCGCCGCCCTTCTCCGGGGCAGTGATTTCCGACTGGCGTTCCCAGCGCGGCGACTGACGTTTCCGGGTGCCTGCACGGCACTCCGCCACCGTTTTACGCAAGCTGTCCACTTCCTCATCACTGAGTGTCCGCCAGGCGCCTAGCGCCAGAGTCCCCAGCTCGACACTGCCAAAGGCGATTCGGCGCAGGTTGCTTACCGTCAGCCCGACTGCTTTGCACAGCCGGCGCACTTCCCGCTTCTTGCCTTCGGTCAACGTCACTTCGAGTTCAGCATGTCCGCGATAGTGTCCGCGCTGTTCGACACTCAACGGCTGCAGAAACTCCCCGTCATCATAGACTCCCTCGAGCATTTGCCGGCGTATCGCCGTTGTAAAATTGCCTTCGCAGGAAACCAGGTAGCGCTTTGGCACCTGATATGATGGATGTGTCAATTCCTGGGCAAGATCGCCATCATTCGTCAAGATCAGCAGTCCTTCGCTGTCCCGGTCCAGACGACCGACGGTGAACAAGCGCCCGAATCGCTTCGGGATCAACTCGAACACCAGCTTTTTGGCATACGGATCGCTAGCCGAACAGGTATAACCCGCCGGCTTGTGCAGCAGCAAATAGGCTTTTTTTTCAAGCTGCACCACACGCCCCTCGCAGGTGACTTCATCTGTCGAGGCATCAATATTCACCGCCGGGGTCAGTACAACGTTGCCGTTGACCAGAACCCGACCTTCGCGGATCAATTCCTCGCAACGGCGACGCGAGGCAATCCCCGCCGCCGCAAGATATTTCGCCAGACGCATACTATTTTCTGCACTATTTCCCATTTCTTTTCGTGCTTTTCGTGGTTAAAAACTATATTCAGCCCTGTTTTTTCCCTGCGAAGATTTCCTTGACTTTGCGTGCCAGGTCGGCCATGTGGTATGGTTTGCGCAGGAATCCCGCAGCGCCGGCATGAAGTACTTCCTGCACTTCGTCCTCGGAAACATAGCCGCTGGACAACAGCACCGTCACCTCCGGATCCATCTTTTTCAGCAGGAAAAACGCCTCTGTCCCGCTCATTTGCGGCATGATCATATCCAGAAGAACCAGGTCGATAGCGCCAGGATTGTTCTGATAAATTTCCACCGCCTCGCGCCCGTTTTCGGCAAGAATCACACGATATCCGAGGTCTTGCAGCATGGCGCTGATCACATCCCAGATCATATCCTCATCGTCCACCAGTAAAATTGTCTTGTCATTGTTGGCCGCATCATACTGGAACAGATTCTCTGCTTTTTCCTGAGCCGTCCTTGGCACCGGGAAAAGAAAAATCATACCCAGCTGAGGTGCTTCCGGGTGATAAAGCAAATTGCCGCCATGCGCCAGAAGCACGCCCGACCAGCGCAGTATCTGCTGCACGGTATAAGGCGCTTGCGATTTTTCCACTATTCCTTCGAGGAGCGGCACAAAACCAGGCAGCAGTCCGGGCTCCTGCCCCTTTTGCAGCAAACTGAGAATGACGCAGGCACCTTCCTCATCCTGCAATCCAAGCCGTCCACGCTCGATTCTCCCAAGTTCCTCGATGCTAACCGTAATGATCCAGTCGTCGCCGCTGGAAAGTTGCTGCAGTTTCTCCCAGATTTCATAGAAGAGCTGTTGCAGCTGAAAGGCATTTCCGCGAATGTGACAGGCACCCGACAAATTGGAGTGCACCGAAGCACCGGTCTCGCTACTCTTGCTGAACTGGTCAGCCATTCCCTCGCAAAAGGGTGCCAGGTTCAGTTGCTCGGAAAACTGGGTGTCTGGCGGGAAAAGCCTGCCCAATTCCTGCACCGTCTGCAGCATTTGCTGAGCCAGCTCACGACTTTTCTCCGAATAGGATGCAAGTCCTCCCCTCTGTTCGAGTTCATCCGTCAAAAGATTCTGATAGCTGATCACCGTGTCAAGGCATTTTTGTGAAAATGCGCACATGCCAAGAGTCAAGGCACGCAAGGCGGAATAACGCTCCGTATTGCTTAACTCCGGATTGCCAAAGTCAAAATCATGTTTTTGCATCTTGAATTACTCCTTTGGACAATAGACTTCTGCCTCAAGCCTGATACGCCGGTGCGAAAGGGAAGCGCCCAAGCTGATCCGGCAACCTGGCACTGACTGGCATGTCCAGATTGTCGGCAAGCCCATGCCGCAGATAGTGCCAGGCCAGGCCGGCCACCATCACTGCATTATCCGTACAGCAATCCGGAGAAGCCAGCAAAAGTCCGATGCCGCTCCGCTCCGCTTCTTCCTGCATACGTCGGCGCAAAAGGCTGTTGCAGGCCACTCCGCCGCAGAGGCAAACCAGGCCGGCGCGGTATTCCCTCGCAGCCAGCATCGTCTTGCTGACCAGCACCTCCATCACTGCCCGCTGATAACTGGCCACGATGTCCGCCA
>JAPXLT010000377.1:0-3922 GCA_033809415.1 Lentisphaeria bacterium
GTAAAGCCGACCTTGGCACATGGCGATCCGTCCGATCTGTCGTCCGTGTAAAGTCCGTGTCCCGTCCGTGTAAAGTCCGTGTGGGTTGCGGGCGATCAGTCCGCGCCAAGCCTTTTCGTGTGGTTCGTGGTTAAAAACTCTGTTCGAGGCGCAGGAGTTTTATTTTCATCTCGAGTCCGGCGCGGAAGCCCTGCAATGCGCCGTTTTTTGCCAGCACGCGGTGACAGGGAATCAAAAGCGGCAACGGGTTGCGGTTGCAGGCCATGCCGACTGCCCGGCAGGCACCCGGTTTGCCCAGCTTTTCTGCGCAATACTGATAACTGCGCGTTTCGCCATAGGGTATGCGCAAAAGCTCCTGCCATACCTGCTGCTGGAAATTTGTCCCTCGGGGAGCAAGCGGCACGGAAAAATCCCTGCGCTCCCCACGCAAGTATTCATCAACCTGCCTGGCAGCATCCAGAAGCAGCGCATTCGGATTGCACGTTTCCTCTTCAGGCATCTTCTCGCCGGGAAGATACAGTTGCACGAGCGCCTGCTGTTCGCAGACCAGGCAAAACCGCCCCCAGCTGTTTTCCCATAAAAATTTTCGTGCCTTTTCGTGGCTTTCGTTGTTAAAAAAAGTTTCGCAAATCATGTTGAAGACATACTGGAAAGACGCCGGTGACCAGTGGCAGGATTGGCGCTGGCAGCTGAAAAATCAGATATGCACCCCGGAGCAACTGGCGGAAATCATCCCACTTCCGGAAGAGACCCTGGCCGTGATCCGTGAAGTGCATGCGAGATATCCGCTGCAGGTCACGCCGTATTATTTGTCCTTGGCCCGGAAAACCAGCATCGATGACCCGATTTTGCGCCAGTGCCTGCCTGATCCGGCAGAATTATGCAAAGATGATATCGGTGCCCCCGATGCCCTCGACGAAGAACGCTGCTCCCCTGTGCCGCGCCTGGTTCACCGCTATCCCGATCGAGTACTCTTCATCACTGGAAATCTCTGCACCGTGCACTGCCGCCACTGCATGCGCAAGCGCCACTGGGAAGTAGACATGGGGGCGCCCTCTTCCGATGAAATCAAAGCCGCCGCCGATTACCTTGCGCGCCATCCGCAAATCCGCGAAGTGCTGATTTCCGGTGGCGATCCCCTGCTGCTTTCGGAAGACAAGCTCGAGGAGATCATCCGAACCTTCAGCGCCATCTCGAACATCGAGATGTTGCGCATCGGCAGCCGGGTTCCGGTCGCTTTGCCGCAACGCCTTACCCCGGATTTCTGCCGTCTGCTGGCTTCCGGCAAGCCCGCCTGGCTGGCAGCCCATTTCAATCATGCCCAGGAACTGACCCAGGAAGCCGCACTGGCCGCCGATAACCTGCTGAAAGCAGGGATTCCAGTGGTAAATCAGACCGTTCTTCTAAAGGGTATCAATGACAACGTCGCCGCATTGCGCACCCTGTTCACCGGCCTGCTGCGCCTGAAAATCAAACCCTATTATTTGTTCCACGGCGATCCCATTCAGGGAACTATGCACTTCCGCACCGGAGTCAAGAAAGGACTCGAACTGCTCGATGCTTTGCGCGGCAACATCAGCGGACTGGCCCTGCCCGCCTACGCCTTTGACCTGCCTGGCGGAGCAGGCAAAATCCGACTCGAACCTGACCTTGTCTGCGGACGGGATGACGCCGGCAACACAATCTATCGAAGCTACCAGGGACTGGAAATCCCCTATGAGTAAACCTGATTTATCCGTAACCCACACGGACGGGACACGGACGGGACACGGACGGGACACGGACGATAGATCAGCCGGAGAAACCAACAGGCAAGACTACAAATCCGCTTGCAAGCTCATTCGTCAAAGCAGCAACCCCATAGAAAAATTTTCGTGCCTTTTCGTGCCTTTCGTTGTTAAAAACCTTATTTAGCCGGTGGCAGCAGGATCAGGTCGCCATATTCTTCATAGAGATGGAAATCGACCTGCGGCAGCGGGGTATGCGTGGAATGCTCTTTCATAGGCAGATCGGCGGAATAATTCTGCCGGGCGACCAGCATCGTCCAATTCTGGCCGGGACGGAATGCGTAGCCTTGTCTTTCCAGCATTTCAACCGGGACGGCCATGATCATGCTCCAGCCTTTGTCCTGGTCGCTCCAGTCATTCAGGGTGCCATTGACTACCGCAGTCACGTTGATATCCGGCGACTGCTCAATGACGCTGGGCAGAATGTGGCGTCCACGCCCCGGATAGAAGAAAACCGTCTTCTTCTGTTTCGGAGTCCCGTACATTTCCCAATAGAAGTTGCGGTCACGCGGTTTGAGGAAGACTTCGATCACGTCGCCCAGCCGATAATGATGATCCTGATCCTCGTCACTTTCAGCGACCACATCGGCATCCTCCATCACCACGCCAATATAGAGATTTTTTTCATTCCAGAGAAATCGCACATGGCCCGGATTGCGCAGCTTGTTGCCGACATTTTTCCGCTTTGACTGCGGCCAGTCCCGCATATTGTAGTTGCAAAGATGCAGAGGATACTTTTTTGCCTTCTGCCAGCAATCAGCCGAAAGACTGGCATCCATGCTCACCTCCTCCGAATAAACCGCATGCACCGTCACCTTCTTCTGAGCATATACCGCCACACAAGCAAACAATACCAGTAATACTAGAATCTTCTTCATCGTTCCTCCTTTACCTTATGAAAGTTACCTGATACCAAACTGTCATGATCAACAGGGAGATAAATAAACTATAACACCTAGTGGCTCCTTTATTTTCTCCCCTTGATCAAAGCAACGACCCTATGAAAAATTTTCGCTCTTTTTCGTGCCTTTTCGTTGTTAAAAACCTTATTTAGCCGGTGGCAGCAGGATCAGGTTGCCATATTCTTCATAGAGATGGAAATCGGCCTGCGGCAGCGGTGTATGTGTGGAATACTCCTTCAAAGGCAGGTCGGCGGAGAAATTCTGCCGGGCGACCAGCACTGTCCAATTCTGACCGGGACGGAATGCGTAGCCTTTTCTTTCCAGCATTTCGACCGGGACGGCCATGACCATGCTCCAGCCCTTGTCCTGGTCGCTCCAGTCATTCAGGGTACCATCGACTGCGGCGGTCACGCTGATATCCACCGGGTGGTCAGCGCTGCTGGGCACAAAAAGGCGGGCGCGTCCCGGATAGAAGAAAACCGTCTTCTTCTGATGCGGAGTCCCGTACATTTCCCAGTAAAAGTTTCGGTCACGCGGTTTGAGGAAGACTTCGATCGTGTCGCCCATCTGATAATGATGGAGCTGATCCTCTTGGCCTTCAGCGACCACATCGGCATCCTCCATCATCACGCCGATATAGAGATTCTTTTCATTCCAGAGAAATTGCACATAGCCCGGATTGCGCAGCTTGTTGCCGACATTTTTCCGCTTTGACTGCGGCCAGTCCCGCATATTGTATTTGCAAAGATGCAGAGGATACTTTTGGGCTTTCTGCCAGCAATCGGCCGAAAGACTGGCATCCATGCTCACCTCCTCCGAATAAGCCACATGCACCGTCACCTTCTTCTGAGCATATACCGCCACACAAGCAAACAATACCAGCAATACTAGAATCTTCTTCATCGTTCCTCCTTTGTTGAAAAGTTACCTGACATCAAAACTGTCACGACCAACAGCGAAACAAATAAACTATAACACCAGTTTCGCTTTTTATTTCCGACTTTTTATCAAAGCAACGACCCTATGAAATTTTCGTACTACTATCACCCAGAATCTTGTTTTTTGGGAAAGATTTTCAAAAACCAGATGCGCAAGTTGCTGGCCTTGAAAGCCTTTCTCATTTTTGAGAATCTTTTTGAACTTTTTGATTTTTCGGTGATGGAAGAGGGAAGCCGGCTTCATGCCGGCGAGCCGCCGGCGCTCCATATCGCCTCCGACTGAAAAAGTAAAGCC
>JAPXLT010000378.1:0-3919 GCA_033809415.1 Lentisphaeria bacterium
ACACAACCGAAACCGGGAACGGCCCCCACCCCGGAATGGCTACGGGAAATCCTCTGGAAAACTGATGGTCAGAACTCATGATATGAACTTTTGTCCACGGAAAGCACGGAAAGCGCGGAAATTTTAGGGTTGTTGCTTTGATGGATGGGATTGCTCCGCCGAAGCAACCAAATTTTTCGTGCCTTTTCGTGTTTTTTCGTTGTTAAAAATGGTTTTTTCCGGAAAAAGTTGTTTGTTTGTCCTTATATGTATCAAGCGGAACACACATGTTAGTACAGGAGAAAAAAATGGAAATTCTGGTGACGACACTTGGCAAGGCCCGCAAAAATGATGGTGGGCGCTATAACACCCTGAACTACCGCTTCGAGGATGGTTTTGAATTTGCCAGCTCCTTTTTCATGCAGGCACTGCTGGAATACCGAAAACATATTCAACGCAAACCCGATCTGGTACTGGTGCTGGGTACTGCCTCATCAATGTGGGACGCACTGCTCGAACAGACCAGCCTCGAGGACGTGGACCTGATGAAGACGCTGTTGCAGGAAAGCGAAGCAGATGCTGTGTCAGCCGACACGCTTGCACGCCTCAGCCGTGCCTTGACTGATCCATTTGGCGTGGAGATCAAATGTGTCTTGATCCCAGCAGGACGAAATAGCCTCGAACAGGCGGAAATCCTGCGGGTCATCGCAGAACAGGTGCCTGAAAAGGCGACCGTTTGTTTCGATGTGACGCACGGATATCGCACGTTGCCATTGCTGGAATTGCTTTCAATCTTCTATCTGATCCAGACCCGCAATGCTACAATCAACGAAATCTTCTATGGTGCCGCAGATATGCGAAATGATGAAAATCCACCAGTCGCACCCGTGATCAGACTCGACTTTGTTAAAGACATGCTGGAGTGGCTGACTAGGCTGCCCTTGGCAGAGGAAACTGGTCGATATGACCAACTCGCCGATCTGTTTGCTCCAGAAAGACCGGAATTGGCTGAAGCCCTGAAACAACACAGCATGCAGTTGCGGACAAACCAGACCGTGTCTGCGCACAAAAGCGCCGTCAAGATCGTTGCGTTGCTGGACAAGCCTTTTAACGACCCCGGCGCCGAACTCTACCGACCAATCCTGCAACGCAAATTCAACTGGAGCCGCGGCGTTGACCTGGCTGAATGGCAAATTCTGTCCGCCAAGGCGGCTGTGCGCGCCGGCGATCTGCTCCGGGCAACGATCTTGCTGCGGGAAGCACGTATTTCTTTAGCCCTGCCGCCAGAGGAACAAACTAAATCGAAAGAACGCGAACAAGCTAGCAGCAACCTTAACAAAGAAACTGATGCGGACGACGAATTGCTGTTGGCGCTGCGCAATTGCCTGGCCCATGCCGACCAGCCAAAAAATAAACAGATTCGGGATTTGCTGCAGGATGAACAAGCTCTGGCCGAAAAACTGAATAGAATTGCTGATAAGCTGTATCGACAGCGTAGAAATTCATAATCCTAAAAAAAGCAGTTGATTTTTTCCATTGATCGGCAATCAGAATCTTTTTTTTGTCCACGGAAAGCACGGAAAACTCGGAAAATTTGTAGGGTTGCTGCTTTGACGGATGAGCCTGCTCGGCGAAATTCTTGTGTGCCAAGGTCGGCTTTACGCAATTGCGTCGGAGGCGATATGGAGCGCCGGCGGCTCGCCGGCATGAAGCCGGCTTCCCTCTCCCACCACCGAAAATCGAAAAAACTCTCTCACAAAGGCACAGAGGCACGGAGGGGAAGGTGCCGGGATGGAAGGAAGTGAATGGCATTGATTATGCTAGGGAGTGGATCAACCGATGACTTTGTGTAACCAGTTGGAGATGCCGCCGCCGCCGTGTCTCCGTGCCTCCGTGAGAAAAAAGAAGAATCCCTTGGTGTGAGTTGACGCCCACGACTCGAAAAGCTCAAAAATGAGAAATGGCTTTTATGCCAGGAACTTGTGCGTTTGGTTTTGAAAAATCCTTCACAAAAAAGAAGGTTTTGAGGGAAAGTGGTACTGAAGACGCCCTTGTTCACCAACATGGTGAATGGCATGATCTTCATAAAGCTTTGAAAACAAAAGAATTATGACTAAAAATCAGTTTTGACTGCTTTTTTTAGGATAATGCCAGGCAGAACAACAGCCGTAAGGAGACATCAGAATGCCGACACTTTACATCAACGGACGTGATGTGGAAGCCCACTTGGATGACCGCCGGGTGGCTTTGAATCATTTTGATTATGCTAAGGATGATATCAACTCGTCAACGGTTCCCCTGTTTGATATCGAACGGGTCGTGCTGATCGGTTATCCGAAAATCACTATGCAGCTCCAGCATCATTTTATCTACCATGGCATTCCTGTGTTTTTTCTATCACCGCATGGGCGCTGGGTGAGTTCCATGCTGCCCAATACCAATGGAAGCGCTTTCCGGCGCCTGCGCCAATATGATGCCGCCCGCAATGACCAACTGGCGCTGGTTGCGGCAAAACAGCTGATTTATGCTAAAATCCGCAATATGCGGCGGGTTTTGCAGCGTCTGGCGGCCAACCGTGAACAATCCGCAGAGCCAGTTCAGCAGGATGCATGCAATTCCCTCCTGGAATACTCTCGCAGGGTGCATGATGCAGAAACCCTGCCCTCCGTCCGTGGCATGGAAGGCATTGCCAGCGCCGTCTATTTTCGACGGCTGAGTGCCTTTTTTCCGGAGGAACTGCCGTTTGTCAGCAGAAGCCGCCGTCCACCTCGTGATGCCGCAAATGCCATTTTGTCATGGACTTATGCTATTGTCATGGCAGAGATCGATGCAGCGGTGCGTTGTGCCGGACTCGATCCCTGCCTGGGCTTTTTGCATGAAATCAGCTATGGACGCCCCTCGCTGTCATTGGACCTTCTTGAACCGCTCCGGGCACCTCTGGGAGACCTGCTCGCCCTGAACTTGCTGAATCATAAGTTGCTTCGCAAGGAACACTTCGAAAACAATCCGGAGGATGGCGGGGTGTATCTGAAAAAAGAGAGCCGCAAGATTTTCTTTACGGAATATGAACAGTACATGGAACGTTTTTTTGCGGAGAGCAAGGGCGGTTCCCGGGTGACTTTTCGCCGCGTGATCCGAAATATGGTCAATGCTGTCTGTGAAATGATTGAGGCTGGCAAGGAGCCAGAATTCTTTCTTATGCCATGATGGAAGAAACAGAACATTGGGACAAGCCGGTGGAATGGTTCAACCGCTACTATCCG
Source organism: Lentisphaeria bacterium (assembly GCA_033809415.1). GTDB lineage: Bacteria > Verrucomicrobiota > Lentisphaeria > Oligosphaerales > Oligosphaeraceae > JAQVUB01. The sequence goes on from JAPXLT010000378.1 coordinate 3,243, forward strand.
GCTGCCGAAGAGGAAGAGAATCCGGCTGATAAGGAATATCGATATATGCTCAGACTGGTGGCCTACGATATCGCTGATGCCAACCGGCTTCGTAAAGTCGCAAAAACCTGCGAACTCTACGGAATACGTATCGAAAAAAGCGTCTTCGAATGTGACCTGAAACAGGAAATGTTCGAAAAGTTCTGGCTGGAACTGATGGACATCATCGATGAAGAGGAAGATTGTATCATCGCTTATAAAATCTGCAAATCCTGCATACAAGATGTCGAATTGCTCGGAATGATTACACGCCCAAAAAAAATCCTCTGCTACTTTGTCGGATGAACCTGCACGGGGTAGGGTGCAGGGGATAGGGTGCAGGGGGTAGGGTGCAGGGTGCAGGGTGCAGGGGTGCGGGGTGCGGGGTGCGGGGTGCAGGGTGCGGGGTGCAGGGTGCAGGGTGCAGGGGGTAGGGTGCAGGGTGCAGGGGATGTGTCTCCTGTCCACAATGTCCACAATGTCCACCACACAGGGCGTTTTCATTCTCTTAACCACGTCGGGAAATGGCTCGTTTTTTAATGGACAGGGACACGATGGACGCAATGGACGTCATGGACATAAATGGACACGTCTTTATGGACAGAATGGACACGTACAGCAGGTGACGTCCTTGAAACTGTCCATTCCGTCCATCAAAC
>JAPXLT010000379.1:0-3917 GCA_033809415.1 Lentisphaeria bacterium
GAATGTTGCTTTGACGGATGGGACTGCCCCACGCACCACGCCCCCTGCCCCTGCCCCCTGCACCCTGCACCCTGCACCCTGCACCCTGCCCCCTGCACCCTGCCCCCTGCACCCTACGTTTCCGGCATTCCCATTGCCATAGCACGGAAGGATGCATTATTTTCGCATAATTCGGAAAAGGTTCCGCTATCGAGCACTTTTCCCCGTTCGAGGAAAAACAGGCAGTCTGCCTTTTGCACGGTCGAGAGGCGGTGCGCCACGACGATCACGGTATGATCTCCACGCAACGTTTCAATCGCCTCGGTCAGCGCTTCTTCGGTCAGCGTATCCAGCGCCGACGTCGCCTCATCAAACACCAGGATTGGGGGATTCCGGTACAATGCCCGGGCCACTCCGACACGCTGGCGTTGCCCGCCGGAGATGCGTATCCCCCGCTCGCCCAACCCCGTCCGATCCCCCTCCGGCAACTCCTTGATGAAGTTCTCGAGCTGCGCGGCACGAATGGCTTGCCTCAAGCGTTCCTCGTCAATCTCATCCTCCGGCACTCCCAAGGCAATATTTGCCCGGATCGAGTCATCGAGCAAAAATATCTGCTGCGGGACATAGCCAATCTGGCTCTGCCACCATGCGAGATTATCCCGGATATCGCGTCCGTCAACCAGAATCCGCCCTCCGGTAGGTTCCAGTAATCCAAGCAGCAAGTCCAGCAGCGTGCTTTTGCCGGAACCGGTCGCTCCAACCAGTGCCACTGAATTGCCGCATTGTATCGAAAAAGTGACTTGCTGCAAAGCCGGTTGCGCGGCCTGCTCATAGCAAAAATCGAGGTTCTCGACGCTGATCTGATCACGGAAGCCGGAGACAGGAGGCGGCTGTGCTCCTGGCGGCATGCTGCTCGCCCTGGCTTCCTGCAATTCCCTTAAATCCTTGCATACCAGGTGGACGGAAACCAAATTGTAGCGCAATGTGGTAAAATTGAGCATGCTTTCCGTCACATAGCCTTTCAAGCGGAAAAGCGCCGCTGCAAAAAGAGCCAGCATCGGAGCTGCCGTCGCGAACTCCTGCTGTGAAAAACGCAAGGCCAGCAATGTCGAGACAACCATCACCACAACGGTCACCAGCTCGAGATAAGGCCAAAGGATGGCCTGACTGACCTCGAGCCATCGCTGGCTCGATGTCCTCTTTTCCAGAGCATGATGCAGACGAGTACGAAAAAAATCCTCACATCCAGCAATCCGGATTTCCTTGAATCCGCCGATCCCTTCGGAAACCACCTCCATCGCTGCTTCGCGGCTCGAGGCCTCTTTTTCTCCATGCCATCTGGTTTTCTCACGGTTCCACAGCAGGTATCCTCCTGCAAAAAGAAGCAGTGACAATAGAGCAAAAATAGTGATCAGAGGCGTATAAAAAATCAGCATCAGCACCACTCCCAGCATGACCACCAGCGAACGCAGCAGGCTAATGCATGAACCTAAAACAAAGTTGACCACACGATCCGTTTCCGTGACGACAGAATTGACCAGCTCCTGCGAATTCCGACGCAATAAAAAGCGGTATGGCGCTGCCATGTATGCAGCAAACAAACGCGACCCCAACTCGACACAACGGTTTTTTAAAATCCGTTGCTGTAGGGAATAACTCAAATACAGATAAAGCGTGCGGAAAGCAAAGAGCGCCAGAAAGATCAGGCTGGCCCAGCGTACCTGAAATGCATAATCTTCCCCGCCATTAAAACATGCAAAAAACTTCTGCAAATATTGCATCAACGTGCTGTTGACGGCGCTTCCGGTCAGAATGCCTGCAAACAGCGGCACTGCTCCCAGAGAAACCAGCTCGATGACGGTTCCGAAAATCAATAGGCACAGCAGAATCAGAAAACGAAACACGTCCTGCCGGCTGAATAAAAAGAAAAGATCGCGAAAAAAAGCTTTCATCATTTCCCCGGAAGCAGGTAATGCGTCAATGAACCCGGATATCCGAGAAATTCTTTTTGAACAACGAAATGCCCGAAAGGACACTAAAAAATTTCATGGGAGTGGCTTTTTCTGCGCGAATGCGTCGTGCTTCCCATGAAATTTTTTCGTACTACTATCACTCAGAATCTTCTTTTTTGTGAAAGATTTTCAAAAAATCGATGCGCAAGTTACTGGCCCTGAATTTCTTTCTCATTTTTGAGAATCTTTTTGAACTTTTTGATTTTTCGGTGATGGAAGCGGGAAGCCGGCTTCATGCCGGCGAGCCGCCGGCGCTCCATATCGCCTCCGACGCAACATCGTAAAGCCGGTCTTGGCACACAAGAATTTTGGACAGGGATTATGTCACGCCCTTACAGGGCTTGATGATGGTGTGATCCATGACCCAGGGCGTTGCCCTGGGCTGGTATGTCGCGCCCTTTCAGGGCTGATTCCAACATCGCCGATCCGACCGATCTACTTGATCCGACTGATCCGACTGATCCGACCGATCCGTCCGTGTCCCGTCCGTGTCCCGTCCGTGTCCCGTCCGTGTAAAGTCCGTGTGGGTTGTGGGCGTCAGCCCACGCCAAGTCCGTTAGTGTCTTTCGTTGTTAAAAAAACTGTCACCCAGTTGCACCGATGCATTATCGGCGGTTTGTCTTGCGGCAGGGCTTTTTGGCAGCGCATTCATAGTGCACAGGCTTGCCGCTCTTCCCGGACTCATACAGGCTCATAATCATTTTATGCGCGGTATTCAGAATCAGCTCGCCATTGATTTCCGGCTGTTTGCCCTGTTCGAGCGCCTCATAGAAGGCATCGATCTGCTTCAAGTGGCTGGCACCCCAGTAGGATGGTCCGCCGCCGTAATCAAAGGTTTCCGCCGGGTTCGGGCGGGCAACCATCTCACGACCATCATTGAAAACAACACGTCCCTCTTCGGCAGTGATTTTCGCCGTGCCGTTTTCACAGATCACATCGATCTCGACTGCTGCATCATGACTGAAATAATTCATGCACCAGAAAGAGGCTCGGACACCATTTTTGAACACGATCAGCCCATCGGCGCAATCTTCTACTTCAATCACACCTTTATGATCGCGGTTGGCCAGCGTGCAATCGACATAATCAATGTCATAGCCAATGAACCAGCACATCAGATCGAGCGTGTGGATTGCCTGATCAATAATCGCGCCGCCACCTTCTTTATCCCAGGTGCCTTTCCAGTCGCTGCTCGTGTAGTACTCCGGTGTCCGGCACCATGTCACAGTGCATTTGGCAGACAAAATTTCACCCAGTCGTCCGCTGTCCAAGCAGTTCTTCACCAGCACTGATCCGGCATTGTAGCGATTCTGGAAAATCACCCCGAGGGTCTTGCCGGTTTTCCGCGCCGTTGCCACCATTGCTTCGGCCTGTTCCATCGAGATCGCCATCGGCTTTTCCGTCAGTACATGGCATCCCAGTTCCATCGCACGGACTGCAACCGGAGAATGCAGATAATGCGGCAGGCAGATATGCACCACATCCAGCTTCTCCTTCCGGATCATCTCCTCATAATCCTGATACGTCTTTTTGCAGCCGAACAGCTTCGCCATGTCACTGGCTCTTTCCGGAATTAAATCACAGCAGGCAACTACCCTTGCATTATCCTGAGCCGAAACCGGCATGCCGTGAAAACGGGAAATCCGACCACAACCAATAATCCCTACTTTAAATTTCTTCATCTGCACATTCTTTATTGTTAATTGAGTTTTGCTGTACGATCCGGCCAACTCCGACCAGTCGGAAAATGGAATTCTGTATAATATAACCGCACCCCCGCAGATTGTCCATTGCATTTCATCCGCAAAGGGTGCGGGGTGCGGGGTGCGGGGTGCGGGGTGCGGGGTGCGGGGTGCGGGGTGCGGGGTGCAGGGTGCGGGGTGCGGGGTGCGGGGGGGACGGGTTCATCTATCGAAGCAACAGCCC
>JAPXLT010000380.1:0-3915 GCA_033809415.1 Lentisphaeria bacterium
CTGGGTTCGGATACCCACCCATCCGCAAAGCCCTGAAAGGGCGAGACATAGGAACTATCCACAGCGTAATTTCTATCCAAAATCTTTACACAACAAGAAGTTAGGTGAAAGAATGAAAACGCCCTGCTTTTACACTTTGTTGTAATACCGTGCTCGTCATGGAAAAGGCATTTTCTGTCGCCCCGCTGGGGCTGCGTGTTCGGGTGGGTGCTTTACCCAGGGCTGCGCTTTGGCCTGGCGGCCGCGCTTGCCCTGGGCTATGGTCTTTCCACCGCTTCGCGGCTCTTTTGCCAATGCTCTTTTTTTGCCTGGAACGAAGGTGTGTGGCATAAAAGCGCCAAAGGCGCGAAAGAACACAGCCCGGGGCAAGCCGGGCCGTCAGGCCCGCGCAGCTCCGGGTAGGCATTCCACCAAAATTCAAGCTCTGTAGGAGCGACAGAAGATCGGATCTGTAAAAGTTAATTTGTTACAAGCCCTAAGTGTGTCGAAAAAATTATATTGTTGAAATTTGACTTGTGAAAATGCAGTGGCACTTTTAGCCCGGGGCTGCACAATAATAACCCCGGTGACCGAGCCCGGAGGGAACCGGGGGGTGGACGGCACCCAAGAATCAGCGCCCGGCGACACAAACGCAGTCTTGTCGAAGCCTTGAGCAGCTGGAAGAGTTCATTTCCGCTTGTTGTTGCGCCCTCCGGGCGCGGTTTTTGGGGGAGTTCCCACCCCGGGTTGCGTCGCGCTCCGCGCTTCCTCACCCGAGGTTATTTTTGTGTGGCGCTTCGCGCCGAAAAACCGCTCGAAGAAGTGCTGGCAGGACTTGAATGAATCATCTCAAAAACCAAAACAGTGCCAGCGCAACTTCACAGAGATTCAGTTATCTGAAAATATGGTTGACGCAAGCGGGTGCATTTTATCTGCGGATTTCCAGGATTAGGAATTGCTATGATTTCTTGGGATTTACTATGTTTCTGTATGGCATCTTATGATTCTGCTTGAAATTTCACTTTTCCGGCACTATTTTTTCGCCGTGGTTCAGACAGCCTCCAAGCCCCACCCAACCAGGGGGCGAACCACCCTTGCCGCGCGCACGAGGCAGAAGGAGGGTGCGGGGTGCGGGAAAAGACTAAAGGCACCACGCCAATACTCTTAACTTAACGCTTTGTAACCACACAGACAACTCAACTCCGTAAAGCCGACCTTGGCATACAAGAATTTCGCCAGAGCAGGCTCATCCGTCAAAGCAACAACCCCTATTAAAAATTTCGTGCCTTTTCGTGTATTTCGTGGTTAAAAAATCTTATGTAACGAGTATTGGGCACCACACAACCGGGACGGTTGCGCCACCTTTTAAATTTTGGACACTTTCTATGCATACTCAATTCAAAGACGAATATATCTTGCCTTTATTTTGGCAGCATGGGGAGCCGTTTTCTGTGTTGCTGGAAGAGATAGAGGCAATGAAGCTGGCACATTGTGACGGATTCATTGTTGAATCACGCCCATTTAAAGATTTTCTTGAACAGCCCTGGTGGGATACATTGACCTTTATCTGTGAGGAAGCAGAAAAACGTGCCATGACAGTATGGGTCTTTGACGACAGACATTTCCCAAGCGGATTTGTTGGAGGAAGGATTGCGCAGAAACATCCGGAATTGATGCGCCAGATGTTTCATTGCCGCGAATATCCTCTGGCTGCCCCACTGACAGAGGAGGAAAAGATTCTGTTCTATGTCGCAGGCTCCCTGGATGATCACGGGCGTCTCGTTCCAGAGACAGCACGTGTCTGTGATGCCTATCCCAACGAAATGAGCGCGAACAGGAACGTGTTTGCCATCGTTCAGACACCTAACGGCGGCGAAGAGCATACACGGACATGCTTAAATTTCTTGCTACCCGAGGCTGTAGATTATTGCATCCGTGAAGTCTATGAAGCACACTATACGCATCTGCTCCGTTTTGTCGGCAAAACATTCCGGGGATTCTTCAGTGATGAACCTCGCTTTGGCAATTTCCCGTCGTATTTTGCAATCCTTGGCAAAGTGGATGCGCCGCTTCCGTGGTGCAATATGCTGTTTGACCAGCTTTCAAACGAACTTCAGACCGATTGCCGACCATTGCTGCCGCTTCTCTGGAAAGAGAGTGCAAATGACGAAGACTGCCGGATTCGCACAAAATATATGGATATTGTCTCCCGGGCATTTGGAAACAACTATGCCGGACGCATCGGAAGCTGGTGCAGAAAACATAATCTGGAATACATAGGCCACATCGTTGAGGACAATGGCGCACATTGCCGCCTCGGATATGGTCCGGGACATTATTTCCGCTCGCAAAAGGGGCAAACTTGGGCTGGCGTTGATACCGTTCTGCGGCAACAGGTGCGCGGGCGTGAGGATGGATTCCGAAAAACGCAGTTCGGCAGTCACGATGACCGTTTTTTCCATTGGGGATTGGCAAAGCTGGCCTCCTCGTGCGCCCATTTGAATCCGGAAATGAAAGATGCTGCTTTTGTGGAGATTTTCGGAGCATACGGATGGCAAGAGGATATCCAGGACATGAAGGCAATGGCTGACCATTTTCTGGTGCGGGGAGTAAATCGTTTTGTCCCGCATGCCTTTTCGCCGAAGACTTTTCCGGACGAGGACTGCCCCCCGCACTTCTACGCGAATGGGCTTAATCCGCAATGGCCTATGATTCAGGTTTTATTTGGCTCGATGAGACGTTCCGCGGTTCTTCTTTCCGGGGGAAGGCATGTCTGTCATATTGCTGTGTTGTATCATGCTGAAAATGAATGGTGCGGCAAGGAGTGCGAACCATTTGAAAGTATTGCCCCATTGCTTATGCGCCAACAGCTGGATTTTGATGTCGTGGATATCGATCATCTACAAATGGCTGGATACGCAAATAATGCTTTCTCGGTCTGCAAAGGTGAACATTTCAAGGTGCTGGTTGTGCCGTACTGCCAATGGATGCCCCAGGAAAGCCAAGCCGTGCTGCTGAAACTGACCTTCGAGCAAGTTCCTGTTGTCTTCTTCAAGGAGTACCCGCAGAATCTCTGTGATGAACTAAAGGCAAGAGCGCGTCTTGCCAAGGATGAAGCACAGTTGCTTGAAAAGGTGTTGGCTATTGGTGTGCAAGATTTCAAGTGTGAAATTCCCTCACCCTCATTGCGAGTTTTACACCGAAGCACCGATGAAGAGGATATTTATTTTCTGTTTAATGAGAGTCTCGATAGTGAAGTGCGTACTGCATTTTCCGTCCCTGTGGCAGCACGTGGCGAGTTTTATGACCCATTACAGGATAAATCATATGCGTGTGATCAGCAACTTCTGCTTGCTCCGGAACAGTCCGTGTTTCTGAGATATCCAAAATGGCGTGCGGCTGTCACAGAACCTCGATGGCCGATATCATTCAAAGCAGTATGCGATATTGAACCAATATGCGACAATATGCCGGAAAATCCTGATGAATTCGCTGGTGTCCTGTACTATCACGCAAGTTGCAACGTCTCGCCGCAGCCAGGCAGCAAATATTGGCTGCGTGTCCCCCGCGACTGCCAGGCTACGGTCTTTCTGAACGAGATAAAGCTTCCACCCTGCTTCGCTTCGCCGCATCGCGTCGAGATTACTTCGTATTTGAAAGACGGTGAAAATAAAATCCGCCTCGAAGTCGCAACGACTTTGCTACGCCTGAGAAAAGATACCATCTTTGAAAAGGACTGGTCTCCGGTATCTGTGTTGCTGTCAGGAAAACTGACTGTCGAAGTAGAAGAGTGAAAAAAGTTTCGTGCTATCACTCAACTTCTCGTTTTGTGCAAGATTTTGGATAGGAATTATGTCGCGCCCTTACAGGGCTTTGCCGATGGTGTGATCCCTGACCCAGGGCGTTGCCCTGGGCTGGTATATCACGCCCCTTCAG
>JAPXLT010000381.1:0-2773 GCA_033809415.1 Lentisphaeria bacterium
GTTATATGATGAAGACCCCTTTCCTTCCGGCCCTGCCGGAGGCAGAATCTTTCTGGATCATCCCGAGTTTGCGGCAAGAGGCCTGGTGTTTCATGAATTGCTGCCAGATGATGATGGCCGGATTGATGCTGACCTGGGCGAGGGGCGTCTCCTGGAGGCTCTGGCCGTGCGCTGTGATGACGCGGGCAATGTACTCGAGAACCGCGATATTTTTGCGGAAGTCGGTGTGTTGCGCACGGATTTTTTCCATACCTTGTGGCCCAGTCCCTATTACGTCCATCTGTTTGGCAAAAGCGAATATCCGCATTACCGTGCCGAGACTTTTTTCCCGCATCTGCAATTGCAGACAAAGCTGGATGCGGGCTGGAAAGTTTACGCAGTTACAGCAGTGACGGTGGAAGGCTCGAAATACCGTTTTATTCCCGATAATCTTAACCCGGATTGCGTGCAGGAATTTATCCGCCTGACTCATGAAAAGTATCGCGAGGTTCTCGGTGACAAGTTCGGCAATGCGGTGCCCGGTATATTCACTGACGAAACGGCAGTTGGCGCACCTTATCCATGGACGGGACGCTTCGCTGAAGAATTCCGCAAACGACGCCATTTTTCACCGGACAATCAGTTCTACCGCCTCTTTACCGGAAACAGTCTGGATAATCAAAAATTTCGCCTGGCCTACTGGGAAACCGTGCAGGAACTCTTCATCGAGAGTTTCTTTGCACCGGTTAATGACTGGTGCCGCAAACATGGTCTGGCGCTTTGCGGTCATGGGATTGGCGAGGAGGACCCGATCGCTACCACCGGCGGCATGAACATCTTCAACCTGCAAAAGTATGTCGGTATACCTGGATTTGACCATATTACCCCGAATATACCTGACGGCAAAACGTTCAAGTCCCTGAATCTTGGCGGCAAGCTGGTTGCCTCAGCAGCCGAACAGCTTGGCGAGCATCGCGTGCAGAGCGAGTGTTTCGGCTGCAATGCCTATAATTTCGGCCATGACGCCATGAAACGAAATCTGCGCTGGCTCTATTCACTGGGAGTCAACTGGCTGGTGCCGCATGGCTTCCATTATTCATACGATGGCCGACGCAAAGACGATGCCGGAAAATCCTTCTTCTTCCAGTCACCGGATTATCCGCAGTTTCATCGCTTTGGTGCATACGCTGCTCGTTTGGGCTACCTGCTCGGAGAATCCCGCAGCCATACCCGGCTTTGTGTTTTGTATCCGGAAAAGACGTTCCGTCGTCTGATACCGGGGCAGCGGTCGGAAGCCATCGAGAAGCGTGAGCAGCTCTATGATTGCTTGCAGTTCCTGTTCGATCATCAGCTGCAATTTGACCTGACTGATGAGCAGAGCCTGCAACAGGCCACTGTCAGGGAAGGACAGTTCCAGTGCGGAAAATGCACATACAACAAACTGCTGCTGCCTTTCCAGGTCGAGAATGAATGCCTGAAAAAACTGGAGCAAAATCGGATACCGGTTTTGAAATATCCCCAGGATGCACCGACGCTCCTCGCAAACCCTGATTTCAAGTTTATCGAGGCGGAGAACGGAACCGATGCGGAAGACCTGATGATTCAATACCGTCGCAATGCCGCCGGACGCTTGCTGTATGTTTTCAATAATCGAAACAGCCCGCGCCGACTGCGTTTTGCGCTGTACTCGGAACCTGAGGCAAACCGCTATTATTATGATATTGACTCGGATATCCGCATGAAGCTTGACAATCCGGACACGGTTTTCGAGCTGGCAGCTTACGGAGCTTTGGTCATCGAACTCCGTGCGCAGGCTCTGCCTGATGCTGTTCCCTATTGTCCAGTTGTTCCCGAACAGCCGGACTTGTCCTGCCTCAGTCAGCCGGAATGGGATTATATTCCGCCGGTTCCGGGTCTGCTGCATGCCTTCCGCGACTGGCAGTGGCTCTTCAATGGTCAGGATTACGGTCTTCGGCGCTATGCCCTTCTGCGTGAAGTAGTCGGCACAACCGGCAATTACCGCAAAATCATGCGTCCGCGCCCAATCTTTGACCGGGCACCATCCGTGCCCACTCCGTATCCCGGAAATCTGCAACTGTCCGCTTCATTCCAACTGGAGAAAATCCCTGCAAGACTCATATTGCTTGCGGAAAATGACAGCTTTGCCGGACAGGCCGAATTGCGCCTGAATGGACAATCTATGCCGCCTTTCACCAGAAAGCGCGTTTATGATCCCTGGAATATCGTCAGTGAAATCACTGCCTTATGTCAGGTTGGTGAGAATATTCTGACCATCACTTGGCCAACAGCTGAGGAATTCGATGGCCTGAACAGCATGCTTTACCTGATGACGGACAAAGCCTGAAACTGCCTTGGGGTGACAAACTATTTTTTAACCACGAACCACACGAACAGGCACGAAAAATTTTCGTACTACTATCACTCGATTTCTTCTTTTTTGTGAAAGATTTTCGGAAATCTCATTCTTAAATCATTGGCATACAAGCACTTGCCTGACAGATTCGTCTGATTGTGGTGCCTTTACAAGGCACTGCCATTGGGTGGGGTCCTCACCCCAGGCTAAAGCCAGGGGTTAAGCATGGTGAAGCGCCTACGGCGCAAAGCATTGTACCGATCCGACCAATCCGACCGATCAGCTGTCCGTATCCCGTCCGTGTCCCGTCCGTGTGGGTTGTGGGCGTCAGCCCACGCCAAGCCTGATTCGTGTGGTTCGTGGTTAATAAAGCATCATCATGTATGCGCTTTGAGCACGGCATTGATCTCTGCGGCTCGC
>JAPXLT010000381.1:2783-3855 GCA_033809415.1 Lentisphaeria bacterium
GGAAAGCACGGAAAACTCGGAAAATTTTGCGGGTCGCTGCTTTGACGGATGAGCCTGCTCTGCCAAAATTCTTGCGTGTCAAGGTCGGCTTTACTTTTTCAGTCGGAGGCGATATGGAGCGCCGGCGGCTCGCCGGCATGAAGCCGGTTTTCCTCTCTCATCACTGATTCGTGTGGTTCGTGGTTAATAAAGCATCATCATGTATGCGCTTTGAGCACGGCATTGATCTCTGCGGCTCGCGGGAACAGTTGAGTGCGTTTTTCGGGTATAACGAGAATGCGCACTGCAAAGGTGCGCAGGTAATCGCTTTCCAGGGATCGTGTATGATCCTTGTCCTGTTCGAGAAGCCAGTAATTGCCATCCGGGTTTCCGCTGTAGACACGGAGATCCTTGGGGAGCAGCTTGGTGAAATAAGGCATGACTGCGCAGAGCAGTTCGCCGGGTTGCAGCTTGCAGAGTTCGGCCAGTTCGTCCTCGAGTTTGCGCAGACGTTTGATATCTTGATGACAATGGCTGAATTTGCTCAGTTCAGACCGGCTCCACTCGAAAACCTGCAATTCTTTGCCAGTGCTATTTTCGACAAAGGCATAGCCTACTGGCTTCAGGGATAAAATCGTCCGGTATATCTGGCGGTTTTCCAAGCGCTCGACAAGGTTCCGCGAGAGCGGGGACTGCGCATTTTCCAGCCAGTAAAGAAGTTGCCGGTCGATCATATCCCAGAGCCGAGTACCGTCCGATCCGGTCAGCAGAAGTTCTTCCTGGACGGCTCGTTGCAACATCCGCTGCACCGCCAGAGCCGTCTTATTCAGATATCCATGCTGATGCAAATACGAGTAAAATTTCTGCAATTGCTTGGCATCCTCGATCAATTTTTCGCGGATCGCCAGGCCCTCCGGAGTCATTTCCGTAAAAAACTGGATTTTTTCCAAGTCCGGTGTGCCCTGGAATCCGATATGGAGTGCGTCGCGGTGCAGATAATCGAGTTTGTCGGTGCCCAGGTTGCGGTCGGATATCCAGCATGCCAGTGGATGCTTTCCTTGCAGCATGTCACAGAGTACGTCGGGATCAAGGC
>JAPXLT010000382.1:0-3775 GCA_033809415.1 Lentisphaeria bacterium
CCGTGCGATTCTGATCAATTCGCCGAACAATCCCAGCGGCGTCATCTATACTGCAGATGAATTGCAGCAACTCGCTGATATCCTTACTCGAGCCACGCAAAAACATGGCCGTCCCATCTTTCTGATTTCCGATGAGCCCTATCGTTTCCTGACCTTCGACGGCGGCAACTTGCCCTCGATTTTCAATTTTTATCCGTATTCGGTCATTGTCTCTTCTTTTTCAAAGAATCTCGCCTTGGCCGGCGAGCGCATTGGCTATGTCGTGGTCAATCCGGTTTTGCAGGATGCCGCCGAACTAATTGGCGGCCTGATCTTCAGCAACCGCGTTCTTGGCTATGTCAATGCCCCTTGCATCGGACAGAAGATCATGACGGCCTGCGTCGCCCAGGCAACCAAGCTGGCGCAACCCCAATTCGCCGTCTATGCCGAACGGCGCAAACTGATGGCCGAGGTACTCGAGGCCGCCAACATCGAATTCCAGCTGCCGGCAGGAACCTTCTACTTCTTCCCGAAAGTTCCACACGGCCTTGATGATGTCACCTTCGTCAACCGCCTGCAACAAGAACGAATCCTGGCAGTCCCAGGATCGGGATTCGGATACCCAGGATTCTTCCGAATCGCACTCTGCGTCGATAAAAAATTCATCACCGCCGCAAAACCAGGATTCATCAAAGCAGCCGCAAAAGTTTGTTAACAACGAAAAACACGAAAAGACTTGGCGTGGGCTGCCGCCCACAACCCACACGGACTTTACACGGACTTTACACGGACGGGACACGGACAACAAATCGGACGGATCGGACGGATCGGCGATGTTGGGATTAGCCCTGAAAGGTACATAATCTCTGTCCATTGTCCATCGTCCATCGTCCATTGTCCATTGTCCATTGTCCATTCAGCAGTCCATTCTTGTCTATTCTGTCCATCGTGTCCATTCCTGTCCCTGTCCATCGTCCATAAAAAATCTTTCACAAAAAACAAGAAGTTTGGGCGAGGAGTAGTACGAAAATTTTCGTGTGGATCGTGGTAAAAAAATAAGTTCGGATCAAAAAAAAATCGTTCTGCGCTTGCAAGCCATACAAACGAAACTATATTCATAATGTGTATTTGTGTCGTTTATCTGAAAAAATCGGCGAGCGGCCGCATTTTCTCAATTTTGCAAAAAAAACGAGTGCTTTTCGGAGAATAACACCGATAGATCCTGGCATAAAACTTGCTAATAATTCAATTGAATTTTCACAAAATTTCCACAAAAAACTTAGGAAAGGGAAAAAAACATGAAATCTCATTTCGGCTTTTTGAGCTTCTGTCTGTTGCTGACCGTGTTGCTCCTCTCCAGTCCGCTTCGTGCCGCTTTCAAAATTGATGTTCACATCAACGACGCTGAAAACTCCACTTTGACTTTTGGCGAAGACGAAACCGCCAAGGAAAGCCCCTTTCCGCCATTCAGCGGCATGTTTGGTGTCGTTGATGTCTGCTTCGCAGGGGCAGAAGACGCCCCTGAATGGTTTGACCGCCTTGCCGATGATATTCGAGTAGCAAACGATGCTAATACCTGGACTCTGGTGGCGAAGAGCAATGCCCGTGTAACCTGGAAGAAGAAATCCGGCGTCATCCCGGGCAACCTGAAGATCGTCTGGAACGACATTAAGAGCGGTGAGTTCAAGGAAGCTGAAATCAGCGCTAACACCACGCTCAGCCTCAAGGCCGGAACTACATACGCTATCAAACGCAATGCCGTTGCAGGTGATATACCGGAAAACCCCGACCCCAACACCGGCTATGCCAAAAAAGTTGACGGCGAAATGCAGTCGGTCGATTTCACCCTGGACGCCGCCGAGGGCGACGAAATAATCCTGCGCCTGAACATGAACGCCGGTAATAACACGATTCGCTACGACGGCGAAGAAGGCAAAGAAGACGCCAGCTGGGAAGTGACCTTTACCGCCCCCGGATACACAGTTGCCTATGCCTGGGAAGGCAACAATATACTCGTGGTCACCCTGACCCGTAATGGAACCCGCGGTGCTGGCGACGATTGGGGACTGAGCCTGATCCCACTGGCAAGTTCAGCCGCACCAATGGAAGTAAGCGACGCCGATGGTGAGGGAGCCACCTATGATATCGAAAAGGTACTGCACGCCATATTGCTCAAATTCGGCACACTCGATTTCGACGGGGATGGTGTAATAACTGCTGACGATGTAATGTATCTTTATAATTTCGTCCAGAATGGCTGTGATCCTGACACTTCAATTGAAGACATTAAAGACTTTACTTCCGCTAATTCAAGCGATGAGAAAAGAACAATCGCGTTGGAATATCTTAAAAATAGCACAGATGATCTTAAATTTAGCGGAGATAGTGAAATCACTTCGGATGATGTTATGTTCATGTACAACTTTGTCCAAAATGGTTGTGATCCGGATACGAGTGCAGAAGACATAGCCGACTTTAATTCGGGTTTAGCGACTCCAGCCAAAAGAGAGGCAGCACTTATATCTCTCAAGGAATGTGTAGAATAAATTTAACTTTCAATATAAACAGCACAACTAATTCGAGGAGGTACCATGAGAACAAAAATTTTCTTAACAGCAATTTTAGCCTTTGGGCTTGGAATTTTGAATACCTACGCCGGTATGACTGTAACTGTCGAGGGTGTGGATTACGTAAAAGGGTATGCTGAAAAAGCAGCGATTAATATCTATGTCGTAACGGATACATACGAGTTCCATACTTTAAACCTGAAATTCCGACAAACAGCAGGTGTCACCCCGATATTCGCGGATGCGGAATTTAATCTAGATATTCTTTCGAATGCAAGTAAGCCGGCATGTGTAAGTAGTGCCAATGACTGGAGAGTTCGTTACATCGGACCACCAACGGCGACAGGAAAAGGACAAACTCCGACGACAACGAAAGTGCTTTTTGCCACCGCATATGTCACGCTGGACGCATCATTGTCTGATCAAGTTGTGATTCCTATCGAATTAACCAAAGCAAGCGGATGGGATCCTAATGAAGGCACCACCGGAGCACAGGTAGAGTATACTGCGGCAAATGACGATCCCACTAAAAAAATCACTTGTCCCGCCGCCGTAACAATCAAAATTCTAAAGGGCTTCAACTTTGGCACGATAGCTGGCAAGGAAGTCTCGATTGCTGAGGATGCATATTCCCAAACTCCTTTTAAGCTGGCCGCTACGAACACCACCTATTTTGAGAGCACGGAGTGGGATAAAGCTCAAGGTCAGCTTGTTGCTGTTGTGCCTCCCCAGGCCAAGTTCACTGGAATTGCTATCGAGAGGCCAGATGGTACACGTAATGGCTATGGGACTTTGTTTGAAGATGAAAAAGGCAAGCTGGAAATCGTCAATGGCGTCATCGAGTATACCCAGGCAGAGAACTACTTCAACGAAGAGGGTTTTACAGTCTGGTATCAAGCACAGTCCAATAATGGTACAAAACCGACTGACACCGGCGAAATTCTGATCAAAGTCACGCCAGTCAATGACCCCCCGGTGGTGACTATCACCAAGATTAACGAGCAAGACCCAAAAGCTCTGCCTGAGGGGAAATATCCCGAGGTTGAGGAAAATCAGCTTCTTGTGGTAGAGATTGAGGTCACTGATGTTGAAAACGACCCCTTCGACATCGCCGCCATTACTCTGGATGGAGACGAGATTGCGGGCGCATGGCAGCCGGCAGGGGGGGGGGCGAGGCACCGACAACCTGGTTCCCGGCAAGTATGTTTTCACCAGCACCAACCCCCTGC
>JAPXLT010000383.1:0-3772 GCA_033809415.1 Lentisphaeria bacterium
CTGACGACTGGAGAGCCGGATGCGGGAGATCCGCACGTCCGGTTCGGAGGGAGGGGTGGCGCACACGCGCCATTCCTACCCCTATCATATCGCCTCCGATGCAATTGCGTAAAGCCGGTCTTGACACGCAAGAATTTTGGCAGAGCAAGCTCATCCGTCGAAGTAGCAACCCTACAAAATTTCCGCGCTTTCCGTGCTTTCCGTGGACAAAAAATAGGTTGTGTGGACGCCAGTCCGCGCCAAGTCTCTTCGTGTGGTTCGTATGGTTAAAAAATCCTTTTTGGATATGGTCTAGGCATAAGGAATGCACGCGAATTGCACCCGTGCAATTATCAGTGCAATTATCTTGTTAATTGCACGCGAATTGCATTCATGCAATTCAAGATTTATTATTCTTGCCATGGGGCTGCCATTGATAACGCGACCCGGCGCCAAATCCTGTTCGGCTGACTTTTCCTGTTTCCTGTGAAAGTTCTCGCATCAGCGTAATAACTTGGTTACGAGTAAATTTAGTAATTGCTCTCACTTCGGAATTCCTAAGCCCCTGCTCTCCGCGTTTAGCTCGCTCCATGAGAATACTGAGAACCCGGGTTTTTGCGGCTTCCCAATCGATACGGCAGTCGCGCTCCTGTGCTTGGCCATGAGCGAGTTTTTGATGCAATTCCCTTCGCAGTGTCCAATAAGTGCCGCGTCCGGAACCTCCGTGTTCGATATAGCCATATTTTTCCATCGTTGCCATTGTTTCACGCATATGTGATTCTTTGCGCTGGCACAAAACTGCGGCTGTCGCCGTATCTATTTCCGGATGTTTAAGCAGGTATTGCAGCACAAGCAGGCAATCGACCCCCATGTCTCGGCCTTTGCTGCTCTCTTCAGCGACAAAAAGACGGAAAGCACCCGCAAGTTTACGCTTAAAGTAGTACGAAAAAATTTTCGTACTACTCCGCCCAACTTCTTTTTTTTGTGAAAGATTTCTCCGACCGATCCGACCGATCCGACCGATCAGGCGTCCGTGTCCCGTCCGTGGTTAAAGTTAAGAAATGGTTATGTGTGTGTTTGATTGGGATTTTTCTTTTCTGATCTTACATTATAACATTCGTAGTTTTTTTGTTTAGGCAATAAGTATTGAGGTAGTGGATGACCAATAATTATTTTACCGACAACTCCGATCTTCAGTTCCATCTTCAGAAAGAGACGCTTCAGGAAATTGCAGCTCTGAGGGAGGAGAATTATCAGCAGGCGAAAAAGTTCCCGGGGGCGCCCAGGGATTTTTCGGAGGCGCTATCAGTCTATCAGCGGAAGCTATCGGAACTCGGTGCATTTTGCGCGGAGGAGATTGCGCCTCGTGCGACGCAGGTGGATCGGGACGGGGCGGTTTTTGCCGACGGTCAGGTAACCTATGCGCCAGGCACCATCGAGAATCTGCGCTGGCTGGCGAAGGAAGGTCTGATGGGAGTCACCCTGCCCCGGGAAGTCGGCGGCCTGAACATGCCGTCAACCATCTATACGATGATGACGGAAATCGTTTCCCGCGCAGATGCCAGTCTGCAGAACTTGTTCGGATTGCAGTCAATTGCCGAGACCATCAACCGTTTCGGCGACCAGCAGCAGCGCGAACATTTCCTGCCGACCATTGCCAGCGGCAAAGCAGATGGTGCGATGGTACTGACGGAGCCGGAGGCGGGCAGCGACCTGCAATCGGTGCAAACCACCGCAACCTTTGACGCGGCTTCCGGCAAATGGTTTGTGGACGGGCACAAGCATTTCATCACCAATGGTTGCGCCAGCGTCTTGCTGGTGCTGGCGCGTTCCGAGCCGGATACCATTGACGGACGCGGGCTGTCGCTATTCCTGGTCGAGAAATGTCCGGAGGTGGTGATCAAGAGCATTGAAGACAAGCTTGGCCTGCGTGGCTCGCCTACCTGCGAACTGATTTTCAACCATGCCCCGGCTCTGCTGATCGGGCAGCGCCGCAGAGGCCTGACCCGCTACGTGATGTCCCTGATGAACGGAGCACGCCTGGCAATCGCCGCACAAGCTGTCGGACTGGCCGAAGCGGCCTTCCGGACGGCACTCGAATATACCTCTGAGCGGCAGCAATTTGGCAAGCCATTGCGCCAGCTTGGAGCGGTCAGCGAAATGCTCACCCGCATGAAGGTCGATCTGCTGGCCGGGCGGACCCTGCTCTACGAAACCTGCAAATACGTCGATTTGCGAGACTGCTATGAATATCTGAACAGCCAGGGTGATGCCAACCCGGAAAATCGCGAGAAGGAAAAATCCCTGGGCAAAATCGCCGCTGTCCTGACGCCGATGACCAAGGCATTCAACACGGAAATGTGCAACCAGGCCTGCTACGATTGCATCCAATGCCACGGCGGAAAAGGCTATATGCGGACAAAACTGCCGGAGCGATACTATCGCGATGCGCGTATCACCAACATCTACGAAGGCACCACGCAGTTGCAGATCGTGGCCGCCATCGGCGGCGTGATGCAGCGCACGCTCGATCCGCTTCTCGATGAACTGGCTGCGCTTGCATACAGCGGACGTCTCGCCGAACTGGCCAGCGAAGTCGCCCAGGCACGCAAACTCGCCGATGAAGCGGTCACCTTTGTCGAACAGAAAGCCGACAGCGCCTACTTGGACCTAATGGCAAGACGCCTGGTACGAATGCAAACCCTGGTGCTGATCAGCTACCTCCTCCTGCGAGATGCCAAAAACGCACCGGAACGAATCTGCATCTGCGAACGCTTCATCGGAGAGTATCTCCCGGAAATCACCCGCCAGCACCAGACCGTTATGGCTGGTGATCGCGGCTGCATCGCGCAGGCTGGGGAAATCCTCGAACTGTAATCCGATTCCAATGAAGGCATTGATTGCATGGAATTTTCCGCAGCACGAATTCTTCAAAACACGCTGTATTTTCTGGCTCTGATCAATCCGGCCAGCAAAATCCTGTTTTTGTCGGCCTTTGATCCGCCTTTGAATGCCCGGCAGACTTTCGAGTTAAGCTGGAAATCCAATTTGGCGGCATTTTTGATGCTGAGTGTGTTTTCTCTTTGCGGGCAGATAATTTTACGGAACATCTTTCATATCGAGATTTATGCTTTACGGATTTCCGGCGGGCTGATTTTGTTTTTTACCGGTTGGATGGCAGTCCGCGAGGGACGTTTTTTTCAACGCCAGGCAAAAGAAAGCCGCATGGCCGATTTCACGGAAATCTCTCTGATTCCGCTGGCGGCGCCGCTGATTGCCGGCCCTGGTACCATCACCCTTTCTTTGACCCTGGCTGCGGAATATGGCCAGGCTCATACTTTGCTGATCATCATTTTGGCGCTGCTGGTTAATTTTGCACTGATGATTGCCGCATTGCCAATCAACCGGATGCTATTGCGAATCCATCTGGAAGGACCGCTGATCCGCATCACCGGCCTGGTCGTGGCCACGGTGGCCATCCAGATGATCCTTACCGGCGCAACAGAATGGCTCAGAATCACACTCGAAAAGTAGCCCTTCCGAAAAAAATTTCGTGCTACTATTGCCAAACTTCTTCTTTTTTGTAAAAGATTTTCGGAAATCTCATTCTTAAATCATTGGCATACAAGCACTTGCCCGACAGATCCGTCTGATTGTGGTGCCTTTACAAGGCACTGCCCTTGGGTGGGTTCCTCACCCCAGGCTAAAGCCTGGGGTTAAGCATAGTTAAACGCCTACGGCGTAATGCGTTATGCCAATCCGCTGATCTGTCAGATAAAACAACCAATTAGAC
>JAPXLT010000384.1:0-3757 GCA_033809415.1 Lentisphaeria bacterium
CGGCGACAGCAATACCTTCAAAAAACAAGCTGAAAAAGCTTACACGGAAATGCACCAAAGACTCGATAACGCCAAAAATATCCTGAAAACGGAAATCCTGAGACTATAAACCTGTTTTTCGTTATTTTCGTGCTTTTCGTTGTTAAAAAAACACCGTTGGCATCCGGCCTTGCGTGCGCATTCAAGCTCAGGCTTCGCCTTCCGGCGGAGCTTCCTCCTCGGCGCTGCCCATGATCGTCACTTCATCGCTGACCTGAAACACCGCGCTTTCCGAAGTCTCAGGGTCCAGGATCGGAATAATTTCCACCGGATAGTTGGCGGAGATATTCGCCTCGAACACCTGATCCACATTCTTTTTCCATTCAACCTTGATTCTGCCATACGGAGTGGGAATTTGCGCCTTGACCCAAGCGCAGGCTCTCGGGCAGGGATTGAACACCAACCGGCGCATCCCCGGAACCGCCGGCCGGATGCCAACCAGCTCCGAAATCAAAAAACCATTCGGGGAAACTGCATACCCCTGGCACTTGCTGGTCTGACGCCGATTCTGATCATCACCTTCCGGATCAAAAAGCTCCCACCAGGTAACAGCACCGGCATCCAGCATCTTACCCCAATAATAACGGATGAATTTCAAGGCCCACAAGGACTTGCCCAGCGCACACGCAACCTCAAGCAGAAAATACTTGAAGTAAGGATTGTTGTATTCAGGACGAACCCGTAATTCATACGGAGGCGAATCCTTGAAAAAAGTGCTCCAGATCGACTCGTAGGTTTCCGGCAAGGCAATGCCACCGTACAAAGCCAGCACATTGCTCTGCCAGGAGTACAACTCCGACAGACTCCCGTCTGAATGATAGCTGTCAGCAAAAAGTCCTTTTGTAGGATTCCAGGTCAGATGTCGCAGCTGGTTAGATACCGATGCCGCACGCTGCCGGTAAAGAGACGTCAAATCCGTGCGTCCAATAAAATCACTGAGCCAGGCCGCACAGCTCAGGGCCCGGCAGTAAATTCCGTTTAATCCGGTGCTGATTCCTTGCCTATCGAGATCATCATGGTCGAGAAAACAATAGGTGCCTAGATAATTACGCAGATCACCCAGAACCCCGTCTGGAGACACGGCCAGGCGGTCGTAATAGTTGAGCAGCTTTTCCATCACCGGGAACATACGCTGTATGAAGGCTTCATCACCAGTATACTGAATATGCCGATGCAGCCAAACCACCCAAAGCAATGAAAAGTCCGGCACGGCCTGGAACAAACCTGAAGGGCTGACCGAATTCAGTTCGCCGGTCTCCAATTGCGTTCTTGCGAAGTCTTCCAGCGCAGTGGCTGAGAGTGCGAAATCGCCGAAAAGATGGAAGCCTGCCCAGGCCTGAATCATTGCGTCGCTGATGTATTGCGCCTGGTCACGGCAAGGGGCATCGATATAGCAGCCGCGCACGGTGCTGTTCATCGTCAGCGACCCGGTATCCCATATCTCGTTGTAGACCGCATCCGAACAGTTGAAGCTGCCGCGGTTGCTGATATCACGGTTGGTCACCTTCGCCTGGACATTGTCAACAATCACCTTGCCCTTCACTGAACTGCCAATCATCATGATATAGCGGAAACCCCGAGGGGTGGCGGACATCCAGACGTCCTTGCCGCCGCTTAAAATCAAAGTGCTTGCATTGCGTTTACCGTTGGCGTAGGGAATCACCTCCCCATCCACACAATGTTCACCACACACCACTTCGACTGTATCCCCTTCCGTGCCCTGAAGGCCAATATGTGGATAGCCATACAGTGTGCGCCCAAAATCAAAAACAATAAAGTATTTGTCCATCAGAATCTGCGTGGCATCAGTCACCGCCTCAGGCAATATCCTCCTCGAGGCAAAATTATAGGCAGTCAGCGCCACGCTCATATCCCAGGCGGGATTCTCCGTCAACAGATAATCATGTTTTTTCGTTCCATCGACGGTGATGATCGGATGCGTCAAAGACAAGGGGGTTTTCAACGGACCGGTCTGAGACCAGCCTTCCTTGGAATGCTCATCGGGATACTGGCGAATCAAGATCGAGCCATTCGGCGCATCTTGCCAAACCATCGTCATGCCGGCGCCATGACTGGCGCAATCTTCGAGCCACAACAAGCGGTTCCAGCCCTTTTTCAGCGTGATCTCCATGAAAATCGGCGCATACTCATCCATTCCAAGACGACGCTCCCCGCGAATTTTTGGCGCCGTATGCACCGGCGTGGGTTCCACCGCCTGTTCAGAAACCAGTTCATCGTTGAGATACATCCGGTAGGGCAGGTCACAGAAACAGTAGATACCCTGCTGGCAGTCCAAATCCGAATGCAAAAAGGTCTCCGCCACATAGACACCAGCACCATACTGCCGGGTCAGCGCACGAAAATTCACCCAGAGAGACTGCCGGATTTGCCGACAGCCGCCGACAAAAGCGATCTTCTTCCAGGAGTACGTCTCGACAATATCATCCGCATTCGGAGCCGGTTCAAGCAACTCCTTGCTCTGCTCTGCATTGGCAATAACTTGCGGACGGTACCAGACCAATTTCGGCGGTGCTTTGTCATAGCGCTGCGGGCCTCTGCTGAAGTCGCTCCGCCCCACCGCCGCAGTGTCCATCCGATGCCAATCATGTGGATAGCCCCGGAAGTCCATGATCTCGACACTGGGCGCTCCCACCCCCCGAATAATCCCGGGAGCCAGATAACAATCCGGCACCAGGCATTTCCAGTCCTCATCCGTCCAGATAAAGGGCTGTCCGTCAATTTGCAGTTGTGCCCAGAAACCGCCAGGCTTTTTGCGGAAATTCGCCAGCGAGGAATTGGCGTTGAAGACCTGCACTGCAATGTGATTGTTGCCGACTTGGATCAGATAGTTGATGTCCACGCAGTAGACATAACTGTTTTCGGTCGGGTTGGCAGTCGGCCCGATGGCACAAAGCTGCCCATTGACGTACAAGTGAAAGCCAGTCCGCGCGGTAATCCACATTTCGCTGGAGGCCGGCATCTCACTGACACAAAAATCACGGCGGAAAAACAAATGCGTTTCCTGCCGTGTATCCGGCTCCCGCAACCATATCCATTGTCCGTGCAGGGGTTCAGGCAATTTTAACTGTCGCATATGTTCCTCCGTTCCTTTCACTCGATACCTAGCATGGAAAGCTGGTCCTCAGGATTGCGAAAAATCAAATTGACGGGCAAACATGAGCGCCAATTCCGAGCAGACCTGCTCCTCATTAGGACCGCTTACTTCAAGAGTCACTTCCTCCCCCGCTGTCAGACCCAGTGACAGCAGGGAGAGAATAGAATGCAGTGAAGCTCGCTTCCCACCGCTGGCTGACACCTCAATCTTACCAGGATACCCCTGCACCGACGAGACGATCAACCCAGCAGGACGAACATGAATCCCCTTTGAATTTTCAATCGTTACCTTTCGGCTTACCAAAAAACACCCCCAGAAACTGCATACAACAAAATATTGACCTGAAAATCAGGGCATAATCAGACATATTACAGATAATAATCCCATTTTCGACGATCTGCAAATTGAAAACGTGTTTTTGGCATATAATTGCGTAATTTTTTCTCCGACCGATCCAACCGATCGGTCGGAGAAAACAACAAACCCATAAAAAATTTTCGTGCCTTTTCGTGTGGTTCGTTGTTAAAAAATCCTTTTTGGATGAGGCAAGGTACCACCAATTCTTGTCTTTTTTCTCCGACTGATCCGACCGATCTGACCCTG
>JAPXLT010000385.1:0-3752 GCA_033809415.1 Lentisphaeria bacterium
GAGCAGGCTCATCCGTCAAAGTAACAACCCTACAAAAAATTTTCGTGCCTTTTCGTGTGGTTCGTGGTTAAAAAATGGGTTGTGGGCGTTAGCCCACGCCGCGCTTTCTGTGTTTTCCGTGGACAAAAGATGGGGTGTTAGCATCGGTTTACTCTAATTGCTTATTGCTTTTCAACCAGTACCAGTGCAAAGCCACGTTCTTCCACAGCGATGGTGTTGCCTGCGATGGCGGTGCCGTTTTCGGCGTCCGACAAAGAATACTTACCGTATTGCAAACCGTCAAGATTGAGTTTTGCGCTGACTGCCGGTCCCAAGTTGCCGATCATCAGCAGGGTCTTGCCGTCCTTGCGCTTGGCGATGGTCATGCGGATATCCTTTGCATCCGTAGTGACGGGCTGTTTCTCCCAAGTGAAGAAATGTTCCACGTCATCGCTGCCGTAGCCAAAGTCGAAAATGCAGTTCCAGGCTTTGTCGAACCAGTCTCGATAGATGATACCCTGGTCCATAATGTGCATCAGGCCAAAGGAGCACATTGTGGACATCAGCGTCTTGAGCTCCCGCTCCTTGCGGGCATCATCGCCCATTCTCGTCGAAACGATGGGGAACGGATAGACGCCTGCCTGCGTTCCAATCGTATCCGCAAGGATCGTGCTTTCCGGAAAGCGCACTTGGTAGTCACCGCCGTTGGAGCCGCGTTCCCAAGTGGTGATTGTCGAGGCGAAACTCACCAGCGGGATGGGCATGTACATCGTCGTATGCACATCCACCCAGGGGCGCCCGTAGACCAGTTTCTTTTCGGTGTAGAGCATGTGTGCGGTCCGCTTTACCGCCAGACGCCAGCGCATGATGCCGCCGCAGGTATGGCGAAGCTTTCCTTTCGTGTCATGGTAAGCATTGCTGGTGATGGTGTTGCCGCCGCCGGAGCCGCATGGGAAGCAGTCGAAATTGATCCCCATGAATCCGAGCCTGACCAGTTCCCGTGCGTCATAAAGGAGCTTGTCGCGCCTGCTTTTGACCAGCGAGCACATGTATTCATTCATCGTATTTTCTACGGGGTAGTTGAATTGCTGCCATTCGCTCTTGTACATCTCCCATTCCGGCCAGAAGCAGGTAAGCAGAGCCGGATTCATATAGCTGCCGAGGTATTTCATATAAGTCTGCCGCCACCAGATGCTTTGGCGTGTCTGGTATGCAGTTGCAGAAATGCCGTTCCGGTCAAAGTAATCCTGATTGCGTTTTACGAAGTCGCCAAGCACTGCCTGAAAATCATTACTTAGTTTTGTGTGGTTGAATTTCCATCCATGCACGCGTTCTTCTGCCGGCCTTGTCTTGCCAATAGTAGAAATGATATATTCCTGCAATGTCTTGTCATCGTTGGGAAAGGTTGGAATTGTCGCTGTCAGTGGACTGATAATAACCGGGGAGGCAATGCATTTTGCCCAGACGGCATTTTCCGGTGCGAGATATTCGTACATGTGTTCCGCTGTCCGGTAGAAACCCTTTGCAATCGGCTTGACGGGTGTCGGCTGAAACCCCATTTCCATCGTCGCGTTTTTCCCCTTTGCCCAAGTGGTGGGCTTGTTGATGAAATCAACCGTAAATGTAGTCTTGTCCCCATTGCGAACGAGCCGCTGGGCGGGAATCTCCGCATCGTGGGAAAAATGCTGGTGACCGGACTCGATCAGCCAGCAAAATCCCTTATACACCCCGCCGAACCAGAAGTATTTTTGGAAATTGATGTCAAACGCCAAGCTGACCCCGTAAATTTTTCCGGAGTCATTGCTGCTCCAGACAGTTCCCTGTCGATCCGGCACATCCAATGGATTTGCGCCCAGGGCCCGGGTTTCGTTGCTGAACAGATTAGTATTGAAAAGCGAGACGTATTTGCTTTGCAACGGGATATCCAGGGAGAGGGATTGGATGGTGATCATGTCAGCGGCATTGAAGTTCAGCGTGACGAGGCAAAATCCGTCATAATCATAATCCTGAATGACTTTGACTTTCAGGTTTTCATATACCCCTGCGGACTCGATGACGACGCGATCCCTTTCCTGTAAGACCACTTTTGGTCTGCCGCAGGCGAATTTTTCACCGTTGATCAGCAGTTCGACTGGTGCCGCGAGGATATTTTCACCTTGTGCAAAAATCATGTCCCAGAGGGTGCCTCCAGCCCGATAGCCGGTCTGCAGCGCATGCACCTCGGCGCCATTTTTGACTTGCAGCGGCACAAAAGGCGGTATGATGACCCGCTCCAACCCGACTTGAGCCTTTTGCCATGGGAATTCCTGGACAGCAAAGGTACGCGGACAAGTGAAGGTTTTTCCGGATTTCGTTGTGCTTTCAAGAGTGACCGTGTATGCGCCTTCGGGCAGTTCCGTCAGATTGATCCGGCATTCCCAGTTGTTGCAGAATTCGCCGTTTTTCGGCACATGGACTGTTTTAATGACCGCTTGCTTTTCATTGCGGATGGTGATGACGGCATTGGTGATATCCGTTTGTTTTCCCCTTGAAAAGTTCAGTAGGAGCAGGTTGTCGTAAGACGGGTAGAAAGCGGTTTGCAGATTCGGAACGCCAAGTTCATCCTTCCAGTTATTCCCCTTGCTCAGGTCCCACGCCATATCCCGCTGGTACAGCATTTTTTTGTTGGCATCGACGAAGTGGAACTTCAGGAGGTTGATTTTGCCGGGCCACAAGTTGTAAACCAGATGGGTTGCGTAGGCGGCTTTTCCGGGGTCGGGCGCCATTGACGCAGGAATATTTTTTTTGCTGATTTCCGTGTTGCTTTCCAAGTCGCTGTCGAGCTTGGCGGTGCCACTGGCGATGTAAGCCATTCCTTCACTGGTGACCCGCACCTGTTTTTCCGAGGGGTTGAAGGCGGTGAAATTTAAAGTGTAGTTGGCGGAAGTGCGCCAATGCACATATTCGCCAAAATCCGGCACACCGACAGCGGGGGCGAGGGCATCCGGGATGAAAGTCCCCAGTTCGCCGGGTTTCGCGGGAAAATGCCAATAACCGGTTTCCCGTGGATTACACCAGTTGCGAAGCATCTGCAACCCCCATTCACGACCATCTTCGACCTTGGCGCCGATGGAGGCGAGGGGGATGGCGATTTCAGCTTCCCAACAAGGATAACCATAGGGGCGCGTGCTGGTAATAAAGCTGTTGGCAAATTTTGTTCCTTCTGGAAAATTATTATCACCAAAGGAATTGAGCGTAAGACGCATTGCAGTTGTCGTTCCGGGTGGCAAAAGCTGGATTTCAACGGTGTCATCGGTGCTCAGCACAATTGGAGATATCGGCGCTTCAGAACGATATGCAAAAAAGAGATTGTCGGCATCATATCCGAAATAATAAACGCAATAACGATTGGTCATCAGGCCGTTGACACCCGAACGCCCGCCAAAAAAGGAACTGGCCGAAAGCCACTCGTCGCGTTCGATCCGACCATCGATTTTTGGCGGCTGCACCATTTTTCCCTGCCGTACCAGAGTTGGTGTTGCCGGAGCCAATGGCTCTGCCGCAGTTGCTCCGATGACTCCACAGAACAGGAGTTTAGCCAATACGAGACACATGATCTTTTTCATCAGAATTCTCTCCATTTGCAAATTACAGAAGCAATTTCCTTGTTTTGTAATTTTCTGTAAGCTCCCGGCATTCCATTTTTCTGTCCACGGAAATTTTTATAGGGTGCAGGGGGCAGGGGGCAGGGTGCAGGGTGCAGGGGGCAGGGTGCAGGGTGCAGGGTGCAGGGT
>JAPXLT010000386.1:0-3728 GCA_033809415.1 Lentisphaeria bacterium
ACACACCACGCACTACGCACCCCATTCTCCTGAACCCTGTACTACTGAGGCATTACCAAATAGACCGCGTCCAAACAGGGTTCCGAGTGCTTATCATCCGCAGATTACGCAGGTGGACGCCGATTCCCAGGATTAGGAATTGCTATGACTTCCCAGGGGTTTTCCATGTTTCAAATCACATTTTCTATGCTTCCGTATGATTTCTTATGATTTTTCTTGAAATTCCGTTTTTCCGGCACTATGTTTTCGCCGTGGTTCAGAAATCATCCAGCCCCACCCACCCAGGGGGCAACCCACCCTTTATGGTACGCGCGCGTGCGCGATCGTGAGCGGGCACGGGAAACATGGTGGACGATGTGGGCGAAAGCCGGACGTACTCGATGCACTGCACACCTCACGACAGTTTGGACTTCACAACCGGGACGGTTGCGCCACTTTTAAGCCGCATGCGGGCTTATCCGTCATAGCAGCAACCATAGAAAAATTTTCGTATCGCCAACTTCTTCTTTTTTGGGAAAGATTTTCAAAAAACCGATGCGCAAGTTACTGGCCTTGAAGCTCTTTTTCATTTTTGAGAATCTTTTTTAACTTTTTGATTTTTCGGTGATGGAAGCGGGAAGCCGGCTTCATGCCGGCGAGCCGCCGGCGCTCCATATTCCCTCCGACTGAAAAAGTAAAGCCGGTCTTGACACACAAGAATTTTGGCAGAGCAGGCTCATCCGTCAAAGCAGCAATCCTACAAATTTTCCGAGTTTTCCGTGCTTTCTGTGGACAAAAAATGGGTTATGGGCGTTAGCCCACGCAAGTCTTTTCGTGTGGTTCGTGGTTAAAAAATCCTTTTTGGATGCGGACTAAATAAAAAAACCGTCCGAACGGGTTGCGTTCGGACGGCATCTCAAGACCCGGGTGCTATCTTCCCGGGAGTTATTGTTGGTTAGCCTGCGTTGACGGTGATGCGTCTTGGCTGGACTTCCTTTACCTTCGGCAGTGTGAGCCGGAGGATGCCATCTTTGACGACGGCCTTGATCTGGTCGCGGTCAATGGTGTCGCCCAGTGTGAAAGCGCGTTCATAGTCGCCGCAAGCATACTCCTGGTATGACAGCGTGTAGCCTTCCGGCGTTTTCGGCACGAAGGCGCCTCGTATTGTCAGTTCGCTGCCCTCGAGATCGATGGTGACACTGCTCTCATCGACGCCTGGCATGTCTGCTACCAGAAGCAGTCCGGTTTCCGTGTCCCGGATATCCACTCTCGGTTTGAAGACGATGTTCTGTTGAGCACGTTCTGTCCGGGCTGGTGTTTCAGATTCACGTTTACATAATGCTGATCCTGCCATAGTCTATTCCTCCTTTCCTGATTTTGTTCAACCTGCGTTGATGGTGATTTTCTTGGGTTTGTCTGCTTCTGCCCTTGGCAGGGTGAGTTGCAGAATCCCTTTCTGGTACTGTGCGGAGATCTTGGCGTCGTCCACCTTGAAGGGCATCGCAATCGACCGTACAAAGGTACCGGCACCGCGTTCCTGACGCAGATAGGTTTCACCTTCTTTGAGTTCCTCCCGTTCACGGGTTCCGCGAATGGTGACTGTGTTGTCCTTGACTGTCACTTCGATCTTGTCGGGATCAATGCCAGGCAATTCTGCGGTGAGCAGCGCTTGGTCTTCCCCGGTCCAAAGATTGACAGCCGGAAAACTTCCGATGTTGCTTTGGCCGTCGGCAAAAGGCTCGAAGAGACGGTTCATCTGGCGTTGCAGCCGATCCAATTCACTCCACATACTTCCATAACGATTTGTTGGCCATGTCCACAGCATATCAAACACCTCCTTTGTTTTATCGCTGAATTAATGTTTGTACAAGCACCAGTGCTACCCAGCAACCTGGTGCGCTATCAATTGCTACTTGATATACCAGCAGAAAGCGTGCCAACTTTAAAAGTGGGGGATTTTGGCAGCACTGGACGGGATTTGCCTGGAAAACTGTGACATCAAACGACAGGCATTATTTAAAACTGAGACATTTTGACACAACTTTTTGAAATTCCTTGCCGTGTTGAAAGGCTGTTTTCTGGAGTTATATTGTCCTATTGTACGTTGTAGGACTGATAGCATAAAGGAGTGATTAGATGTTTTTGACTGGATTTGCAGATGAAGCGGGCAAGGATATAGCGACTCAAATCAAGGCGATACAAGCATTGGGCTGGCATTTCATGGAAATGCGCAATGTCGACGGCAAGAACCTGGGTACCTTTACGGACAAAGAGTTCGCCGAGATCGAAGAAGCGCTTGCGGCGGCAGAAATCAAGGTCAACTGTTTTGGCAGTCCGATCGCCAACTGGAGTCGTCATCCACGCAAGGAGGAGGATTTTGCCAAGGACCTTGCGGAACTCGAGGTTGCCTTGCCACGGATGCAGAAGTTGGGTATTAAAATGCTGCGCGGCATGAGCTATGTTCCCGCTGAAGAGGAAGCACCGGACAATCCCGAACTCGAGAAGATCATCTTCAGCAAGCTGAAACGCCTCGTGCGCCGTTGCGCGGATGCAGGCATCGTCTACGGCCATGAGAACTGCCGGAATTACGGAGGCTTGTCCTGGCAGCATACGTTGAAGATGCTCGAGCAGGTCAATGACGATAATCTCAAATTGATTTATGACACCGGAAATCCGACCTTTACTTTACGTCATATTGGCAGCAAGCCGTATCCGACGCAGTCCTCGTGGGAATTTTATACACAGGTGAAACAACATATTGCCTATGTGCATATCAAGGATGCGACGGCGACTCTGGATGCGGACGGAAAACCGGTGCCGAAATTCTGTTATGCGGGAGATGGTGAAGGGGATATCCGAGCCATTCTGATCGATCTTTTCCGCAATCAGTATGATGGTGGATTTTCCATCGAGCCGCACGTGGCCACCGTCTTCCATGCCACTGATAATCCCGAGGACACCGCAGTCCAGCTGCAACGCCGCCTCGATACCTTCATCGATTACGGCAGGCACTTCGAAAAACTGCTGCGGGAATGCCAGCAAGTCGCCGGCGCAAAATAGCCTTTTTTAACCACGGAAAGCACGGAAGACGCGGAAAATTTTATAGGGTTGGTGCTTTGGCGGATGAAATTGCACAGGGTGGACGTCGTGGACATTGTGGACGTTGTGGACAGAAGACTGCCCCCTGTCCCCTGCCCCCTTTCATGCGCAGACTGCTTGTCATTCTTGTTTTGCTTCTTGTTCTGCTGGCGCTGCCGCTTCTGTGCAGGCGTCCGCCGGAACCGGTCATTTATGACATAGCCGTCTTTAATACCGTTGGGCAACTTACCCTCTGGAATGTCGACCAACACACCGCCGACTGCATTGCCCGTGAAGTCATCGCTGAATTGCAGCAACTGCACAATTGCCTGAATCTCTTTGATCCAGCCAGTGAAGTCGCCCGCTTGAATCAGGCATCGCCCGGCGAATTCTTCCGGTGCTCGGATATTCTCTGGAAAATTCTGATGGTGGCAAAAGAAGCGCATCAGTTGACCGATGGTATCTTTGATATCACGGTCGGCCCGCTGATGCGGCTATGGGGCTTCCACCGCAAACGGGATTCGTTGCCAACTGCTGACGAGGTCAACCTGACCCTGGAAAAAGTCGGCTTCCAGAAATTGCGCTTCGAGGAAGAAACGCAAAGCATCGCCTTCTCCCGAGCGGGCATGTCCCTGGATTTTGGCGGCTTGGCCAAAGGCTTTGCTCTGGAT
>JAPXLT010000387.1:0-3682 GCA_033809415.1 Lentisphaeria bacterium
CGGTAAAATGAATATTTTAATGGACATGGACACGAATGGACATCATGGACAGAATGGACGCGATGGACTTGACGTTTGATGGACGAATGGACAGGCAAAAAACATTACCTGCTGTACATGTCCATTCTGTCCATGAAAACGTGTCCATTTGTGTCCATGATGTCCATTCCGTCCATTCTTGTCCCTGTCCTAGTCCATAGCACGAAAATTTTGCAATTTTATTGATTTTATGTTACGGTAGCGTACTATAATTCAGAAAAAACGGCGGAAATAAAAGATTTTTTGTTTTAATTTTTGCCATTTTGGGGATATGCAATATACTAAGGGGTGTTGGCAGCAAGCTGTTTTCCGGAAGATCTTCCGGGCTGGTTACGGGGTCGTATAAAAAAAGGAGACAAAACGATGGACATTGACAAAAAGCATTTTACTGGCGGCAAGACAGAGGGTGGCATAACCAGTTCTTATGCGACCGACGACGGCGTCAAGTTGAAAGTACCCTATGCTTTCATGGGCAGTATCTACGATGACGCGGAACGCAATGCGGCTTTGGCTGCGATGACGCAGGATTCCCTGACGATGGGGCCGAAGACGCAGGAATTTCAGAAGAAGTTTGCAGACTATCATAAGGTGAAGTATGCGTTTGCCTGCTCGAACTGCACGACTGGCATGCATGTGATCACGCAGTTGTTTGACATCAAGCCAGGCGATGAAGTCATCGTCACGCCAAATACCTTTGTCGCCACTTCGCTGGTGATTCTGAAAGAGGGCGGCATACCGGTGTTTGCCGATATTGATCCACGCACTTTCAATCTTGATCCGGCGGATGTCGCCAGAAAGATCACCAACAAGACGAAGGCGATCTATGTCGTGCATTATGCCGGCCTGATGGTGGATATGGACCCGATCATGGAACTGGCGAAGAAGCATAACTTGAAAGTGCTCGAGGATTGTGCGCATGCCACTGCCGCAACCTACAAGGGACGCTTTGCCGGAACGATCGGCGACGCCGGCGCATTCTCCTTTCACTCACTGAAAAACATCACCACCTGCGGCGAAGGCGGCATGATCACCACCAATAATGACGAGTACGCCAAAGGAATCCAGAATCTGCGCTGCATGAACAATACCCAGCCATGGGATCAGAGCAAGACGGAATGGAAGTTCGGTGACAAAATCACCTGCAAAAAGACTTCCCCAATGGATTACTGGCTGCCGGCGCATTTTGACGTCATCCCCTGGAACGGACGGCACTGGGGCAGCAACTACCGCATGAATGAAATCCAGGCGGCAGTCGGCTGCTGTCAGATGGACAAGCTGACGATGCTGACCGAGAAGCGCCGCGAGATTGGTCGCAAGATCAATGCCGGGCTTGCCGACGTTGCGGGCATCGAGACCGTCTACGAGCCGGAGGGCTACTTCCATGTTTACCATCTCTACACCCTCTGTGTCAATGAGAAGGAACTTGGCGGCGACCGTGATGAATTCATGCGTGTTCTCTATCAGGAAGAGGGCGTCCAGGGCATTCTGCATTATCAGCCCACCTTCCACTTCACCGGCTTGCAGCGCATGGGCTATGATCCCAATCAGTGCCCAGTATCCAGCGAATTCTTCTACAAGCGCGAGCTGAATCTGCCGATGCATCCGCGCCTGACCGATGAGAATATCAATGACATGATTAACGGCGTCAAAAACGCTGCCGCCAAAGTGCGCAAGCGTCACTGCAAAGCCTGATATCAACTGAAACTGTAAGCAAAACGGGAAGCCGGAACCCTCCAGCTTCCCGTTTTTTTCGTGCCTTTTCGTGTGGTTCGTTGTTAAAAAAGAATTCCTCGCTTGCCCGCATTACCTGTTTCCCATGGGTTTTGAAAATATGCTTTTGGAAGACTAAATTACAGTCAGCATCCATAGTCTCCACTTGCCTTAAGAAAAGGATTTACGAATGACGATCAAGGCGCAGTTTCTGCAATTATGTGCTGTTTTTTTCCTGTTCCTTTCGTTGCCGGGATATTGCCAATCCGAGCGTTTCGCAGTGCGGGACACCTTCAACGGCACTCCCTTCGAGTATGAACTCAAGGAGTTGGAAAAGCGTGACTTGCATACGGTTTACACGATCTCCTTCCCATCGCCGGTCGCTACATCCTCCGAAAGCAATAATACCGTACACGGGGAATTTTTCCTTCCAAATGCTATTCCGGAAGGAGTGACCCTGCCGGCGGTATTGATCAATCATGTCCTTGCCGGCGGCTTCGACCTCGAACGGATGATGTGCACAACTCTGGCTAATCAGGGCATTGCGGCGATGTTCATCATGATGCCATACTATGGATTGCGCGGAAAACACTGTGATCCCAGAGATATTCTGAAAAGCGCTGAGCGCTTCATCGATTCCATGCATCAGGGAGTGCAGGACAACCGAAGGGCGGTCGACATCCTTATCTCACGCCCCGAAGTGGCCGCTGACCGCATTGGCATTGCTGGCGGCAGCATGGGATCGATTGTCTCTGCCAGTGTCTGTGGCTTCGAGCCGCGCATCGAAAGAGCCTTCCTGCTGCTGGGCGGCGGAAACCTCGAAAAGATTTTCCAAAATCCCCGCCCGGAAACAGCGCCTTTCCGCAACCTGTTGCAGAAACTCACGGAAGAACAGCGCACGGCGACTCTCCAGGAATTGAAGCGCTTTGATCCGATCACGCAACAGGAGGCATTGCGGCGTCTTTCCGGCAATGGGAAGCTGAAAATGATCTGTGCCGCTGAAGATGAGGTCATCCCGCCGAGCTGCTCGAGGGAACTGGGCGAGGCAGCCCAATGTGAAATCATCTGGCTGCCCGGTGTCGGTCACTATACAATCTTTAGTCAGTCCGGCTTCGTCTTCGCCGAACTGATTGACTTTTTCTCGACTAACCCGCCCTTGACTTGGAAGCCAGCCGCAAACAACGGAAAGGTCGGCTCCGAAGCCATGGGATTAAGACTCCTGGCAGGATTTTTCCGCGACCTGCATTTTTTTCTTGCCGGAATCCCCGCAGAAGGATATGCCCATCATTTGGCGATGACCTGCCAGTTGGCAGCCGACAGTAATAATTTTCATGGTGAAATGCGATTGAGCAGAGGGCCTGAAGGCTGCTATAAAGTGTTCGTTGACATCCCGAAGCTGGGGCAGGGATGGATTGGACAGGGTGAATTCCCTTGGATAGCCGGCGCAAAAAACTCCCTCTTTGTCGGTTCGCAAAATGCCACTCCCGGACAAGGTTGCAGCATGTTCATCAGTCCCGAACAGCTGATGAAGTACCAAATGGGGCTTGGCGCCCTGGCAACCGGCGCCATGGCACCGGAAATGCTGAAAAAAGTCGCCGAGTGGACGGTTGTCCGGGAAGCGGACAATAAAACTGGAGTCGCAGTTAATATCAATCACGCCAAATTTAAGGGAAGGCTATATCTGCTCTTCGAGCAAAATGGAAAGCCTGAAAGCGGGCATTTTCACGCAAAGAATGTTGCGCTCTCCTTTCAATTCTCCGATTGGCAACTGAATGTCCCTACCCCCGCAGCGTTTTTCTCACCCCCGGAAAATCTCCAAGGCAAACCAGTCAACCAGCAGGATGTCCTCCGGATGTTCGCCGCTGTCTTCGAACGACTGCTCGAATGCGTAAACTGAAATAGGGTGCAGGGTGCAGGGTGCAGGGTGCAGGGG
>JAPXLT010000388.1:0-3682 GCA_033809415.1 Lentisphaeria bacterium
CGGGGTGCAGAAGCTCAGTCTCGGGCGCAAAACTGCCGGTTTTGTCGATCTTTGCGGACAGCTGCGTTTTCAGAAGCGCTGGTCGCAATCCCCGCGCATTCCCGCCACCTCGGTGCTGGGTCACATGCTGGTGGTGGCCATCCTGACTTACCTGTCCCTTTGCGAAGCGGAAGCCTCTGCTTTCCGTAAAAAGAACGGTTTTCTGGCGGGCCTTTTCCATGATCTCCCGGAAGTGCTGACCCGCGACATCACTTCGCCGATAAAAGGAGCAGTCGAGGGACTCGATGAAATCATCAAGGACTATGAAAACAAGCAGATGGAGGCCAAATTGCTGCCATTGCTGCCGTCGTCCTGGCATAAAGAACTGAGCTACTACACGGAAAATGAATTTACCAACCGGGCACTGTCCGATGATACGGTCATCCCTAACATTCCCTTCGCGGAAATGGGCGGTGCATACGACAAGGCCGAATGCTTGCCGGTTGATGGAGAGATCATCCGCTGCTGCGACCACCTGGCAGCCTTTATCGAGGCAACTATCTCGATCCGTCATGGAATCTCCTCGAGATATCTGCTGGAAGGCGTCGAACGACTGCAAAAGGAATATTGCCAGAAAGTCATCGGCGAAATCGACTACGGACGCACCTTCGCCGCTTTTGTGCCTTAACTTTTTACACGGACGGGACACGGACGGGACACGGACGGGACACGGACGGGACACGGACGGATCGGTCGGATCGGTACAATGCTTTGCGCCGTAGGCGCTTAACCATGCTTAACCCCTGGCTTTAGCCTGGGGTGAGGAACCCACCCAAGGGCAGTGCCTTGTAAAGGCACCACAATAGTACGAACATCAATATTGGGAGAAGATGGAACGATAATGTTACGCTGCTGTTATTTTGCTTTGCTGTT
This sequence comes from Lentisphaeria bacterium, assembly GCA_033809415.1. GTDB lineage: Bacteria > Verrucomicrobiota > Lentisphaeria > Oligosphaerales > Oligosphaeraceae > JAQVUB01. The sequence goes on from JAPXLT010000388.1 coordinate 913, forward strand.
GTTTGTTGGTTGTCCGCTGCTTTTCTCTGCGACATTTTCGCCTGACCGCATTCTTTCCGATCCTCCTCCGCGCCGGATCAAAATAGGATCAAAGCCTGCTCTTCCGGCTTTTGCGGATGGTCGTCTGACGCTGGAGATTGTCGTTGCTCGGGACGCGGTTCCGGTCGTGCGCTTTGCCGCCCTCGAGTTGGGTCGATATCTGAAACGCGCTCTCGGCATCGAGGTGCCGACCGTTTCGGAGCCGGATCCGGTGCTTACTTCCCTGGTTTTGGGAGACACAGCCTGGTCAAGTGCGGCAGGAATCTCGATCGAGGAAATGCCCTTGGACGGCTTTTTCATCAAAAGCTATGGCACCTCGATCTACCTGGGCGGCATCGATGACCCGGATTTTGATCCGGCAAACTCCGACAGTGATCTTCTTTATCATGCCCACGGGACAGTAACTGCCGTCTATGATTTCCTCGAGCGCTTCCTGGGCGTCCGCTTCTATTTTCCTGGGGAAATTGGAACGCTAGTTCCTCCACTCGATAAGCTCGCTTTTCCGGAAATAGACATCGTTGACCGCCCTGATCTGCCCCGGCGCAGCTTCGCCTGGTCGGCCAGCCTGCAATTTTCCCCTGGCGACCTTGCCCGATATCAGTTGCACTTGCGCAGCTCGACGTTCCCGGTACCCGACCAGGACGGCATGGAAAGCCTGGCAATTGCCAAGCGCTGGGCCGCTAAATACCCCGATATCCTTGGAGCAGATGATTCCGGGCGACGCCAGAATTCCTCTGAACACCAAGTCCGCCCACGTTTCTGCTTCGCCTCCGAATTCCTGTGCAACAACCTGTACTTGGATGCGGAAGCCTTTCTGACTGGCAAGGCAGCTTCATCTCGTGGTCTGGACGCTTGGAACCCGACAGCGTTCCAGCCAGGTTTCTTTAATCTCAGCCTGCCTGCAAATGCGCAGAACTGCTACTGCGAGAAATGCCAGCGTTTCTACCAGAGCCGGAAGGAGTCCGAGCGGTTTTGGAATGTTATTGCCGAAATTGCGCGGAAGCTGCAGCAAAACCGCATCCCTGGCTATCTGACCTTGTGCGACAGCGGGCAGTACTCTCGATTGCCGCAAATTACCCTGCCGGACAATGTCTTGGTGGCGATACCTGTGGACAATCCTTGGCTTCTGAACAGCTTTCGCCCTGTACGACTCGAGGAACAGCTTGCCTTCTGGAGAAAAACCCTGAAACGCAAGCCTTGGCTTTCAGTCAACATCAGCCTTGGCATGCAGCCATCTTTTCTTCCTGCTGTCATGCCTGTGGCAATCGGCAACTTCATCTGCCGCAACAGCCCGGCCATCAGCGGTGCGCATTTCAGAACGCAATCTACCCTCTGCCTGAATTATTACATCGCGGCAAAATGCGCCTGGAATACATCCCTGAAAGCGGAGCAACTCATGCAGGAACACCATCAGTTCATGTTCGGCGCTGCAGCCCCTGCCATGCGCAAAGTCTTTGACACCTGCGAAAAACTCTGCCTGGCGACGCTGAATGCTGAAAACGCACTGCCCCCCGCCCAGAAGTCACGGGAAAACCTTTGGTCGAGCATCTACACGCCCGCACAAATCGAGTACCTGAAAAACTGCTTTGCTGAAGCGGAAGCCGCAACCGAAAACACGCCGGAATATCGCGGCAAAGTCAATTACTTCCGAAACGCCCTGCTATCCCCACTGGAAGCAGCAACGAAGTAACCGAAAGAATCAAACTATTTTTTAACACGGACGGGACACGGACGGGACACGGACGGGACACGGACGGGACACGGACGGAACACGGACGGAACACGGACAACTGATCGGTTGGATTGGTCGGATCGGTACAATGCTTTGCGCCGTAGGCGCTTAACCATGCTTAACCCCTGGCTTTAGCCTGGGGTGAGGCACCCACCCAAAGACAGTGCCTTGTAAAGGCACCACAATCAGACGGAGAAGTGCTTATATGCCAATGACTTGGAGCTTTCTCTTCAGAAAATCTTTCACAAAAAACAAGATTCTGGGTGATAGAAGTACGAAAAAGATTCTTTTTACTGTGCGATGATTCCTGAGAAGACGATTTTTTCAGGGGGGATTTTCTCGGCAAGAATAATATTGCGGAAGGCGTCGATTTCTGCTTCCTGTAAAGGTGCCAGTCCTGAAAACGGCCATGCCCGATTGAATTTACGGTATTTGCTTTCGCATGCGCCGTTAAAAGCACACAATTCCCAGCGTTCGAAGGCATCCGGAATTTCCTGTTGCAGGAAGCGTCCGATATCCCGGATATTTTGTTCATTGGCGGTAGCGTTCGGGATAAGGGGCGTCCGAATCCATAAGCGCTTGTGTAGCTGGCTGACTTTGCGCAAATTTTCGAGAATCCGCTCGTTCGGCCTGCCGGTAAAGCGTTGATGCTCCTGGCTATTAAGAATCTTCACGTCAAACAGCACGCAGTCGGTAAAAGGCAATACTTTCTCGAATGCGGAAAAATCGGCAAAACCGCAACTGTCCAACGCCGTCGAAATGGAATTTTCCTTCAGTCTCCGAAAGAATTCCCCGACAAAATCCGCTTGCAGCAAAGGTTCTCCACCGGAAGCAGTGACGCCACCATTGAACGCCCGAAAGTAATCCGCATCCCGTAGCACCTTCGCTGTGAGTTCATCCACCGTATAGCGCTGATCAATACGAGAGAGGGCTTCGGAGGGGCAGGCATCGGCGCATTTTCCACAGGCTTGGCAGAGAGAACGCTCGATGCAAATACCC
>JAPXLT010000389.1:0-3676 GCA_033809415.1 Lentisphaeria bacterium
GGGTGCAGGGTGCAGGGGGCAGGGGGCAGGGTGCAGGGTGCAGGGTGCAGGGGGCAGGGTGCAGGGTGCAGGGGGCAGGGGGCGTTGTTTCCTGTCCACACCGTCCACCATGTCCACCATGTCCACCCCATTCTACAGGGTGCAGGAGGATGCCTGGCATGATGCGGTTTATTTCAATTATTTTGCTTGCCGCAGGTCTGCTGCTTCACGCGGAGTCTGATCTGATTCCCAACAGCGGTTTCGAGAAGCTGAAACAAGGTATCCCGGTTGGCTGGAGCGGTGTCGATGGTCTGACAGTGACTGTTAGCAAAGACGGCAACCCTGGACGTTGTGTGATTTTTGATACTTCTGTCCTGCAAAAGGACAAGAAGACCTTTCAGGAAAATCCGGAGCAGTATAAAGGACCCGGCAAAGGTGACCAGTATTCGACGGTCGGGGCACACGAGGGCGTCTGGGTCTTTTCTCAACCGGTGGATTTGAAGAAGGATGATGATTGCTTTGTAATCACGGCGGATGTCAAGGCAGATGTGGTCAGTGCTCCAATGGTACTGATTCGGGGTTTTAACCTGGTGACGGAAGAGATGGCCGGGAAAAACAACTCCATTTTCCAAATTCCGCATGACGGTGGCCCGGCTTATTCGGAGCAGTTCGGCCCGGAAAAAAACCGGCGTGACAGCAAGGCCGGCGATTATCTGCAAGTCTGGCGGCATACACTCGTCTGCCGGGTGACTAAAGCCAATGAGTGGCAGCATTTCGAAATGGGCTTCAATCTGCCAAAAGATAAACGCTTCCGCCCACAACGCATCTGGCTGAAACCATACGCATATTGGCCACTGGGGAAATACCAGTTCGATAATGTCACTCTCAGACGCGCAACACGCGAAGAAGTCGCCGAAATCAATAAACGAAGACCATCCATCCTGAAAAAATAACTTTTTTAACAACGAAAAGACACGAAAAAGCACGAAAAATATTATATGGTTGTTGCTTTGACGGATGGGAATGCTGGTATTATAGAGGAACTATTCTGCTCTGTATAAATACATCAGGGGTTGGCGGGCGGTGGTGGGAAGAAGGTGAAATTTATCGTATGGACAGTCCACTCGTGAGAGGTAGGTTGAAATTGGCCGCATTGTTCATGTAGGGTGTAAATAGGCTTTATTTCAACGAGAACCAGAGCAGTGGCGGCGGGGGTGTCTTGACCGGACGGTGGGTCCAGGGTAAGTGCGTAACCGTCCTCAGCCGCCAAGCTGACCAGGGGAACGATAGACTCCTGCGTGTGATAGGGATGCTGATATGCTCCTGGAGGATATGCGGCGACGATGATTTTGGCGTTTTCGGTTGGCACGGCATGGAAAGTCGTGGGGTCAATCGGAGCTAGGTGGGTTGTAAATTCCCCGAGGTCCTCCAGCGTGATATTGGAGCGGATGCGGATCGTTTGCGGGTACAGCTTGTATAGCTGCACAGAGACGTGGCGCCAACCGTGGGAATGCCCTTCTTCATTATTTTGCTTCGTGATTCGATATTCCCCCAGCACTCCGGGTGTGTCGCTGGTGGCATCCATGTCGGCAGTGGCCGCAGCGATGCATTCCCCGTAATATTTGTTATATGAGCGTTCTGGCGGCAGGATGACCCGTCCCAGGAATTGGATCGTCATTTTTGCAGGGTGGAGTACTGCGGAATCGCCCGCGCTCGAATTGGTGTTGACGGCAACCAGCCCGATACTCATTGCACGGTCGGCACTTTCCAGGGCGGCCAGTGGAATATCGAGGATGCGGACTTTTTTGTTTGCATCGTGTTCGACGTTGTCGATTTGTGTGATGAAGATGGCTTCCGGTCCCTGGAATAGCACGGCAAAGAGATTGTTGCAGACATCGTCAACCTGCACCCGCGCATACATGCCCTCCTTGATGAGTTCCTGCGGTTTCGGAAACGTAAGGAGCCAGGTAACTGCACCCATGTCCTGAACCTGGAAGTCATGTTCAAGTGTGCCGCTAAAATCGCTGAGCTTCTCAATTTTGCTGACCTTGCCATTTTGCGGAAAACGCTTCCAGTCACATTCATTCTGATCGACATCCTTAAAAATGGCCATGGCTCTCTGCCCGTTGTTGCCGAAAGTCGTTTTTCCGGCAGGGGCATCGCTGACGCCGTCGCTGAGATAATTGCGCAGAAAGACCAGATACAGGTAATCCAGCCCCCCAGCGGATATGGAATTTGCGCCCGCCTGCAAGGGCGTCATCCCCTTGCCTGCAGCATAGTCGGCATGGCTGAAAACCGTATGCCAGAAATGGGCTGGCCAGTCGTAGCGTTTTGACAGATAGTATGCGAAAGCCGACACGCTGTAGCCATGGAAACCGGCGTTATTGATGCTGAACAGGGAACTCGAACGGTACAGGCCGTTGATTGGTGCACGCGGATTCTTGTAGGTCTTCGGACAGTAGTTTTCGCCTTGCGAGCTGACACGCCCTTCCATCCAGGTGGCGGACATTTCATCCAGCCATAAGGTCGTCGTGTTATTCGCATAATAATACTGCAAGTAGTGAAAGAATTCGTGCGAGATGATTTCGCGTCGGTCAGGGCTGGTAACGACTCCGGTATTGAGTTCCAGGTAAGGCGGCGACCAATAGCCCGGCGGATTGCACCAGGCCGATTCGGCATCTTCATTCTCGCCAATTAGCCCATAAAACTTGGCCTTGGCGGGCTTTTTGATGACGACTTTGATCTTATCGGCGGAGTTTCCCCATTTGTCCACGCGCTTGTTTTCCGGAAAGCCCATTGCGATTCCGACCGAGAATGCGTTTTCAAGGTCTTGCAGTAGGGCTTGCATCCGGTTCAGTTCGGTATCAGTCATCGTGGAGGTGAGCGGTTGCAAGCGGAAGTGATTCGAGGTATAGAAAGTGCCTCCTAGCCAGTTGCGCTCGATGTCGAAAATAAAGCCTTCTGCCGTGCCGGCACCGGCACGTGTGCCGGACTGTTCCGGTATTCTCTGCGGGTGCCAGACCAGCTTGTCGTTTTTTATGCTGATGCCATCCTCAGGCTGATCGAGCAACTGATAATGCCAGTCGGGAAATTCAGCATTGCGGGGAAGCCGGTAATTTCCTAGGAGCAGCGACCAGTTTTCGCCACTGCGGGTTGCCGGCAGCTGGAAAGAGAATTCGAGTCCATTGACGACCGGCAGCCCGAACAACATCAGTGGGACGGAATCTGCAGCGGTGGAGACGCCGCAATCCTCCAGCATCTGGCGGTTTATGGAAGCAAGGATAATTTCGCCGGGGGCGCTGAGGACGCCGGCAGGGACATCCAGCCTGAAGCCGCCATGTTCGAGACTACCACCGGCACTGCCCACAGTGGCGCGAGCCAGGAAAACCGGCAACGGGTTGCCCCTCAGGGCATTTTCCAGCAACATGACATCTTCGGCATCCACCTTTCCATCGAAATTAAGATCAGCCTCCGTGGTTGGGCTGACAGCTCGGTTAACCATGGAGCGGATGTATACCAAGTCGGCGACATTGAATCGTCCATCCCCATTTAAGTCACCGGGAAGTGCCGCTAATGCGATTGCACTAAAGCAAATCAGCAGGCAACCTAATTGTTTGATCCTTGCTATGTTCATTGGGCAACATCCTTGTGTAGGGTGCAGGGTGCAGGGTGCGGGGTGCAGGGTGCGGGGTGCGGG
>JAPXLT010000390.1:0-3670 GCA_033809415.1 Lentisphaeria bacterium
TGCGGCGCAATGGTTTTGGGTGGGTTCCGACCCCAGGTTCCGCAGTGCTCCGCACAGCTTCACCTGGGGTTACTCATGGTGCCGTCTCTCCGAGACTGGAGAAGCTTGACCGCGAGCCGCATGAAAAGGCTCGAGGCGGACTGACATCTGCAACCCCCATGGGCGAATGATCGATCAGGTCAAAACTCAAAAAGTTCAAAAATTTTCTCAAAAATGAGAAAGAGCTTCAAGGTCAGCAACTTGCGAATCTGGTTTTTGAAAATCTTTCACAAAAAACAAGAAGTTGGACGATAGTATTACGAAAAAAAGTTCGTGCTTTTTCGTGCCTTTCGTGGTTAAAAACCTTTTGGACACCCCCGTTCATAAAACGAGGCCTAACTTTTTCCCAGGTAGCGCCCCAAGGCAATGATCAGACTGTCGGAAGATATGCTTAAATGACAGTTTTTCAGCGCAGCCTGGCTGGCATATTCAGCCGCCTGAGCAATATCAGCGGACGGTTTGCAAAGGGTGATCTGGCGTTCTGCGGCAATCATCAGGCAACCTTTCATGCCGCCGATTTTCAAGATCATTGGCTGGAAAGACAGTGGCGTATTCCAGGCTTCCGCAGTATCTTCAACGCGATCCAAATCCAAAAACGCACTGACCTTCTGCGGTGCCAGGGTCAGGGCGCAGAGTGCCGCTCTCGATGCTTCCCCGGCAGCAACCAGAGCCAGATTTTCTATGCCATTTTCTTGCAACATGGTGAGACTGGTCAGGATGTCTTGAACACGCAGCGAAAACAGGCTGGCATTAAATGCATGAAACAGCGGGTCATTTTCATCGCGAGGGGATTTTTCCAGCATGGCGGCTGTCTCCCCGGTACCCAGTAATTCGATGACCAAAGCATTGCATTTGCGGCTGATTATGGTGTCAAGAATCGCGGCTTGACTGCCCCCAGGGAAAAACGCATTCTTGTGCTGGTCGGCAATCACAAGAAAAGTCGGCAGTTTTGCATGGCAATCCGGTTGACTGACCCAGACAGCCGAAATGATATCGCCAGTCTCACGGCGTGACAACAAACAGCCGCCGGCAGTGGCATTGCGCAGATTCCATTGGGGTCGGGTTACGCGTACGGCCACATTGGCAAGTTCCAGATCATTGTTGATGATTTTGCTCATCTGCAAACGCCTGACCTTCTGCCAATCCGGAAAGGAAAGCTCCGACTCCTTGTGATGCAGGGCTGTCGAGCAGTAATGCAATTGCAGTTTCTGCAAGGATTGCCGACAGACCGGAAGTGTCGCTTCCTTCGGAGCTGGGCTGTGCAGCAACAACTCCACCGGGGGCGGCGCGATTCCATCTTCCAAAATTCGTTCGCGGAGAGCCTGATTCAGCAACCAGTGGGTGAACCAGGGATATACCCGCTCACGAGTGTACTGATTGTAATTGTGCGGTGCGTCACAGTGGAAATTGCACAGGCGGTTTTCTGCATCAAAAAGCCGGTAGACCTTTTGCAGCGCCGGAAATTCATAGCGTGGCAGCAGGTTGGTCCAATCGCGGGTGACCGATGGCAGCAGAAGGGGACGTGGCGCCAGCGCTGAGACGATGTCAAAGCTGGTGACACCATTCAGGCGCATCAGAGGTCCTTCTTCACATTGACAGCCACCTTGATAATGCGATGAAAGCATGCAGACCGGCGCGATGACCTTGATTCGTTCATCGAGCAGAGCTAGAGTCCAGGTCTGCGAGGCGCCCCCCGAAGCACCGGTGCAACCGAGGCGTTCGGCATCCACTTCCGGCAGCGAGCAGAGGAAATCGACGGCTCGAAGGCTGTTCCAGGTCTGCAAGCCGAAAAGGCTGACTCCATGCAGCGCCGCAGGATTAGCCAGGTCCTTGCTCCAACGGTGTAGCAGCTCGTTGTTGTCATTATAGCCGACCATATCATAGCTGAAGACAATGAACCCGAGCCGGGCCAGCATCAGGCATCGCATCGGAACCGAACCGCTTTCCTCGTGATGAATGCGCCCAGTTTGCCAATGCCCATGCGGGCAGAGGATGGCAGGAGCTTTGGATTGCAAACTGCCGGGAAGGTAAAGATTTCCGGTCAGCTTGAGTCCAGGCAGGGTTTCCATGCGGACTTTGGCAATGAGGGTGCCCTCATAGGGAGTATGCCCCCAGACTTCAGGACTCAGAGGGGGAGCCGGAATTTCCGGGATCAGCCCCGCAGCCAGCTTGACTTGCTCGATGGTGAATGCCTTGCGCTTTTCCCATTCCTCGATAGATGTCGGCGGAACGGCGCACCAGGCATACTCATTATGCCGGACATTGAGCAGGCGCTGATCGGTAAACAGGGGGGATTGTGGCAGGATCGGAGGAACCGCATTGTCACTGGTATTCATGATCGCCTTTCGTTACTGAAAAACAGGGGGTGTCAAGGATGATGGCAGCAGCCCGAACAGCAGCTGTGCCCGGATGCGGCGGCGGTTGGGCATTGCTCTGCACGCGGGCAGGATGCTGCCGCTGAACGGCTGCCGGCACTGAAGGTGGAAAGAAGCTTCTGGAGCTTCTGCGACTGGCATTTTGGACATGACGGCGTGGGTTCATTCAGACGTTTGTGCAGATGGCTGAAGATATGGTCGCAGTCCAAGCAATGATATTCGTAGATCGGCATGGTATTTCCTCCTCGAATCAGGATTTGTGTTTGTAAATCTGCCAGGCATTCCAGGCATTGTGCCAGAGCACATAGCAGGTCGGCCCGAGAGCGGCGATGGGATGGACATAAGTCAGAGCCAGATAAATCGTAAAGGAGGTGTTTTTCTGGCCGAGAGTCTGACTGCATTCCATAGGAAAATCCGGAGTCCCAAGCATTCTTCCAATGCTGAAATTCAGTGCGCAAATGGCCAGGGTCAACAGTGCGATAAAGCCGATGGTCAGCGTCGTCAATGAAGGATTGTCGACTTGCTGACGAAAAAAGTCGGACGCATTGGCGGCAACCAGGACAATGACAAGGATCCAGGCGTAAAAAGTGAATGGCGAAAGGAATTTTCCAAGGCGGATGGCTTTTTCACGAAGAAAAAGCCGAAGCACACCGGCAGCTACCAGTGGAAGCAGAGTGATAAGCAGGATGCGTCGGAGCATTTCGAGAGCAATCCCCGGCGTGGAATTGCCGACGACTGGAGGCAATACCGCAGGCAGTGCCAGGAAAATGCAGAAATTGGAGGTGAAAAAAGCGGTGGTTGTGTATTCGACATTTCCGCCAAGGAGATTGACAATGACCGGCGCGGCAGTGGCTGTCGGCGTGATGGCAGTGAAAAAAATGGCCAGCGCCAAATCCGGATGCCCGGCTTTGCGCAACAGAAACCAGAGTAGAAAAGCCAAGGCAAAGCAGTACAGGATACTTGCACCCTGAGTCCAATGCAGCGAATGCAGGCTCGGCTTCAGTTGCAGGCAAACTGCAAAAAACATGAACATCAAAAGATAACGGATGAACTCCCGCTGATTGGCCAGCCCCGGCAACAGGCAGCCAACCGCAAATGCGGCACCCAGCATCAGCATCCGGAAAAAAGATTTATTCATAGCAAAACAAACGAGGTAAGTCCAAAAATAAGAATGTAATATCCTTCGCCATGATTGCAATCATAAAACGGTAAAATATAAGGGTGCGGGGTGCGGGGTGCGGGGTGCAGGGTGCAGG
>JAPXLT010000391.1:0-3664 GCA_033809415.1 Lentisphaeria bacterium
GGGCAGGGGGCAGGGGGCAGGGGGCAGGGGGCAGGGTGCAGGGTGCAGGGGGACGCCTTTGTCCTGTCCACGGCGTCCACGGCGTCCACGACGTCCACCCTGTCCACACCCAACAGAGTGTTTTTTTAAAGTAATTTGTCGGGCGTTTTTTACAATCCGGGGATGTCACGCCGTCCCGAAAATGAGACAAAAAGTCACAGTTTGCTGTTGATTGTCCTGCACTGACCATTCAAATTTTTGGCATGTAATTTGCTATGCTATATATGAATCATGCAAATTTCAAGACAGATCAGAGGTGGTAGTGCGTTTTCATTCATTTTCATGGACATGGACAAGAATGGACATCATGGACGGAATGGACGCGATGGACTTTCCGTTTGATGGACGAATGGACAGGTTCAAGGACGTCACCTGCTGCACGTGTCCATTCTGTCCATAAAAACGTGTCCATTTGTGTCCATGACGTCCATTGCGTCCATCGTGTCCCTGTCCATTAAAAAACGAAACATTTTCCGATGTGATTGAGAGAATGAAAACGCCCTATCAGAAGGAGGTATTCCATGAATTACGAAAAATTTACAGAGAAGACCCGTGAATGTTTTGCGGATGCACAGCAGATTGCGGGGAAGATGAATCACCAGGAATTGCAGGGTTTGCATTTGCTGGCTGGCTTGCTGCGTCAATCCGGCGGGATTGGCACAGCGATTTTATCGAAAGCCTGCGGGGACATGAAAAAGTTGTCGCGTGAGGTTGACCGTGCCTTGGGTGGTTTGCCCCAGGTTACCGGTGAGACAGTCCAGGTGTATCTGGGCAGCGAGGGCAATCAGATTTTGCAGCATGCCCAGGAGTTGGCCGCATCCATGCGCGATGAGTACATCAGTGTCGAGCATCTGCTTGCAGGCATTCTGGCCAAGGGACGCAAGGCCGGGGAAATCCTTCGGCAGAACGGAGTCACCCAGGAAAATCTGCTCAATGCGATGAAAAGCGTTCGCGGCAACCAGCGCGTGGCCAGCCCAACCTCGGAAGAGACCTTTCAGGCGCTGGAAAAATACGGGAAGGACCTGACTCAGCTGGCCAGCCAGAACAAGCTGGACCCGGTTATCGGACGTGACGATGAAATTCGCCGCGTGATCCAGATTCTGTCGCGCCGTACCAAGAACAATCCTGTATTGATCGGCGAGCCTGGTGTCGGCAAGACGGCCATCGTCGAGGGACTGGCACTGCGGATTATCCAGGGGGATGTGCCGGAAGGCTTGAAGAATCGACGGCTGATCGCGCTGGATATGGGGTCTTTGATTGCCGGGGCAAAATACCGCGGTGAATTCGAAGAACGCCTGAAGGCGGTGTTGAAGGAAGTGACTTCGGCGGACGGTGAGATCATTCTGTTCATCGATGAGCTGCATACGGTGGTTGGTGCCGGTGCCGCGGAAGGTGCGATGGATGCCGGCAATTTGCTCAAGCCGATGCTGGCACGTGGCGAACTGCATTGCATCGGGGCGACAACCCTTGACGAATACCGCAAGCATATCGAAAAAGATGCTGCCCTCGAACGTCGTTTCCAGACAGTGCTGGTAGCCGAACCGAGTGTCGAAGACACGATTTCAATCCTGCGTGGTTTGCGCGAGCGCTATGAAATCCATCACGGCGTGAGCATCCGCGATGCGGCTCTGGTGAGTGCCGCTGTATTGGCCGACCGCTATGTCTCCGACCGTTTTCTGCCGGATAAGGCGATCGACCTGGTGGATGAGGCGGCGGCGCGCCTGCGCACGGAAATCGACAGCCGCCCGGTGGAACTGGATGAAGTCATTCGTCGCAAGATGCAGCTGGAAATCGAGTTGACCGGCTTGCGGAAGGAAAAGGATGAGGTTTCCCGTGAGCGTGCGGAGCGTCTGGAAAAAGAACTGGCGGAGGTGCAGGCGAAAGAGGATGCTTTGCAAAAGCGCTGGGAATCGGAAAAAAGCGGTATTGCAAAAATCCGGCAATTGAGGGAGGCTCTCGAATTGGCCCGTATGCAATTGGCAAAAGCGCAGCGGGATTATGATCTCAATCGAGCCGCTGAACTGGGCAATGGAGTCATTCCAGGACTCGAGACGAAAATCCGGGAAGCGGAAGCTGAGGTCAAGGCCAGTGAAGGGGAACGCCTGCTGAAAGAAGAAGTGGATGAGGAGGATATCGCCGAGATTGTCAGCCGCTGGACGCATATCCCGGTCAGCAAGTTGGTGCAGGGCGAACGTGAAAAGCTGCTGCAGATGCCCGATATTCTGCACCGGCGGGTCGTTGGCCAGGATCAGGCCGTTTCCGCTGTGTCCGAGGCGATTTTGCGGGCCAGGGCAGGGTTGAAAGACCCCAAACGCCCGGTCGGCAGCTTTATTTTCCTCGGGCCGACTGGTGTAGGTAAAACCGAACTGGCAAAAACGCTGGCGGAGGCGATGTTCTCCGATGAGAAGGCAATGGTGCGCATCGACATGTCCGAATACATGGAGAAATTTTCCGTTTCGCGCCTGATTGGCTCACCGCCGGGCTATGTCGGCTACGAAGAGGGCGGGCAGTTGACCGAAGCGGTGCGGCGCCGTCCATACTGCGTACTGCTGTTTGATGAAATCGAGAAGGCGCATCCGGATGTCTTCAACATCCTGCTGCAAGTGCTCGATGATGGACGCCTGACCGATTCGCAGGGACGCATCGTCGATTTCAAAAACACGATCATCATCATGACCTCGAATATCGGCAGCAAGGAAATAGCGGATTATGACGGACACGATGATGAAAGCATGCACAATCGCGTGACTGCCGAACTGCGAAAGGTCTTCCGTCCGGAATTTCTCAACCGGGTTGATGACATCGTAGTTTTCCATCGTCTCGAGCGCAGTCATATCCACGCCATTGTCGATGTCCAACTGAGGGATTTCGAGGCGCGCCTGGCCAACCAGCGCATCACCCTGACGGTGACTGACAAAGCCAAAAAAGCGCTGGGCGACGAAGGATATGATCCGGTGTATGGCGCACGCCCGCTGAAGCGGGTCATCTCGAGGCAACTGGAAAATCCGGTGTCACGGATGATCATTGCCGGGGAACTCACGGAAGGGAACCACCTCGAGGTCGATTACGATCCCGAACACATGCAGTTCCGCTTCAAAACAACGGAATAAGTATCCACTTTTTAACCGCGAACCACACGAAAAGGCACGAAAATTTTTATAGGGTTGCTACTCTGACTGATGGAGTGGCACGCGGATACGCGGTCTGTCTGTTGCTTCCTCCGATTGCTTGGCGTTCTTGGCGCTCTTGGCGGTTGGTTCCTCTTCATTGAACCGCCAAGACGCCAAGAACGCCAAGGTCGGTTTTACGGAGTTGCGTTGCAGTGTGATTACAAAGCGTTAAGTAGTCCCAGTCCAAAAAGAGTTCCGGGCACATTTCATCCGCAGAACTCCAGGATTAGGAATTGTAGGATTTTGTAGGATTTTCTATGTTTCTGTATGACTTCTTATGATTTTTCTTGAAATTTCGTTTTTTCGGCACTATGTTTTCGCCGTGGTTCAGACAGCCTCCAAGCCCCACCCAACCAGGGGGCAGACCACCCTTACCGCGTGCGCGAGGGACGGGTCAGACAGGTCGGACAGGTCAGACAGGTCGGACAGGTCGGATAAGTCAGACAGGTCGGATA
>JAPXLT010000392.1:0-3663 GCA_033809415.1 Lentisphaeria bacterium
CCATCGTCCATTGTCCATTGTCCATTCAGCAGTCCATCCTTGTCCATTCAGTCCATCGTGTCCATTCTTGTCCCTGTCCATCGTCCATAAAAAATCTTTCACAAAAAAGAAGAAGTCGAGTGATAGTAGCAATTTTTTATAGGGTTGTTACTTCGAGGGATGGGATGGCAGGCAAATTACTTGTTTCTTTGTGAATCCCGTTTTTTTGACTGGAAAAATAGCCTGTCTGCAATTATGGTATTTTTTGTTGTTTGGATAGCTTTTCATGGAGGTTTTGTCACTGTGCGATGAATTGAAAAAGGATATGCAATGAACAACAACAAATGGTTTCTGCAGGAATTGCAGGTCTTGCGTTCACAGGAGGTCATCGATGAGCCGACCGAACTGGCGCTAAGAAAGTATTACGAAAAGCGCCTGGCTGAGACATCTGGGATAAACCACATCATGATGTGCATCTGGATTGTCGGCATCGTGAGCATCCTGTCCGGCATCATCCTGTTTTTCAATTACAACTGGGACAGCTGGTCAAAGCCGGTGCGCCTGATGGTGTCCAGCATCCCCATGTTGTGCGGGTTTGCACTTTCGCTTTGGGCTTTGATCAAGGGAAAAGGACAAAAGTTTCTGGAGGGCAGTGCGATTCTGACTGCCGGAGGTGCGGCCATTCTGATTGCCTTGATTTCGCAAATCTATCAGATTCAGGGCAATCTCAATGACTACATGACGCTGGTCTTGTTTATTGCCATCCCCTTTGTTTATATTTTCAACAGCATCGGGCTGCTCGCTCTTTATATAATAGGTTTATTCTTTACTATCCACTATATCGAGGCCAAGGCAGTCATTCAATTTATACAGTTGGCTTTGCCGCTGCCATTCTTCGTCTTCCATTTTTATAGACGCAGCAATTATCTGTCGCCCCTGCGTTTTTTGGCTATGCCGTTGTGCGTCTTCTCACTCTTTATCGGAAAATTTCCCGAAGGCCCGGTATTGTTGACCCTGGTTATTTTTCTTTCTCTGGGAATACAGGAAGGGCAATTTCTGGCCAGCAGCAAAAACTCGGGGCGCAATCCGTGGTATTCCCTATGCTCCCTTGGTTTGGCCTGGACGCTGATTATTCTGTCATTTGTTGACAATGACAATCCCTTTGCCATCAAAGGCGCTCTTTTCAATCCGTCATTGCTGGTGTGCGTTTTGGCATCTGGACTCTATCTCTGGAGTTTTCTGGCGCGGCCCATGACTCTTCTGAAGTGTTTTTTGCTTGGCAATGTGCTGTTTTGCCTGATTTTGACCTGCCTTCCAGCAGGACTCTACTCATGTCACCTGTTTTTCAATATACCCTTGCTTAGCATCGGCATTGCCTTGCTGCTCGATGGCATCCAAAAACGTCTGCTTTCCACATTCAATCTTGGCTTGCTCTTCATCATCGGCATGTTGGTCGGCCGGTTCTTCGATATGAATATTTCAGCTCTTGCCAGGGCACCGTTCTTCGTTG
This sequence comes from Lentisphaeria bacterium, assembly GCA_033809415.1. Taxonomy (GTDB): domain Bacteria; phylum Verrucomicrobiota; class Lentisphaeria; order Oligosphaerales; family Oligosphaeraceae; genus JAQVUB01. The sequence continues at coordinate 1,490 of JAPXLT010000392.1, forward strand.
GCTTTGGCGTTATTCTTCTTGTCGGAAACCTGAAATTCTCCAAGTATCTTCGCAACACCCAGGAGGCAGCTAATGAAACCAACTAATAAAATCCGCCTCGCCCTGTATATATTGGCTTTTGCCCTGGCGCTTGCCTATCCGGTTCACACAGTCATAAGCCTGGAAAATGAGGCCAATGTTGCCGGCACCTTTATGTTCAAGGTGGCGGCGTATGATCCCTATGACATCATGCGCGGACATTATATGGCTCTGCGCATATTGCCAGACAAATTCAAAAAAGAGGACAATTCACTCGATGTCCGGAAAAAATGTTATCTCCAGCTTGGCACTGACAAAGATGGCTTTGCCGAGATTCTGGGCATTACCAACGAAAAACCCGAGAATGGGCCATACCTGGCCTTAAACGGCAGGATAGCGCGCCGCTCCTACGAGCCAGAGGGGTATTTCATCATTCATTATCCCTTCAGTAAATTCTACCTCAACGAGAAAATCGCCACACAAGCCGATGCCGAGGTGCGACGGATTTCCAGTGCAACTGACAGCACCGACAAGCTGTATCTGCAAGTTGACATCCTCAAAGACGGCAACTTCAAAGTCGATAACCTCTATATCAACGGCAAAACCATTCGGCAGCATCTCGAACAATAAAGGTGCCGTTAAAAACGCATAAAAAAAGCCGCAGAGAAATTCTCTGCGGCCTGAAATATTGGAGCGGGCGAACGGACTCGAACCGTCGACAACCACCTTGGCAAGGTGGCGCTCTACCAACTGAGCTACGCCCGCATATAAATATCAAGTGGAGCGGGCGAACGGACTCGAACCGTCGACAACCACCTTGGCAAGGTGGCGCTCTACCAACTGAGCTACGCCCGCAGCTCCGGAAACGTCTATTAAAATAATACCACCTCCAAAGTTTTCAAGTCGATCATTTTTTTTAACCACGAAAGTCACGAAAAGCCACGAAAATTTATTGGGTGTTGTCGCTTTGACAGATGAACCTGCACGCGAATTTGCGGCTTGCCCCGTTAGTTCCTCCGACTGGTTAGCCGGATCGGTCATCCCCAACGCGCTTCGCACTATGCGCCTTCTGCTCCTTGATATTTCATAGTTCTTTCATTTGTCACCAACCGGTAGGGGAGCTGTGTTTCAACACGACGATCAGTATAGCCATGATTCATCAGCAATGTCTCAATTGTCTTTTCGCTGACTTGAAAATGCTCCGCAGCAGATTCCTGTGCAGATTCGGAATAGTCTCCATCAAGAAAAGCAAGAAGTGCGTCAATGGGGCAAAGAAATTCCGCGGCAAATGAACGTTGGCGTTTTTGCCTGGCCGTGGTGAGGTCTGAAGATACTAACCAGCCCTCTTCAGAAGTTGGCCGCGAAAGAAGATCACCAAGAAAACGTGCCCATTCAAACCGTCGCGAAAGTGGATGACGCTTCCTGAAAATCATATCCCAGCTCCCCGACAGAACAGGTTTGACAACAGCTGCAGGAATATTTTCAGATGGAGACCAACCCGACATTTGACTTTCAGTTATCCCAAGGAGGTCCAACAGAATTTTATCCGGAACACAATCTTGGCTAAGACCAATGTCTTTACGAAGCTGCTTTGCCGCGGCCATACCCTGTTCCCAAGGCTGACCATGCCAAAATGTTACTTTTTCGTATAAGCACTCTGAAGGACGTCCCCGTAACCCAGATACCTCATCAAGGCTTCTGATTTTACGCACGTTTTCACCAAAAACAGGCGCCAGCTCAGACATGGCTGCCTGACCAGTTGATTGCTGTAAACGCAAAGCCTCCTCGATAATTGACGGCGGACACTCTTCGGGATCAAATCCCATCTGAGCCTCCAGTTGCCGGATTCTTGCGCATTCGGGATTGGCACGATCCTCTTTGATAAGTGTCCAAAGTGAGTTCAGGTCTGTTTGGGTTTGTCCTGTCGCATACAAACGGCTGATTACCTCGTCGATAAAGGCATCGGTTTTATATTGAAATTCCTCCAAAGCGACTGGTCTGGGCATATCCGGAACGCTTGTGTAGTTGACAGATTGCCCTGGTGTAGAAACAGGTTCCGACCATAAACTCATGGATTCACCATCAGGAACAAACAAAATTCTTGGCCATACATAACCATGATTGGCAGCGCCAAGTTCATGCGCCATCCGCCAACT
>JAPXLT010000393.1:0-3650 GCA_033809415.1 Lentisphaeria bacterium
GCGCAGTGGTTTTGGGTGGGTTCCGACCCCAGGTTCCGCAGTGCTCCGCACAGCTTCACCTGGGGTTACTCATGGTGCCGTCTCTCCGAGACTGGAGAAGCTTGACCGCGAGCCGCATGGAAAAGCTTGGCGCGGACTGACGCCTGCACTCACATGGGCGAATGATCGGTCAGATCGAAACTCAAAAAGTTCAAAAATTTTCTCAAAAATGAGAAAGAACCTCAAAGCCAGTAACTTGCGCATCGTTTTTTTGAAAATCTTTTCCAAAAAAGAAGATTTTGAGGGATAGTAGTACGAAAAAATTTTTGTGCCTTTCGTGGTTAAAAAATGGGTTGTGGATGCCAGGTCACCCAAGCATTTTGAGAGGTAGCCAACTTGGAAATCACTTGGCAAGTTTTTGCAATAACTATGGGACTCACCTTGTTTGCCGGTCTAGCAACCGGAGCAGGGGGGATCGTCGTTTTTTTCACCAACAAGGAAAAAATCTCAGGGCGCTTTCTGTCCGCTTCCCTTGGTTTTTCTGCTGGTGTGATGATCTATATCTCCCTGGTTGAAATGCTGGCGCATGCCAGGGAGGGACTTTCCGGTCGATTTGGCGATGTCTCTGGCGGATTGCTGACGCTTCTTGTTTTTGCTGCGGGGATCGGGATGGCGTTTATTATTGACCGCATGGTTCCCGAAGTTGAAAACCCCCACCACGTCCGCAGCGGCAGTGAAATGGCTCATGCTGAACATGCTACCGAGGAAGAACGCCAGCGCCTTGGTCGGGCCGGTATGATGTTCGCCTTGGTCATCGCCATCCATAACTTCCCGGAAGGGCTGGCTACGCTTGCGGGCGGATTGGCTGACAGCAAAGTCGGCTTTGCCATCGCGATCGCCATCGCATTGCATAATATCCCCGAAGGAATGGCTGTGGCAGTGCCAATCCTCTATGCCACCGGCAGCCGTAAAAAAGCCTTTCTCTACGCAACCCTCTCCGGACTGGCCGAACCTCTGGGCGCACTGGTCGGCATGCTCATCCTCGGCCCAGTCCTGTCCGAACCGTTGCTAGCATCCCTCTTCGCGCTCGTTGCCGGTATTATGATCTATATCTCCTTCGATGAACTGCTCCCAATGGCCGAAACCTACGGAAAACACCATATAGCACTCGGCGGACTCCTCGCAGGAATGCTATTCATCGGAGTAGGACTCGAACTACTCTGAAAAAACTAATCCTAAACGTAAGGCGTCAGTGAACCTGGGTAGGCGAGGAATTCTTTTTGAACAACGAAATGCCCGAAAAAGGACACGAAAAAATTTCATGGAAATTGCTTTTTCTGCGAGAACAAGTCGTATTTGCCATGAAATTTTTTCGTGTCCATTAGTGTTTTTAGTTGTAAAAAAAGCCCCTATCACCCAGATTTACTGACGCATTGCTCCTAAACTACTCTGAAAAAAGTTTTTCAATTGCGGCTTGCATCCATCCCTGCATGGAATATATTTAAACAACATTTTTTCATTCAAACTGGTTTTATGAAGATGTCACCGATCCGTCTTTACAGCGTTAACTTTCTCGACTGGCTGGCCTATTATTATTACTTTAGCGGCCGGACCGGGAGACGTTTCGCTGTGCCCGGGTCAAGGGTTCAAACTTTCGCGTAAAATCGGCTTGAACCAGAGAAAAGACCCAGTTAGCCCCGCAGTGAGAATCCCCGCTGCGGGGTTTTTGTTTTTAAAGTTGTTTATTGTGAGGAATTTTCCGAAACCAAGGAGTGCAAAATGATTGTTCTGTTGAAAAAAGACCCGGATGCCAAACAATTGCAGAATCTGATCGACTGGTTGAAGAGCATGTCGCTGGATATCCATATCTCGAAAGGCTCGAATTACACCGTGCTGGGGCTGATTGGCGATACATCCGCAGTTGATATCGATCTGATTCAGGCGCTGGGCATCGTCGATAGTGTCAAACGCATTCAGGAACCATTCAAGAGCTGCAACCGGAAATTCCATCCGGACGATACAGTCATCGATATCAATGGGGTCAAGCTTGGCGGAGGGAATTTCCAGATTATTGCCGGACCATGCTCGGTGGAATCCGAAGAGCAGATTCTCGAAGTCGCGCACTGTGTCAAAGCGGCCGGGGCGACGATTTTGCGCGGTGGTGCCTTCAAACCGCGCAGCTCACCGTATGCTTTCCAAGGCCTGAGGGAGACTGGTATCAAACTGCTGCTCGAGGCCAAGGCCGCAGTCGGCCTGCCGATTGTCACCGAAATCATGGATATAGCGCAGCTGCATCTGTTCGAGGAGATCGATATTATCCAGGTCGGGGCACGCAATATGCAGAATTTTGAATTGCTTAAGGCGCTGGGCAAGACTGCGAAACCGATTCTGCTGAAGCGCGGATTATCGAGTACCATTGACGAGCTGCTGATGAGCGCGGAATATATCATGGCCAGCGGCAATGAACAAGTCATTCTTTGCGAGCGCGGTATTCGCACCTTCGAAACCCATACCCGCAACACCCTTGATATTTCAGCAGTGCCTGTCCTGAAAAATCTTTCGCATCTGCCGGTGATTGTCGATCCCAGCCATGCCACCGGAATGGCGGCTCTGGTTCCACCAATGTCGCTGGCAGCCGCAGCAGCAGGAGCGGACGGGTTGATCATCGAAGTGCATAATGATCCACCGCATGCCCTGTGCGATGGTGCACAATCGATGACACCGGACGCCTTTGCAGCATTGGCACCGCGCATCCTGAAAATTGCCGGGCTGGTAAGGGAAGGAGGCGTCTGATGAATATAGCAGTCGTAGGCCTGGGGCTGATTGGCGGCTCGATCGCCAAAGCCGCAAAGCAGAATACCGAACACCGGATTCTAGGCATGGATATCAATGAAAGTGTCCGGCTGAAAGCAAAATTGCTCGATGCAATCGACGAGGTCTGCACAACAGACGATCTGCCAAATTGCGATATGGTGATTCTGGCGCTGCACCCGCGTGCCGCTGAAGAGTGGCTGCAACAATCCGCTGCCAGACTGAAAGAGGGAAGCCTAGTCGTCGATTGCTGCGGAACAAAACGAAAAATCTGCCAGATCGGTTTTGAACTGGCGGAAAAATACCGTTTCCATTTTATCGGAGGCCACCCGATGGCCGGCATCGAACGCTCAGGCTTCGATGCATCCAGCGGAAAACTTTTCAGCAAAGCCTCGATGATTCTGACACCGGAACAGAATTGTGATATCCGGCAGCTGGAATTCGCCAAGCGCTTTTTTCTCAGTCTCGGCTTTGCACGGATTACCTTGAGCACTCCCGAGGAACATGACCGGATCATCGCCTACACCTCGCAACTGGCACATGTGGTTTCCAGCAGCTATATGAAAAGCCCGACCGCATTCTCGCATACAGGCTTTTCCGCAGGCAGCTTCCGGGACATGACCCGGGTGGCGCGGCTGCACGAAGGCATGTGGACGGAATTGTTCCTCGAAAACCGGGAGTTTCTTGCTGCGGAGATTGACCGGCTGGTGCTTCAGCTGCAACGCTACCGGGAAGCGATTACTGAGCAACGGGAAGACGACTTGCGCATCTTGTTGAAAGAAGGCCGGGAGTTAAAGCATAAAATTGATGAGTTAAGTTAAGGGCTGTCTCTTATACACATCTCCGAGCCCACGAGACTC
>JAPXLT010000394.1:0-3566 GCA_033809415.1 Lentisphaeria bacterium
GAAAGCGGACTCCCCCTGCCACCTGCCCCCTGCACCCTCTTGGAGATAAGTCATGCGTATCAGCGATTTATGCTTACAAATGGAAAAACTGGAGGCTTCCGACCTCTTTTTGAGCGTTGGCCGCCGTCCTTCGATGCGAAAGGCCGGAGTGATCAGCGTTATACCCGGTGAGGAAGTCTTGCAGCTGCAAACCGTTCAGGATTTTTTCCGAGATTGTTTGCCGGCGGGCACTTGGGAACGGCTCGAGCGTGAGCGTGATGTGGACCTCGGGGTTTCGCTGGAGGATGCTGGGCGTTTCCGCTTGAATCTTTCTTGGCAGCGCGGGCAGATTGCCTTGGCCATTCGCCGGGTGCCTTCTGGACGTCTCGAATTCTCAGAGCTGGGGATTCCGGATATCGTTGCACGCTTGGCCGAACAGCCCCGCGGTCTGTTGCTAGTCACCGGCGCAACCGGCAGCGGGAAGACGACGACGCTGGCCGCCATCGTCAACCACATCAACCAGACGATGCCCCGGCATATTATCACCATTGAAGACCCCATCGAATTCATGCACGAGGACAACAAAGCGCTGGTTTCACAGCGCGAAATCGGCGGCGATACCAGAGACTTCGCCACTGCGCTCAAGCATGTCGTACGGCAGAACCCCGATGTCATCATCATTGGTGAAATGCGGGATCAGGAAACGATTGCCACCGCCATATCCGCCGCATTGACTGGACACCTTGTGGCGGCGACGATTCACACGGTCGATGTCCAGCAAACCCTCGAGCGCATCCTGAATTACTTTCCGGATGGGCAACGTGAACAGGTGGCCATGGACTTTGCACTGGCACTGCAAGGAATCATATCGCAACGCCTCTTGCCGACAAAATCAGGCCAGCACCGTGTGCCCGCTTTCGAGATCTTTGTAGCAACTGCCCTGGGACGCCGCCTGATCGCAAACCGGGACTTGGATAGTATCCCGGAGCTGATCAAAAACGGCTTCCATGACGGCATGCAAACTTTCAACCGGTCGCTGATCGAACTCTACAGCAAAGGACTCGTCGAGCTGGAAATCGCCGCCGGGGCTGCCAGCAACCGCGATGAATTCCTGCTACTCAGCCAAGGCATGGAAACAGGCGTCGATACCTTCCGCGGATACTCAGGTGACGCCGACCAGGGACTGAGCATCAAAAAACTGCTGCGAAATGCCGTCCGTTACGGAGCATCCGACCTGCTGTTGACCGTTGATTCCCCCCCGGTCATCCGCCTCGATGGCAACCTGCGCCCATTCGACATGCCGGTGCTTTCTGGCGCAGATACGCAAAAATTGCTGTTCAGTATCCTTGCACCGAGACAACGGGCTGATTTCGAGGAAAATCGCGAGATTGACTTTGCGTTGAGTGTCAAGGGAATTGAAAATGCCGAGGATGAGACGGAATACCGCTTCCGGGTGAATGGTTTTTACCAGAGAGGCAGGGTTGCCGCCGCGTTCCGGGTGATTCCGATGAATATTCCCAGCCCGGCTGCGCTGCGTCTGCCCCCGGCCATCCTGAATCTGGCGACTTTGCAGCAGGGCCTGGTTCTCGTCACCGGACCGACTGGGCATGGCAAATCGACGACGCTGGCGGCTCTGATCAGCGAGATCAACCGCACACGCCCATGCCACGTCATCACCATTGAAGACCCCATCGAATTTGTACATCCGCACAAAATGGCACTGATCGAACAGCGCGAAGTCAACGCGGATACCCTGAGCTTCCAGAATGCACTCAAATATGTCCTTCGGCAAGCTCCGGATGTGATTCTGATCGGCGAAATGCGCGATCCTGAAACGATTGCCGCAGCGCTGACCGCCGCTGAAACCGGGCACTTGGTCTTTGCCACGCTGCATACCAACGACGTCACCCAGAGTGTTGACCGCATTATCGATGTGTTTCCTGCCGATCAGCAGACCCAGGTGCGTTCGCAACTGGCCGCTTCTCTGAGCGCAATCATATCGCAGCGCCTCCTGCCCTTGAAGAGTGAAAAGGGAGGGCGCGTGGCTGCCTTTGAGATTCTGCTTGGCACCATTGCCGTGAAGGCGATGATCCGAGACAAGAAGACTCATCAGCTTAAAGCACTGATGGAAACGGCAGCCCGGGAAGGCATGATCACTATGGAACGGGCACTGAAAAACTTGTTCGAGGAAGGTTTGATCAGCCGGGCAACTTACCAACTCGCAGCACGGACTCCTGATGAGTATTGATCCGAAGCATATTGTCACCCGATTCTTGCGGGAGCATGACTTAAAAGACCGCCCGGTACTGGTGGGATTCAGCGGCGGAGCGGACAGCTGTGCCTTGCTGATTGCCCTGCAACAACTCGGACAGCCGCTGACAGCAGTGCATTTTCAGCATGGACTGCGAGGAAAAACCGCAGTCAGGGAAGAGGCCTGGTGCCGAAAATTCTGCGAACAGCGCAAAATTCCCTTCCAGTCTCGCAGTTTGCAAGTTCCGCAACAGAAACACCCCCGGGAAACCATCGAGGAGGCGGCGCGGCGCCTGCGCCTCGAAGCTTGGGAGGAACTCAGCGACGACGGACAAATCCCGGTGTTCCTGGCACACCATGCCGATGATTGCCTCGAAGACCTCTTCCTGAGACTGGCGCGCGGCGCCAACAGCACCGGTTTGACCGGACTGCGGAACACTCGCCGTATCGGCAAAGTCCTGCTTTGCAGACCATTCCTGAATGTCCGCAAAAGCGTTCTCGAGGATTTCTTGCGGGCGCAGGGATACGATGACTGGTGCCTGGATGACAGCAATCAGGATAATCGTTTCCGCCGCAATGCAGTGCGAAACCGGCTCCTGCCCGAATTTCGCCGCATCTTCAGCACCGATGCAGGATTGCTGCAGGCAAGGGAAAACCTGCTCGAGGACGCCAAATACCTCGAGGAAATGGCGGAAAAGCAGCTGCCGCAGCTGACGAGCCGAGCAGCGTGGCAGGCGGTTCCCCCAGCATTGCTGCCTCGAGTGCTGCGATTATGGCTCTTACAGGAGTATTCCGAAGATACGCCGCCATCTGCCACGCTATGCCGCCGCTTGCAAAAAGCTTTGCAGAAAGACGGCAGTTCCGGAGAGATTATCCCAGCCGGCGGAAGACGGCAACTGTTTCTGGACAAAAATGGACTGCGCCGCTTCGAGCCGCAGCAGAAACCTCCGCCGCTCCGGCAGTGGGACTGGCGGAAGAATCCCTGCTTGACGATGCCGGAAAGCAATGCCTTTTTCATGGTCTGCCCCGACGACCGGTCAGCACCGGAAATTCCGGGGCAGGTGCTGGCGGAAGAATCTTTCAGCTATGCTGAATTGCCGGCTGTTTTGCAGGTTCGTTTTTGGCAGCCCGGTGATGCCATGGTTCCATTTGGCGGTAAATTTCATAAAAAATTGCAAGACCTATTTACGGATGCGCATATTTCCCGGGATCAGCGGTCACGCCTCCCGTTGCTGCTGGCTGGTTCGAGCATTATTTGGGTGCCAACCGTCCGCCGGGCTGAATTCGCCCGCACCGTCAAAGGCGAAAAAAAGATCACCTTACAATACGGTTTTTTT
>JAPXLT010000395.1:0-3545 GCA_033809415.1 Lentisphaeria bacterium
GCCGCTCCTGTTGCCGCCATGCCCATCCTTCCTACGGCTCCGCCAGCGAAGACAGGCAATCCCTTCAACCGTTTCCTGCTGATTTTAGTCGTGATCTTCAGCTTGATCAGCCTGCTGGTCAGTGCTGCCGCGCTGTCAAAAGTCAGTGGCATGCGCACAGAAATGAAGTTATTGAATGAGCATATGAAAGAGGTGCGCATTTCCGCCGACCGCGCCTGGCAGATCAAATGCGGCATTTTTGTGCCGGTTCCCAATCAACGTCCCCAGGAATACATGATCAGATACGAGGAAAAAAATGGCCAGCTCTTCAAAAAGGACATGATTACCAGACCCGTCGAATAATAATCATTTTTAACCACGAAAGGCACGAAAAAGCACGAAAATTTGCAGCCGGGCGGATATTGCAATACATTAGAGGGGATTTTTTTCTGGAGCGTTTGTTCAATGGATGATCTATTTACTGGCAAGCCACTCCGGGTTCTGGTATACGGTCGGAATCTGGATGATCTGTTGCCGTTGCTGAAACAGTTTCCGGTTGAGTTGGTACAGGACAAGCCGGACCTGGTGATCTCGCACGGCGGCGATGGCTCCTTGCTGGGCGCTGAACGGCTCTATCCGGGCATTCCGAAATGCCCGATCCGCGACCGCAAGCAGAATCCGAAATGTCCCCTTCACTCTGAACTCGATACGCTGAAGAGCCTGTTCAGCGGGGAACTCGATCAGTCTTGCCTTGAAAAAGTTCAGGCATACATTGATGACACTCTGGTACTCGAGGGTTTAAACGATCTTGTGTTGAGCCGGGAGCTGGTCTCGAGTGCCATTCGCTATCGCATCTGGGTCGATGACAAACTCCTTCGCTCGCAGGTTGTTTCCGACAGCCTGGTCATTGCAACTCCTTTTGGCAGTACAGGTTACTTCCAAAGCATCACACATGGCAACTTCAGGACAGGCGTCGGCCTGGCTTTCAACAATGCCATGGATGGCTCGAATTTCACTGTCCTGCCCTCGACGGCAAAAATCAAGGTGCAGATTCTTCGCGGGCCGGTTTTGCTGGTGGCAGACAACAATCCGGAAATGATACTTTTGAGGGAGGGGGATTCGATACAGGCCGGTCTTTCCAAGCCTACAACCGTTGTTTATGGCATCGATGTTTTCCGTTGCCTGGAATGTTATCAGCTGCGGCGAAACGGCATCTGAACGGAACCGGCAGCATTTTCACAATTTTACAGGAGAATTCAATCCGATGGATATGCAGAGTTTTCTGGCCAGCGGCATTTGCATTGCGCTGTTGTCCTATCTGATCGGCAGCATACCCTTTGGCTATTTGATCGGGCGTTTCAATGGTCTCGATATCCGGCGGCATGGCAGCCGCAATATCGGGGCGACCAATGTGCGCCGGGTGCTGGGCAGGGATTGGGGCGTTGTTTGTTTCATCCTTGATTTTCTGAAAGGACTCCTGCCGGTCATTCTATTCGGCCAGTTCCTCGGTGCGCAAACGGCTGTCGGCGTGGGATGGGGCGAAATGTTTGCTGTCGCCGGAACGATAGGGGGACATATTTTTCCTTTCACCTTGAATTTCAAAGGCGGCAAAGGAGTGGCCACCAGCCTGGGTGCCATCCTTGCAGTGGCATTCTGGCCGGTGCTGATTGGAGCTGTCGTCTGGTATATTACGTTTCTGAAAACCCGGATCGTCTCCCTGGCCAGCATTATGGCGGCAATCTCGCTGCCGGTTGCGGCAACATTCATGCTTGCGTTGGGCATGGGGGGCATCCATGGTACAAATATCATCCTGATGGCCATTATTGCCGCGCTGATCATCGTTCGACACAAGGATAACATCATTCGCCTTCGAAATGGGCAGGAAAACAAATTCAGCAAACAATCAGCCAAATCCTGATTGCCATTTTTTTGTCCACGGAAAACACGGAAGGCGCGGAAAATTTTATTTGGATTTAAGGGTGTATGATGCGTTTTGCTTTTCAGCTTATTCTGTTGCTTTTGCCGGCATTGCTGTTGCGCGGGCAGGATGCCCGCCTGCCTTATGGTGTCAAACGCCTGCCGGACGGCAATCTGGAACTCAATGGCGCGATCGTGCGCACGGCGGCGCGTGAACTGGCCTTGCCCTGCCGTTTTGTGCTCAAAGAAGGTGCCTTGGAAGTCATCCTTGGCAAGCCGGATGGCCGGATGCACGAGGCGCTGCTCTGCACGGAGATCGCCGCAGTCCAGGTGCAAACCATGCTTTACCTCCTTGGCGCCGAAAACGGCTTTCGTCTGCCCGGCGAAAAGGGCAGGCAAGGAGATCTAATCGACCTCTTTATCGAGTGGAAAGACGCCCAGGGAAAGCTCGTGCGCGAACCCGTCGAAAATTGGATCGTTGATACGCGTACCGGGAAGAACCTCGAACCGCACGGCTGGGTCTTTGTCGGTTCTTCGGTAAAAAACGGTGCTTTCCAGGCCGATGCGGAGGGCAATGTCGTTATCAATTACTCGGTCGGGTCTACCGTTCTGGACAGTCCGGACCCCGGTAGCGATGACGATACGATCCATATTGTCGATGCAAGCAAAGCACAACCTCCTCCAGAGACGGCCATTTTTCTGGTCATGAAACCCAGGAACAAGGCAAAAAATGGGCAGAGGTAAGGGTGCAGGGTGCAGGGTGCAGGGTGCAGGGTGCAGGGTGCAGGCGAGGGTGCAGGGTGCAGGGGGTAGGCGAGGGTGCGGGGTGCAGGGTGCGGGGTGCAGGCGAGGGTGCAGGGTGCAGGTTTAAAAAGTGGTGCGACCGTCCCGGTTGCGAAGTACGGGGGTTAAATTAAGGAGGCTTTAGAATGTGCCGCAAGAAGGTTTTGCATCTGCTGGGGCCATGTCTGTTATCCGTCCTGCTTCTGGCATGTCGGATGTTGGCTGCCGCTGATGGCGACACTCCCCTCTGGGTGGAAACCCTGAAGAATCCCGGTTTCAATGATCCCGCTGGTGCCACGGCAAGCTGGTCCCTGCGCAGTGCTGGCTTGGGTTCCTTCACGGTTGTTCCCGGTGAAACCCCCGAGGACGTCAAGGTCATGCGGATTGCCGTCAAGAACACTGCGGCCAAACCTTGGTCGATGGAGCTTTTGCAGCTGCTTTCCAGCGATGTTGCCAGGGGTTCGACCCTGTATATCAGCTTCGATTACAAGATCAGCAAGGATTATTGCTTCCACTTCTACTGGCAGGTCGAAGCATCCCCCTGGCCAAAACTCCTTTCCTTGCGAATCACCGAACCGGTCGAAACTTGGCATACACTCCGAGTGGCCGTCCCGGTGCATGAAGACTATTTTGCCGAAAAAACCGCGTTCTCCTTTCACTTGGCGGAACGCAAAGGGTTGCTCGAGCTGCGCAATCTGTCCGCCAAGCTTTATCCTCCCGGTGTTGATCCCGAGAGTCTCGAGACGAATGTCAGCCCGGTTTTTGGCGGTGATTTTTACGATAAAGACTGGCGTGCGCTGGCACTCGGGAAGATTGACAAGAACCGGAAAGGGCGTTTGCAGCTTACCGTTCAGTCTGGTGAACAG
>JAPXLT010000396.1:0-3523 GCA_033809415.1 Lentisphaeria bacterium
AGGGGGCAGGGGGCAGGGGGCAGGGGGCAGGTTAGCTGGGTCGGACGGGTCGGACGGGTCGGATCGGCGGTGTTGGAACTAGCCCTGTAAGGGCGCGACATAGAAACCCGTCATTGCGTAATCCTTATCCAAAATCTTTCTGAAAAAACAAAAATTGGGTTGGTAGTAGTAAACTTTTATTGCGACAAGCTGTGAAGAAACTTACCTTCATATCGGGCGACTGGAAGCCCATCCGCAAGGGGGAAGGCTGGCAAACGTTCTTCTTCATGTTGTCCGGCTATCTGCTTTCCGGCATTCTTGCGATGTGGTTCCTGTCCGATATTCATTATCAAAAAGACATCGGGGTATCTTATCCGTTCGCACGGGACGGTGGTGTTTTCGGTCTGATTCTGACGATGTTGCTCGGTTTCCTGATTACTGGCATCTGTTTTTGGCTGAAATTCTATCGCTGGCACCTTGCATGGGGTGTGATGTTCCTTGTGTGCATCGGACTTGGATTTGTCGTCTGGCATTTTGAGAGACGCCCGGCGGCGGTGATTGCCCGGAGCTTTGGCAGATTTGCGGATGATTTGGACATCGAGGCACTTGTGCTGGATGGCAGTTATGAGTCAAGCTACAAGGCGTTCCGCATGACCGGCGATACAGAAAAATTCCAAGAGGCGCTGCAAAAAACTTTTTCGGGCGAGTTTATCACGAAACCATATTTCGCGACTGAGCGTTTGCCGGACTTTATGCGCAGCTCTTCGCCTATCGTTTCCTGCTGGGCATATTCAAATTGCCTCTACTCCTGGAAGACCGAGGACGGGAAGTATTATCTCCTGATTGAAACTTGGAACAACTTCCACGAACAGGAATGGCAACGCATGATTCAGGAGGCGAAGCCATGATCAGCAAAAGCAATCAGACCTTCCAGCCTGAGAATGCGCCGGAAGCAGGGGAGGACAAGGCGTGAAAATCAATTGGGAAAAAATGCTGGAAAGTCTCATTAAGTCCGCCAAGGTACAAACCACAGCCAAGCTGTTTCAAGACCATGTGAGTGGCGCCTTGGGGGTTTTCTCCTGGACTCTGCTGTTAATGCAAGTCCCGTGGATATTTTATGTGCTTGAATCGTTTCGGAAGCCAAAAGACGTCTTCGCACTTCAACTCTTGGGCATTGCGACGCCGACCATTATTTTCTTCACCGCAGTAGGTGTAATGATTGTTTTTGCTTATGGTCAAGGTATGTTTTTTTCCATTCTCGCCAAAGAACGTGGTGAATCTTGTTCATGGCGGAACGAAATCGCCATCAGCATGCCGATTCTCCGCTATTGGATACTTTGGCGTCTGCTTTCCAAAAACGCCCGGATTCCGGTGTTGCTGCTGATTGGCGGTGCAATGATGTTCTGGGTGTTTGCAGTATTTGTCGACCCATTGAGTCCGTGGGTGCAGGTGTCGCTCCTCATCAGCGTCAGCTCCTGGCTGGTGATTGCCCAAAGATTGTCTCATGGCGTGGTCAAACGTTCGCAACGGATATGGGGTATAGCGCTTCTTCTCTTATTTGCGGTGTCCGCTGTGGCTGGATACATTACGTTTTATTGGACGAAAATGGAAGTCAAGGCGGAAATACTCACGCTGCAATCAGATGGAATTCCTACTAGCCGCGAAGAATTGAAACGGTATTGTTATCAGGGCAGAACTCCGAGCGCTGAATTCAGAAAACTTGTAGACCGCAGGGACGATTATGAAATTGAAAGAGGTTCATACTGCTTGGAGACTGCTATCGGGTACTATAAACTTCCGGAGAGCAAGCGGAAGGAACTCAAAGCCTATCTTGTCAGTGAACTCTGTCGTGAAGACTTTAAAAATATTGATGCGTTAATCGAATCCGGCGAAAGTCTGAAATACGAAATTTGCCTGTCGGATGATGATTATCTGTTCAAAGATCAAATGCCGCATCTGGGTTATTACCGTGCTATTATGCGTTATTTCAGCTCGAAAATCGTCGTCGCGCTGGAAGAGAAAAATCCGGCGGAAGCCATGCGGCTTTTCCGCTTGGCAAACGAAATGCAGGAAACTATCCTGCAATGCGATTTTGTGCTTGGCGCCAGGGCGGCTTTTGCCTGTGAGCAGATTCGAAATGACAACATCGGTGCGATGCTGGGAAGCGGCGTTTTGTCCGATGCTGATTTGTCGGAATTGGTGGAATTGAATCGCGACCGTGAGGAAAAAATCCGAACCGCTATGTTGCATGGGCTGCGCACCGAAGCGTATTTGGTGATTGATACTGCCATGTTGCTGAATGTCCCATATCCCAAAATCATGTGGGCTATCTCAATTGAAGGGAAAAGAGAATATCAAGCCCCCTTGTTACATTTTCTGTTTCGGGGGAATACGACTGTTTTTCCAACGCCGCCGTGCCTGTGGACGGACGCGGTAGTGCAGCGTTATCTGCTTACAGTCATGCGCCACCAACGGGCGCTGGTGCGATATTTCGATGATCCTACACCATGCCGCGAAAGTTTGCGTGACAAGCTGAAACAGGAACTTGCGATACGTGAATTTTACCTTGAAAGAATGTTATTTTCAGATTATTTCAAGTTGGAATGGCACTCGCTGCGTGTGCAAACCAGATGCAGAATGACAGGTCTCGGCTTGCAGGTCGAACAGTTCCGCCGCAAACACGGGCATTTGCCGGAAACACTGGATGAACTCGGCATAAAACTCCCGGTGGATGCCCTGAGCGGCGAGCCAATCCAATATGCCAAAGGAAAAGTAAAATTATGGGAAAGGAACTGGAGAGCAGAAAGCAACTATGAATTCCACGAATTTCCTGGCTGGCAACTTTCCGCGCCAGGTGAGAATTACCGTCAGCCGCAGTCTCTCAATAAATCGCGCATTGCTGACGATACGCCGCAACATGAGGCCAGATGCGACACTTTTACGGTCATTACGCAATGGCCAGTTCCACCCGCTCCAGAACCTCCGGAAGCTGACGAACCATTCAATTTCTCCGGCGAGCCTTTGTGAGATTCTTTTTTTAACCACGAAATACACGAAAAGGCTTGGCGTGGGCTGACGCTCACAACCTATTTTTTTATCCACGGAAAGCACGGAAAGCGCGGAAATTTTTATAGGGGGTGTTACTTCGACGGATGAGATTGCACGCGATTTAAAAAGTGGCGCGACCGTCCCGGTTGTGATTGATGTTTGCCCTCCCATGCTCGAACGCTCCCGTATGCAAGAGACAGGATGTAGGATCGGTCGGATCGGTCAAATCAGCGATGTTGGAATCAGCCCTGAAAGGGTACGACATACCAGCCCAGGGCAACGCCCTGGGTCAGGGATCACACCATCGGCAAAGCCCTGTAAGGGCGCGACATAATCTCTGTCCATCGTCCATCGTCCATTGTCCATTCAGCAGTCCATTCTTGTCCATTCCGTCCATCGTGTCCATTCCTGCCCCTGTCCATAGTCCATAAAAAATCTTTCCCCAAAAAGAAGATTTTGGGCGATAGTAGTACGAAAATTTTTTATAGGGTTGTTG
>JAPXLT010000397.1:0-3520 GCA_033809415.1 Lentisphaeria bacterium
AGGTAGGTGTCGAAGGCGGAGCGCACCTCGAAGTTCGGGAAGGCGAGGTTGTAGAAGGTCATGCCGAAGTCCTCGAAGGCGTCGCGGATGGTCAGGTAGCCGGTCTGCAGCAGCAGTGGCAGCGGATCGATGCGGTCGACCTCATAGGCGGAGAAGGCGATCCCGGACACCGGCTTGCTCAGGATCTCCTCGAAGCTGAAACGCTGCTTCCGGATCAGTTCGATGAGGAACGAGGGCGTCCCCGTCGAGAACCAGTAGTTGTTGAACTTCCCGCCGCTGAGGAAGAACGAGGCCAGCGAGACGGGGTTGTACACCGATTCGGCATGTTCCTCGAAGCGGTACCCGTCGTACCAGTCCTTGATTTTCTGCAGGAGTTCCCCGCGTGGGATTTTCAGGTGCGCGCTGGTCTGGTCGATCTTCTCGCGGAAGTTGTCCTCGAATTCCTGCTGCGTATATCCGAGCATGGTGGCGAATTCCGCATGCATGGTGATGTCGTACAGGTTGTTCAAGTCCGAGAACAGGGACACGTGGCAGAATTTGCTGACGCCGGTGACAAAGACAAAACGCTCCTGGTCGGCGCATGTTTTGATCGTGGAATAAAAGCCTTTCAGCACTTCGAGTACTTGATGTACTTCGGGGGATTGGATGGTATTCAGGATTGGCTTGTCATATTCATCAACCAGAATGACAACTGGGGCGGTTTTTGACAGGGCTGTGATTAGTAAAGCAAACGAGATCGCCAGTTGATCATCGTCTATTTCTATCGGCAAACCATGGACGGCGACCTCTTTTCTTAACACTCCGCCCAGATATTTTCGCAAGGCAGGGGCATTTCTGGCATCGCAATTGCCCATGTCCAGATGGATGACCGGGTACTCCTTCCAGTTGTATTCCTTGCCATGGATGGCAAGCCCCTTGAAAAGTTCCTTCTTCCCCTGGAACACCGCCTTGAGGGTCGAGACGGTCAGCGACTTGCCGAAGCGGCGCGGACGGGACATGAAGTAAATCCCGGATGCGGGGCGCACCAGTTTCCAGATATATTCCGTCTTGTCCACATAGAGATAATTGCCTCGTATGAGCTTCTCAAAGGTATAAACGCTGCTGGTTAAATCTTTCATAGCCTGAATCCTCCAACACAGAAGACACGCCGACGAGTATATGTTTACTGTAATATGAAAAAGAAAACCTGCCAATCACCCAAGGTCTGGACACGGATGATTTCTTGTCCGTGTATAAGGCGTCAGAAACTGGATAATCGAGAAATTCTTTGACGCATCACTATGCCGGAGCCTGTTTCCATTCGGCGAGCTGGCGCTTCTGGGTGTCGAAGTTGGCGTTGTTCCGTGACCCCTCTTCTGATATCCGAACGATCAGGTCGTCCGCAAATTCGCGTGCATTTTATCCGCCAGAACGACACCCCATAAAAAATTTTCGTACTACTATCCCTCAAAATCTTGTTTTTTGTGAAAGATTTTTCTGAAAAGAAAGCTCCAAGTCATTGGCGTACAGCCCTTTTAAGATACTGCTAACTCCTGTCTTTTTTCTCCGACTGATCCGACTGATCCGACCGATCCGACCGATCTACTTGATCCGTCCGATCCGACCGATCGGTCGGAGAAACCAATAGGCCAGATCACAAATCCGCGTGCCATTCCATTCGTCGAAGCAGCAACCCCTATAAAAATTTTCGTGCCTTTTCGTGTGGTTCGTGGTTAAAAAATGGGTTGCGGACGCCAGCCCACCCCAAGTCTTTTCGTGCTTTTCGTTGTTAAAAAGTTTTTGGTAAATTCAAATTGGGGATTCCAGGCCGAGACCTTGGGCGATACCCATTATTTGCGCGTGGCACAAAGCCAGGGCCAAGGCATCCGTCGCATCATCCGGCAGGTTGTTGACCTGAATTTTCAGGAACTGCGCCACCAGCAGGGCGACTTGCTGTTTGCTGGCATTGCCAAAACCGCAGACGACCTGTTTGACTCTGCGCGGAGCATATTCATAGATGGGGATTTGCGCTTCAGCGAGGACGCCAAGCACGGCACCGCGCGCAGTGCCAAGGATAATCGCTGTGCGCACATTTTTGCAATAGAATCCGCCCTCGATAACTGCCAAGTCGGGATTATAACGGGTCAGCAGCCCCTTGATGCCGGCATTCAGGCGGCGAAGGCAGTCGCTGAGGAAGAGATCGGGCTGGTTCAGGATCACTCCGCAGTCAACCGGGGTGAAACGGTTGCCGCACGCGTCAATCAGTCCCCAGCCTGTTTTCCGCAGGGCAGTGTCAATGCCAAGAATACGAAGCTGCCCGGAGGAAAGAGGCTGTTCCTGAGCCTTCAACTGCGAGAGTTTCTTGCCATTGCAAGCAGGCAGAGGAAGCGGCTTTTCCCCACGTGCTCTGGCCTCCGAAGCGGCCAGAATCGCATCCATGTGGGCATTTCTTTTCAGACGCATACGTACTAAATTGTGGTGCCTTTACAAGGCACTGTCTTTGGGTGGATTCCACACCCCAGGCTTGGAGTTAAGTATGATTAAGCGCCTACGGCGCAAAGCGTTATGCACATAGTGTCGTTCGATCAATCACAACCGGGACGGTTGCGCTACTTGTTAAACCACATGCAGTCCCATCCGTCAAAGCAACAACCCTATAAAAATTTTCGTGTCTTTTCGTGTGGTTCGTGGTTAAAAAACTGGCTTATGGTGTCAGCCGATTTCCTGGATAATCGCCTTGATCGAGTCGGCGACATAGACAAAATCCTGCGGTCGTTCTTTAGGTTCCTGGCGCACCATGGCATCCAGCAGAATGCCGACGCTGGTACGCAGTCCCTGCATTTTAGCGGTGCTGTTGATACGCAATCCGGAAATATGCCGCCGGACGAGAGCCTGCATTTCATCGGCATTATAAAAGGTGTGTCCGGTCAGCGCATGATACAGTACCATGCCCAGGCTATAGATTTCGCTGCAAGCAGTTTCGCCCTGGCCGAGCAGGCGTTCCGGAGGAAGATAATACGGTGATCCGGAGACGAATTCTTCATCGCTGTTGGCAGCCTCATGCCGGGGGATGCAGAGTCCAAAATCCAGCAGCACGGCATATCCATACTGGTTGAGGATGACATTTTCCGGTTTCATGTCACGATAGAGGTAGCCCATGTGATAGATATGCTGTTCGGCGGCCAGCAGATGCAATCCCATCAAGAGGGCTTCTTTTTCCGGCAGCTGATGCATGCGCTCGATGCGTCTATCGAGGCGTTCCCCTTCAACAAAGGGCATTACCGTGAAATATTCATCGTCGGCAAAACCACTATCGAGACAGGCGACAATGTAATCCGAGTTGATAAAAAAGGAACTCACCCGGGCTTCATTGAGCAGGGCATGAATATCCGCTGGATTCTCACGAGCTGCGCAGGAAAGAACTTTGACCGCCAGAATATCATCCGGAAAAAGTGCCGAAACGGCTTTATAGACGCTGCCCATGCCGCCACCGCCGGCAGGCTCATAGAGAAAATAGTTGCCAACCTTTTTGGGCACAAAA
>JAPXLT010000398.1:0-3059 GCA_033809415.1 Lentisphaeria bacterium
GGAATGAAGAAGCCGGAGCGCTGCGTCGCCAGGCCAATGCCATGAAAAACAACCTGGACAATATGCTGCGGGCCAAATTCCTGCTGATGCGTGATGACTGTGACCTCGAGGAGTTGAAAGAAACAGGTGTCAAGATGGGGGAGCGGAGCGGTTTCCCGGCTGATACAGGCTATGGAAAAGCCTTGAAAATAGAGCTGGATCGAAGCATTGCGCAGATCGATGAACTTCTGGATCAGAATCAAAAGCTCAGCAAGTTGCTGCAGGATATCAATTATGAAAAAAGTTCTTTTGAAAATCTGGCTTCTGCCATAACTGAGATGCAAAAGGACAGTGCTCCGCAGTTCCGGCGGCGGTCTGCGATGGTCCTCGAGCCTTTGAAAGGCTTGCGCAAGGCTCAGCTCACATTGCAGGAATGCCGACGCCTGATTGCCAACGCCGAGTTCGATGCGGCAGCCGAACTGGAACTGGTGCTGCCCAGCCTCGAAAGTTGTTCGATAGATGCCAATATTTCCAATTGCCGAAAAGCATTGGATACCCAGGGCAAGGAGCTGCGGGATATTTTAAATCAGGCTAGATATCTTTACACTCAGTATATCTCCCTGGGAGATAGCGGCAGCATAGAATTGGAAGGACTGGCTTTCCTCCAGGATGAAAGCCAAATGGCCAAGGTCTTCGCGTGCGATATTCTGGACGGCCCCCTGCCAAAACATTTTCGCAAAACTCCTGCCGGTGTCTACGACCGGGTTCTGGGCTTCGAGGAATTTTATACGTTTCTCAATGCACTGCCCGAAAAGCCGGCTTTTCAGACGGTGGCGGACCTCCCCTTTGTCAGTTTGCTCTCCGTTACGGTACAACGTCTGGCTTGTGGATCACGTCTGCGGAATTTCATTGAAAATATCGGTTTCCATGAAGGCAAGCTGGCGGATTTGGCTAAACAAATTCATCTTTACGAAAAAACACGGGATGAAATTATTGACCAGTTGCTGCGTAAAGCTGAAAACAGCCAGGGGCGTGAAGCGATCATTGCCGCTGCCATCGCTGAAAGACTATGCCCGGAAAACCGGCAGCTGAAGCTGAAAGATCAGGACTTGGTTCCATGGCTGGTTGCTGAACAGAAAGCCCTGCGCCGGAAAATCAATGAACGACTCAGTGAATTTGACCGCTCAGGCCCCACCGTGCAAATCCAAATACGAGACGAGATCATCGCAATGGGAATTCCCGGAGATTCCGCCGTGCGGAGAATGTGGGCACTCCGCGAAGCAGGCAAGTAAATGCTTTTTTAACAACGAAAAGACTTGACGTGGACTGATGCCCACAACCCACACGGACATTACACGGACGGAACACGGACGGAACACGGACTTTGCACGGACAACTGATCGGACGGATCGACGATGTTGGGGTAACCCTGAAGGCGTGACATAATCCCGATCCAAAATTCTTGTGTGCCGAGGGCGGCTTTACGCAATTGCGTCGGAGGCGATATGGAGCGCCGGCGGCTCGCCGGCATGACGCCGGCTTCCCTCTTCCATCACCGAAAACTCAAAAAAGATTCCCAAAAAGAAGAAATCAAGTGGTAGTACGAAAATTTTATCGTGTTATTGCGTCAGGTCATCAGGCGATCTGATTCAGGAAAGGTCAGACATGCGATTTTCCCATATTGAAATGGCCATCTGTACGGATGTCGGCAAGGTGCGTCAGAAGAATGAGGATGCCGGGGTGATCATGCCTGAGTGGGGGTTTTGTGCCGTTGCAGATGGCATGGGTGGAGCAGACGCCGGGGAAGTTGCCAGTGCCTGGGTCATTAACAATGTGCTGAAAAAACTGAAGGGAAAAAGGGATGCCTGCCCGGAAGAACGCTGTCAGGCGGTCAAACAGGGTATCCTCGATGCAGATCGGGATATTGATGAATTTTCCCAGAGGCATCAGTTCCCCGATGGTTCGGGCACCACAATCATATCTCTTCTGTTCAATTCCTGGTTTGCCAGAGAGGCTGTGGTTCTTCATATCGGCGACAGCCGGGCCTATCGCTGGCGCAATGGCATTCTGGAACAGATTGGAAAAGACCATACGATTGCCGCGCAAACTGGCATCGATGAAAAAAAACTGCCGCAGCCTTACCGTGGAATTTTAACCAAAGCAGTCGGTACTGGCAAAAGAACCTGCCCTGAACGAACGCCAATCGAAGTCGCTGCCGAGGACCTTTTTGTCCTGTGTTCCGATGGCTTGACCAAGGTGCTCTCCGATAAAAAATTATCAGGGCTAATCGATAAAAAGCGAAATTTACCGGTAGAAGAGCTGGCTCGACTGCTGGTGGATGAAGCATTGAAAGGCGGCGGGCCGGATAATGTCACTGTGGCAGTGGTTCGGGTTAAAGAGCTGCCGCCCGATGTCACGCCCTCTGCCGGTGAATTGGAAGTCAATGCACAATTGGAGAAATGCTGGTCGGATACCGTTGTGAAGAGTCTGTCGGAAGAAGATACCCGCATGCCGGGATGAAGGATCAAAAGCGGCAGAGTAATGCCTCAATAGGGTGCGTAGTGCGGGGTGCGTTGGGAACGGGTGCGGGTGCTGGTTTAAAAGTAGCGCAACCGTCCCGGTTGTGATTATTCTGACTGTCGTGGGGTGCGGGGGGGCTTGTCCTGTCCACTTTGTCCACACTGTCCACACTGTCCACCACGTCTGACCCGCACTACGCACTACGCACACCGCACTACAGACCCGTTACGACAGAGGTACAGTTTAAAAAGTGGCGCGACCGCCCCGGTTGCGATGCCCTGACTGTCGCAGGACAGGGCGTTTTCATTCTCTTTCATGGGCAGTGGCAAGAACAAGAAACGAACGGCTGATCGGCGATGTTGGAATTAGCCCTGAAAGGGCGCGACATACCAGCCCAGGGCAACGCCCTGGGTTCGGATGCCCACCCTTCCGCAAAGCCCTGAAAGGGCGCGACATAGGAATTAGCCAAAGCGTAATCCCCCAGGGTGTTTTCATTCATTTTCATGGACATGGACATGAATGGACATCATGGACGGGATGGACACGATGGACTTTTCGTT
>JAPXLT010000398.1:3069-3508 GCA_033809415.1 Lentisphaeria bacterium
GGTTCAGAAATCATCCAGCCCCACCCACCCAGGGGGCAACCCACCCTCGATAAGGTACGCGCGCGCGGGAGACGGAAACGGGAGAGGTGGGGGACGGGACACAGACGCCGCCCTGCACATCGCAACCGGGACGGTTGCGCCACTTTTAAACCGCGTGCCATCTCATCCGTCAAAGCAGCACCCCCCCTATAAAAATTTTCGTGCTACTCACTCGACTTCTTGTTTTTTCAGAAAGACAGGGTGTTTTCATTCATTTTCATGGACATGGACATGAATGGACATCATGGACGGGATGGACACGATGGACTTTTCGTTTGATGGACGGAATGGACAGTTTCAAGGACGTCACCTGCTGTACGTGTCCATTCTGTCCATAAAGACGTGTCCATTTATGTCCATGACGTCCATTGCGTCCATCGTGTCCCTGTCCATTAAAAAA
>JAPXLT010000399.1:0-3434 GCA_033809415.1 Lentisphaeria bacterium
AACTGGACGGCAGACTTTAGAAGAAAACTTCAGGAATCAGACTTTTTCGTTCGCAACACCGCTTGACTTTTTCATAACGGGGTTACTCATGGTGCCACGCCTCCGGCGTTGGATGCCTCCGACGCAACATCGTAAAGCCGGTCTTGTCACACAAGAATTTTGGCAGAGCAGGCTCATCCGTCAAAGCAGCAATCCTACAAATTTTCCGTGTTTTCCGTAGACAAAAAATGGGTTGTGGGCGGCAGCCCACGTCAAGCCTTTTCGTGTGGTTCGTTGTTAAAAAAGTTCCCCTGCACCCTGTCCCCTGCACCCTTTTTAATTCAGTTCACGTCGTATTCGGTTGCATTCCTCTTCGCTGCCCTGGAAGAGCACCATGCCTTTGCCGGGTGGCAGTTCGATAGCGTCCGGGTTGACTTTTTTGCCGCTGATGACTTCCCAGAGCGGATTGTCATTTTCGGGCATTTGCAATTTGAAGGTTTTATTTCCGCACCATTCAAAGCCTTGTAAGTTTTCTTCATCGGAATGCAGCTGTGTGCCAACCTGGGCACGTATAGGGTTGTTGCCATCCCAATTGGCGATGTGTGTATTTACCGGCAGGAAAAAGCGGCCTTGGAGGTCCGGGCGGACAAAAGAGGCGATGTAAACCGTGGCATCATCCGTTTTTGCAGGACATGTTGCTTCGCGGAACCAGCTGCTGAACAGGGGCAACAGCGGCGTCGCTTCACGCAGGCAATCCCCAATCTCTTTCCAATACCAGCTCTCCTCGCCAGCCAGCGAAACCAGACCGTCACTACGCGAGACGGCATTCTCTCGCGGCAGAAAACTCTGATAAAAATAAAGCAGCAAGCCACGTGCACCGGCAGCCACCGAAAGATAAAACTGCAAGTTCATGCCATTGCGCGGCATGTAGCGATTGTAACCACGCCAGACCCCAGGAGAAATTTCCCGGTAGCCGCTGCACGGACCGGCATTCTCTCGCGCAAACTCCTCGTGCTTGTATCCCTGTCCGACAAAGATCAGGGGCAGGCCGCGTTCGGCAGCAAACTGATAGAATTCATTGATTTCCCTATAGATCAGCCTGGCCATGTCGCTAGGAGTTGAAATGACCAGTTCGCCCGCATTACCGGTGACCATGCGAAAGCGGTAGCGGTCGAAGCCATACCAGTCCGGCTGCGGTTCCTGATTATCCATTTCCATGGATTTAATATTGTTGTGCAGCATGAAGATAGGAATCTTCGGCATCAGTTCTTTGGCCAAGGCGCGACCCTTGCGCAGCAATTCCATGGCTTCCTGGCGTGCTGGTACCTCTTCGATATTGAGGTATCCAGCCAGATTTGTCAGTTCATTGTAAGCCGGCAGGAATTTGCGGCTGGCCGGTTCGGTGACTTCGGCAAAGTAATCTTCTCCCCGTGTTGCGCGAATATACAGATCGGCTGTGCCCTGGGCAAACACCTTGATGCCGTACTCGTTGGCCAGATGACAAGCCTGCTGAAAAATTTCGGGGGACATCGTCAGGTTGGCCAGATAAATGCTGTTGCAGGAATGCGCATGGATATCCTGGAAAATCTTGCGGAAGTATTGTTCGAGGCTAAGGTTTTGCAAGGCGGCTATTTTTTTCAATTCTTCTTCTCTGCCGTAGAGATACACTCCGGCCGGGAAGAAATCCGGTTTTTTGCGCCAGTGTGTGAAGGTTTTCCGTACGGGTGCCACCGGGGCTTGTGGGGTTTCCGCTTTCTTTTTCTCTTCACTGAGCACGATGCTTTCGATCTTCATCTTGCCCTGTTTATTGCAGTTGTAGGCAAAAAGCTGCAAGCCTTTGAGTTTTTCAGGTGAATAGCTACTATCCAGCCGGCAGGTTGCGGTGACAACTTCAGCATTTTCCGGAAGGGCGCGGTTCCAGAAAAAGGTTGTATAGGGAGTATTTTTCTCTCCTTCAACCATCTGCCGTAATTTCATGCCGCCACGAGCACCATCTTCACCGGATACCGATACCTGAAGGGTAAAAAGACTGTCTGCGGAAAATTCGCGCTCCGGCATTGGCACAGCAAGCAGACGATGGTAATAAGTGCTTATCTCAACAGGAGGCGTAAAGACTTTCTCCAGAAGCAATTCCTCGGACGGCGGCGTAGCAATGGGCACATCAGGAGTTTCCATGCGAACGGTGACTTTGTTGACTTGAATAGTGCCCTGCCTACTGACATTGTACAGACAAAGCGCAAGCCCCAACAAATCCTGCGGCGAGACATCCTTGACCAGCGTTGTACTGCCGCGCAAGATTTCCCCATTTGCCGTAGCGGTCTTTTTCCAGAAAAAGGTACTGTAAAGCGGGTCTTTCCGGTTGAAAACAGTTTGCCTCAGCTTCATGCCGACTGATGCTCCACCTTCCGTTATGATTTCCGCTTCCAGGTGGAAACGGGTCGTTGCATCAGGGCGTTCTTTGGGTATGTCAATCGTACTAAGAAGGGTATGATATTGCTCCCCAATTATCCTTGGCGGCGTAAAGGTTTTTTCCAGCAACGCAACTTCCTTGCCATAGCAGCAAAACAGCATGGCGGACAGAATAAATAATACATAAATTCCACGAAGATACTTCATCTTTTTTTTCTCCTTAAAATGTTGCTGAAAATTACGAGCACTAAATAGACCATGTCCAAAAAAGTTTTTAACCACGAAAGGCACGAAAAGGCACGAACTTTTCATGTGGTTCGTGGTTAAAAAAATTTAGTCATCGGTTGGGCGGCTGCCGTAAGTTGTCCAGTGTTTCAAATCCGTCAGCTTGGCGCTTTTATAGGCGGCATAGGTAAAGGGTTTCACGCCGCCGTCAAGCAATGCAAAGACCGCGCCATTTGGGTGCAGTGACCAATCCACGACCCCTGTGGGAATGGGCGAACTATATAACCAAGGTGAAGAATCTCGTTCGCAGAAAATGACGATTCTCGAGGGGCAGTAGAAGAAGGCGTCCCCATATTTTCGCCAACGTCGTTTTTCCTTATAGGTATTGTTGCCTGCGATATATTCCGAGTATGTTACCCAGATATTCATGGCGTAGCTGGTGTGCTCGTAGTTGGCATTGCTGGGTGTTCCGCCAAAGCCGCTGCTGAGATTGGGGCAGTAATACACTTTGCCGTTGGCAAACTGCGTACGGGTGTTCCCAGTATAGAAATTCCCGTCAGTGACTTCGACGGTTTTAGTGCGGTCAACTCCGACATAGGGTGCAAGATGATAGAACCAGTTGCTGTACCAGGTAGTGCCCAGCACTGGGACTATCGTACCGTCCCAATCATCTGCATACAGCACGGAAGCGAAATTGATTTGGCGCATTTGATTGACGCAGCTAACGGATTTTGCATTGGCACGGGCCTTTCCCAATGCCGGCAACAGCATGCTGGCCAGAATGGCAATGATGGCGATCACGACCATTTTACATAAATTGT
>JAPXLT010000400.1:0-3409 GCA_033809415.1 Lentisphaeria bacterium
GGTGCAGGGTGCAGGGTGCAGGGTGCAGGGGTTAGGGTGCAGGGGGCAGGGGGCAGGGGGCAGGGACGTCCACTCTGTCCACAATGTCCACTCTGTCCACTCTGTCCACATTTTTTTCTAGAACAATCAAAACAAGGAGACTGATGATGAACACACATTATGGCATTTACGGTGGGCAGTACGTGGCCGAGACGCTGATGCCGGCTCTAGCCGAACTCGAACAGGCCTATCTCGCGGCAAAGCAGAATCCGGAATTCCAAAAAGAATACCAGATGCTGCTGAAAAACTATGTTGGACGCGAATCACCGCTCTACTTCGCCAAACGCCTGAGCCAATACCTCGGCGGAGCCTCGATCTACCTTAAACGCGAAGACCTTAACCATACCGGTGCACATAAAATCAACAACACAATCGGACAGGCGCTGCTGGCAAAGCATATGGGCAAAACACGCCTGATTGCCGAAACCGGTGCCGGAATGCACGGCGTCGCAACCGCTACTGTCGCGGCCTTGCTGGGCATGGAATGCGAAGTCTTCATGGGAACCCTGGATGTGCAGCGTCAGGCGGTCAATGTCGAACGTATGCAAACCCTGGGCGCCAAAGTCAATCCGGTCAGCGAAGGCTCAGCTACCCTAAAAGACGCGATGAACGAAGCGTTGCGCGACTGGACTGCGCGCGTCAAAGACACTTTTTATCTGATCGGTACTGTCGCCGGCCCCTATCCCTATCCGATGTTGGTGCGGGATTTTCAGTCAGTGATCGGTGAGGAGGCCCGTCGGCAATGCCTGGATCAGACCGGTCGCCTTCCGGATCAGGTCATTGCCTGCGTCGGTGGCGGCAGTAACGCCATGGGCATCTTTGCCGGATTCTGTGATTACCCGGAAGTCCGCCTGGTAGGTGTCGAGGCTGGCGGCAAAGGACTCGATACGGGGGAACACGCCGCCAGCATCTGCGGCGGCAAGGTCGGCATCCTGCACGGTTGCAAAACTTATCTGCTGCAAAATGCGGATGGTCAGATCACTGATACCTATTCCGTATCGGCAGGACTGGATTACCCTGGCGTCGGTCCGGAACACAGCTTCATGGCCGACTCCGGCGATGCGCACTACGTCACCGTGAACGATGATGAAGCGATTGCGGCTTTCGACCTGCTGGCCAAATACGAAGGCATCATCCCCGCGCTGGAAAGCGCCCATGCGCTGGCCTACGCCATCCGCATCGCCACCGATTTCCCGGCAACAACTACCCTCTTGGTCAATCTTTCCGGACGCGGCGACAAGGATATGGATACCGTGCGTAAATTCAAACAAGAACATGGAGCGTAGTGCGTAGTGCGGGGTGCGGGGTGCGGGGTGGACATTGTGGACATTGTGGACATTGTGGACAGAAGCCCCCCCAACGCACTCCCCTGCACCCTGCACCCTGTCCCCTGTCCCCTGCACCCTGTCCCCTGTCCCCTGCACCCTGTCCCCTGTCCCCTGCACCCTGTCCCCTGCACCCTGTCCCCCATAAAAAAGGAAAATACAGTCATGGATAAACTACAAAAAATCTTTTCGCGGTGCCGCCAGGAAAATCGTGCGGCTTTGATCATCTTCTGCAGTTGTGGATTTCCGGATATGGAATCCAGCGAGCGAGCCATTGAAACTGCGATCAACGCCGGAGCTGACATCATCGAATTAGGCGTGCCTTTTTCTGATCCGATGGCCGACGGCAGCGTCATCCGCAAAGCCTCTGAAATCGCGATCAGCAATGGTGCCAATCTAACAAAGATTCTGGACATGGCCGAACGCCTATCCAAACGCCATCCGGAAACGGGATTTATCCTCTTCAGCTATATGAATATCCTCTATCAGTACGGACTGGAAAAAATCTGCCGGAAATTAGCAGCAATCGGGATTGATGGGATTCTGGCAGTGGACCTGCCCATCGAGGAAAGGGAAGAACTTGCAAAACCCTGCCAGGAAAATGGTCTGCACCTGATCGCGCTGGTCTCGCCGGCGACTCCAATCGAGAGGGTTCGCAAAATCATGGCGGAGGCCAGCGGGTTTATCTACAGCATCAACGTCTGCGGCGTCACCGGCGTCCGGGATTTGCAGCAACAGGAAATTGCCGAACATCTTGCCGTCCTGAAGGAAAATTCCTCTGTTCCGATCGCCGCTGGTTTCGGCATCAATGATGCTAAGGCAGCTCAGCGTTTGAGCCGGATTGCCGATGGCGTCATTGTCGGCTCAGCTTTTATCAAAATTCTTTCCGGGGCAGGGGAGTTCTCGCAGCGTCTGGAAGCAGCCCGGGAATTCATTGCCGATCTGGCAAAAAATGTCAGGCGGCAATCATGAATGCGGAAGATCGCAATATCGCCGAAAGTGGCATGCTGGCTTCACCGGAAACTGTGCGCCGGGAGCTGCCTTTGCCGGACCCCATACGTCGGCAGATCCGTTCATGGCGCCGGCAGACCGTCGATATTCTGGAAGGACGAGACCGGCGTTTGCTGCTGATCGTAGGGCCATGCTCGATTCATCATCCGGAGGCTGCATTGGAATATGCGTTGCGCCTGGAAAAATTAAGCCGTCAGGTAGCCGCGAGCATATTTGTCGTGATGCGCACATACTTTGAAAAACCGCGCACGACTCTGGGCTGGAAAGGATTGATCTATGATCCCGATCTGAATGGCGAATACAACATTGAAAAGGGCATTCTGACCGCCCGCAGCCTGTTGCTGAAAATTGCCGCCATCGGACTGCCGGCGGCCTCGGAAGTCCTTGATCCAGTCATGTCCGCATATTTTACCGATGCCATCAGCTGGGCCGGCATCGGAGCACGCACAACCGAATCGCCGACGCATCGGCAGCTGGCCAGCGGTCTGCCCATGCCAGTCGGCTTCAAAAATGGTACGGATGGCTCCTTGAAAACGGCTATCGAGGCTCTGACAACCGTGGCAGCGCCACACAGTTTCATCGGTGTTATGCGCAATGGCCATACCGGAATCTTTCGCACCAAGGGAAATCCTTTCTGCCACCTTGTCCTCAGAGGCGGCAGCAATGGTCCAAATTACTCCCCGGAACACCTCGAAGATGCACAAAGAAAACTGGTTGAAGCAGGACTGAGGCAACGACTTCTCGTCGATTGCAGCCATGGAAATTCCAGCAAAGACATCCAACGACAAAAAATGGTTTTCGAGTCCTTGATCGAACAATACTGCACGGGAACAGCCTCTTTGGCCGGCGTAATGCTGGAAAGCTACCTGAAAGCAGGAAATCAACAACTGCTGGAAAAACGCCCCGTCCTCCCGGATGTTTCCATTACCGATCCTTGCCTCGGTTGGGAAGAAACCCAGGAAATCATACTTAATGCGGAGCAAAAAATCGTAATACGAAACCGGTAACGGAGTGAACAACGAAAAGCACGAAAA
>JAPXLT010000401.1:0-3393 GCA_033809415.1 Lentisphaeria bacterium
CAGAACCAGGATATTTATCATGCAAAACAACTTCTCCGGCGATCCGGTCGAAGCAGTCGCCAGGACTGCTGGGCGCATACGCGAGGAACTGGCCAAAGTCATCATTGGGCAAGATGAAGTCATCGAGCAGATTGTCGCCACTATCTTTGCTGGAGGGCACGCCTTGCTGACCGGAGTCCCCGGCCTGGGCAAAACCCTGCTGGTAAAAAGCATCGCGCAACTGCTTTCGCTGACGTTTAAACGCATCCAGTTCACACCGGATTTGATGCCGGCGGACATCTTTGGCACAGAAGTCATGGAGGAAAATCAGCAGACCGGCGAGCGCACCTTCCGTTTTATCCCCGGTCCAGTTTTCACCAATATCTTGCTGGCCGATGAAATCAACCGGACCCCGCCTAAAACGCAGTCTGCTTTGCTGGAGGCAATGGGCGAACAGCATGTCACCACTGGCGGCAAAACCTATCCGCTCGATGAGCCGTTTTTTGTGCTGGCAACCCAGAATCCAATTGAACTCGAAGGCACCTATCCTTTGCCGGAAGCACAGCTCGACCGTTTTCTGATGAATATCGTCATGGATTATCTGCCCATCGCTGACGAAGAGCGCATGGTGCGCCAGACCACCTCTCCCGAGCAGCCGGTGTTAAGTCCTATCCTCGATGCCGAAGACCTGCTCGATGTCCGCAAATTAGTGCGCGAAGTCGCCGTCTCCGGCAATGTCATTTCCTATGCGGTGAGGCTCTGCGCATCGACACGGCCAGGCACTGGGAATGCCTCCGCCAGAGTCAATGAGATGGTCAAATGGGGCGCCGGTTCCCGGGCCTCGCAGGCACTGATCATGGCCGGAAAAGCAAGAGCGCTGCTGCAGGGACGGCGTAATGTCGCCTGTGAAGACGTCCGAGCGCTGGTGCTCCCGATACTCCGACACCGCGTCATTACCAACTTCAAAGCCGAAGCCGAAGGCATCACCGTCAGCAAGCTCCTCGATGAAATCATCGCCAACGTCTCGGAATAACGTATTTTTTAACAACGAAAAGACACGAAAAGGCACGAAATTTTTATTAGGGGTTGGTGCTTAGACGGATAAGCAAGCAGACCGTATATTGTCGTATATGGTGGACATGGTGGACGGGGTGGACAGAGTGGACATTGTGGACGAGAGACAAACGCACCACGCACCCTGCCTCTGTCATTCAGCAGGAAAAGACTAAAGGCACCATCACAACCGGGACGGTTGCGCCACTTTTTAAACCTGCCCCCTGCCCCCTATCCCCTGCACCCTGCACCCTATCCCCTGCACCCTGCACCCTGCACCCTGCACCCTGCACCCTATCCCCTGCACCCTGCACCCTGCACCCTGCACCCTGCACCCTATCCCCTGCACCCTATCCCCTGCACCCTGCACCCTGCACCCTGCATCCTAATATCAATGCGATTTCGAAGAGTAGCCAGGTTGGCAGTGCCAGCATCAGTTGACTGATCACGTCAGGTGGAGTCAGTATAGCAGCCAGGATCAAGATGCCAATAATAACGTATGGTCGGCTGCGCCTGAGGGTTTCACAGCTGATCAGCCGGAAGCGGATCGCCAGCAGCACGGCCAGAGGCACTTGAAACATCATGCCGAAGCCGAACAACAGAATTACCGCCATATTCAGCACATTGGCCAGACCAAGCACCGGGCGCAAATCCTGACCTGCAAACCCCGCAGAAAATTTCAGCAGCAACGGCAATACTGTCACTAGGCAGAAGACCGCTCCCGCCAGAAAAAGCAGGGTAGCCAAGCCCAGCCAGAGCTTTAAATTGCGCCGTTCAGAAGAATACAGCGCCGGCAACAGAAAACTCCATACTTGCCAGGCCAGCCAGGGATACGACAGAAAAAATGCCAGGATGCCGCCCAGTTTTAGGTATGCAATAAATACTTCCAGCGGCGAAAAATAACTCAGCGGCAGCAATTCCGGCTGCAAACAGAACCCGAGTAGCATCGACAATGCCCGTGGCGCCAATAAATATCCCGGCAGGAAAGCGACTGCATAGCCAATCAGGCAGCGTATCAGGCACCAGCGCAAAGCCTCCAAATGCTCGATAAACGTATTTTCCGGCAGCTCTGCCATCGGCTTACCCATCCGTTCCGGATTTTTCCTTGGCCTGGTCTTGAGCTGCTGCGTGTTTTTCGCCTTCTTTCAGGAGTTCTTCGGATTCCCGTGCCAGTTCCTCTTTGGCTTTTTTGTATTCATACGAGGCACGTCCCAACGCCTTGGCAATTTCCGGAATGCGCTTCGCACCAAAGATCAGCAGCACAACAAGCAAGATCAGTAATATCTCGGAAAAACCAACCATAGCAACCTCCTTGGGTTAGGGTGCAGGGGGCAGGGGGCAGGGGGCAGGCTCTCCTGTCCACAACGTCCACCCTGTCCACAACGTCCACCCTGTCCACAACGTCCACCCTGTCCACAATGTCCACCCCCATGCGACATATACGGGCTGCGTGTTCATCCGTCTAAGCCACCACCCCTATAAAAAAATTTCGTGCCTTTTCGTGTTTTTTCGTTGTTAAAAAATCAGCGTCTGGCATTCCATTGAACGGTTTCGTATTTCCCGCGGCAGCGTTGCTCGATGGCTTCGATGAGCGCTTCATCCGGTTGAAATGGTTCCGTTTGCACCTTCATGACTTCCCGGAATCCCCGCAGCATTGCCTCCGCCAGAACCTCCCGCGACACCGGCAGCGGTCCGCCGAAGTGCAAACTACCCTGATGCAGAATGCCATCTTTACTGCGCCGCTGTGCGCTTCCGGCAACCTTTCTGTCGCCGAGAAGGACATCGTACCGCGTTGGATTCGTAAAGCAGATCATCGAAAGGCGGTCGACTTCCGAGGAGATTTCCTGATCCGCCAAGTCCGCCTGCAGATTCAGGCTGTGCAGAGCCTGCTGCACCGAGCGGTTCAGCCAGTCATAGCTCAGCATCCGGTCAAGTCCAGTCAGCCAGTGGCCTTTCGGGAAAACGACCGTGTACGTGAAATCATGGTCATGGTAAACGATTCCGCCTCCAGTCGGTCGGCGCACAGCCGCAAACCCTGCCGGTGCCGCTGACAGTGCCTGCACATAGCCAATCGATACCGCCAGGCGATCCCAGCCGTAGAAGCGTAACAGGGGGCGTCCGCGCAAACAGGCATGTTCGAGCAGCACTTCGTCAGCCGCCATGTTGAAGGCGGGGGAATGCTTCCCATCCGCCCAGAAATCCCAGACCTCAGACTGCAATTCAGAATGGACGATGGACATGGACAAAAATGGACACGATGGACAGAATGGACACGATGGACAAGAAAGAAATGGACAAGGGACAAACGATCCGACGGATAAACAAAAGTGCAAATTCGCGTGCACTCCCATCCGTCAAAGC
>JAPXLT010000402.1:0-3371 GCA_033809415.1 Lentisphaeria bacterium
CGGTTGTTCTTCGTCATTGAACCGCCAAGACGCCAAGGACGCCAAGCAATCGGAGAAAGCAACAAACCAGACCGAAAATCCGCATGCTGTTTCATCCGTCAAAGCAGCAACCCCATAGAAAATTTTCGTGCCTTTTCGTGTATTTCGTGGTTAAAAAATCTTAAGTAACGAGTATTGCCCTGCACCCTAACTAAAACACAAATTCGCTATCTCGGAGAACGACATTTTCCGGGAAAAATTCTTGCAGGCGTGCGCGGAGCTGATTCTTGGTGGCATTTTTTTTGAGGATGACCTGGAGGAATCCTCCTCCTCCTGCGCCGGCGATGAAACGTCCCTCGATCAGGTCTTCACAAACCAGGAAGATGTGTTCGATACAAGTATTTGAACAGCCTGCATCCAATCGTTTCGAGCATTCCCAATGTTGCGACAGCAATGCGGCAAATGCGTCTACATCCCCCTGTTCGAGCGCTTTGCGCATCTGCACTGCCAGTTGCTGGATTTTTTCCAGGCAGTGCAGGGTCTCAGGCTCGGCGGCTATATACTTACCTGTAACCTCCCTAAGCAGATTTCGAGCCAAGCGCCGCTGACCAGTGCTGATCAGGGCAAAGCGCCGCTGCAGTTCGTCTCTGGTCTCGGGGGAGAGATGGATCTGCTCGATTTGAAATTCTTGTTTCCAGCCAGGTTTCGAGCGGATCATTTTGATGCCTGGAAGCAGTCCACCAAGCTGATCCTGCCAGCCTCCACCAGTTGACATGAGTTGTTCGATGGCCAGCACCCTGCGGCAGATTTCCGCATCGCTGAGAGACTCGCCAAACATCATCGCCAACGCCTTGGCGCAGGCACAGGCCAGGATGCTGCTGGTGCCCAACCCGGAACCGCGCGGCACGTTCTCGACCTGAGTATCCAGATAGAGTCCACCGCCAAGCTGTTCAAGAAGTTGTTGCAGGGTGTACGTGTTGTCCGACGGGATGATTCCGCAGGCCTGCAAAGACGCTTTATGGAGCGCGAACGGGTCAAATGGGTTGCTGCAGTCCTGGAGTTCCGGCAAGCTGTGGAACACGCCAAATGTACCGGCATCTGCACTGGCTAATTCAACTTGCAGCTTTGCCAGTTTGCGGATGGTTACCCGGATCGGGCAGCGACCTTCCAGTTTCACTGCGGCATTGAGCACGCAGCCGCCATGTTCATTGCAGTATGGAGGAGTGTCCGACCAGCCACCGCCCCAGTTGACCCGCACAGGCAGCTCGACAACCAGTTCCTGCTTCTGGAATTGCCGCCGGCCAGCGGGGCGTCCTTCCGCCAGCAGTGGGCGACATATGGCTTCCCGGATCGTGGCAAATGCGCATCCTGAAAGACGCTCGCGCTCTTTTTCCAATTCCGGAACTTTGGAAAGAAAGTAATACAAGCGCATTTTGCAGCCGGGTTCCAGGTTTTCAGCCA
This sequence comes from Lentisphaeria bacterium, assembly GCA_033809415.1. Lineage (GTDB taxonomy): Bacteria > Verrucomicrobiota > Lentisphaeria > Oligosphaerales > Oligosphaeraceae > JAQVUB01. The sequence continues at coordinate 1,441 of JAPXLT010000402.1, forward strand.
GTCTTTCCAGTCTGGCAAGGAATCTTGGTGTGACCTTGCCAAGCACCTCCAGCGCTTCATCAACCGGACTGTGCTCGCTGAGTTTTTGCAGAAAACAGTCTATGCGGACCTTTTGGGAGAGTTTTTTCTGCCACCGCAAGAGTTCTTCGGCGGCACAGGCGGCAAAGCTCTCTGAAAGGCTATACAGGGTCTGGTCGGGAAACAGCTTGGTTAACCCCAGGACTTCTGTCAGGCTTCTGTTATGCGCACCGGATAATTCCCTCGAGAGTGCATGGACGTGCCGATAAAGTTTTAATGCGCAGGATATTGCATCCTGAAGCCTCACGCAGCTTGGATACAGCGGAACGTCCCAGAGACTCTGCGCACCGGAAAACGTTCCCAGGTGCAGCCCGAAAAGCGTTTTCAGGTTTTTGATATCATCTTCAATTCCATAGATTCTTACGCAATATCCTCCGTCCTGCAGGCGCAAGGCATGCAGGACAGTTCCTGCCGGAACCTTTCTTTTTGTCAGGATGAGGTTCGAGACGACGCAATCCTGGCCGATGGCTGCCGCGCCGCCAATCCGGCAATCCTCGATGTAGCAGTTTTCGGCGAGCCTTGCATTTGCTGATACAAGGCTGTTGCGTCCGGAAAATTTCCCAGTGTGTTCGAGGTTGCATGCTGTTTTTCTCTGCCATCCCAGGAATTCAAAGTTATCGATATCGCGTGTCATCAAGGTAAGTAGTTCACGCGTTGTTCCGAAATGAATAAATTCGGCGGGGGACAGGCTCATCATTTTAAGGCGGAAAGAATGAAGGGCATCCCAAACCTGCCTGCGGCAATCCAGAAGCTCTGGACAAAGGGCACCTTCCGCTTTTTCCTGATAAAACTGCTCGAGTGTCGAGTCACCGGCCAGCGGATAGAGGAAGTCACCGTAAAAACTCAAGCGGACGCGATCATTGACCATTGCCGCCAATTTCTGCGGATCGGTTTTCCCATTGGTGGAAATGAGTTGGAAGAGTGCTTGCAGCACCGGCATTGCGAGAAAAGCCGCGCCTGTATCGATATCCACCCTGCCCTGCTCATCGACGGCACCGGCGGCAGACAGCTTGTCCAACGGCATTTTATGCAGGAACTGCTTGACAATTCCCTTTCCGTCATTCAGAAAAACGCCGTGGTGCTGACCTGTTTCAGCTTCTTTTTTGCAGGAAATTGCGACTGCGTCATCCATTTGCAGGTCGATCTGCAGCGGATTGAAAAGGAGCAGGACATCTCCGGAAAGAACCAGCATGCCTTCTCGTACCCTTCCGGCTATGGCGGCGGCAGAAATCAATATTTCATCAAACAGAGTCGAGGGGCGCCCGTCCGGGAGCACTCGGGGCACAGGTGAAAAGAGTTTGCCGCAGGCGGAATACTGTGGGATGCGTTTGCTGTCACCTCCACTGTGAATAACCAGCAGCTTCTGTCCATCGAGGGTACCTTCCCGGGTAGCCACATAATCGAGCACGTTCAGCGTCGCTCCGCCGGAACCGACTCGCAGTCCATCAGGATCAGGCAATACCGCGACATGAATGCCGGTCGGGAGCTTGCCCTGCTTTCGCCGCAGCTCGAGTTGCCGCTCGAAGATGCCGGCCTGGTCGCCATTCGAAGCAGTTAAAATCAAATAGTCCCAGCCACCAGGGAATTTTGGATTCAGGGTACGAAGATAATCTTCCCATGCATCCTGATAACTTTGCTGCAAAAACAGGTTGCGGATGCGTTGATTGGATAGTCTTGACATTTCAGTATAACAATGAAAAAAAAGTATAGGGAACACAAGGCGTTATCGCCAAGATCAAAACATTAACATAAATCATTGGCGGAATTTGGCAAATGAAAATCGTGTATTTCAAGGGGACAGGGTGCAGGGGACAGGGTGCAGGGGACAGGGTGCAGGGGACAGGGTGCAGGGG
>JAPXLT010000403.1:0-3351 GCA_033809415.1 Lentisphaeria bacterium
ATCGAGTTGGCCTTGTCCCGTGCTGCGGTCAAGGCCGGCAGCAGCATGGAAGCCAGTATTGCAATGATGGCGATCACTACGAGCAGTTCTATTAAAGTAAAATCTCTGGAAATCGAGGATGGTTTCCTGTTTTGGCAATAGAATTCGGATATCTGTGCGCGATCCGTCTGCCGAATGCTGTTTTTTTCCCGGTTTTTCATCATATCCTCCTTATGGATTGCTTCGAACTTTGTTGATTTCAAGGTTGCGAATGGAAACGGTTCCAGTGGAATGGCTGTTATAGATATACAGGCAGAAAGGTTCTCTGCTTGCCGGAGTTTTAAAGGCGCCTTGAATGGAATGATATTCCTCGTTGGCCTTGACATTAGCGGCAAATGTGGCAAGCGTTTTGAAGACCCGTTCATTGTTATAATATCCAACCAGCAGGCAATGATCGGTTGGCTTGCTGCTGATGCCAGGTGTCTTGCATATCTCGAAGGAAATCCCATATTGGGTGTCTGCATCCAGTGGGAGATTGAATTTTCGACACTGGAACTGATTTGCCGGCGGTAGAATCAATGGGTTTTCCGGCAATGGTTGTAAACGTTGCGGGGTGGGCGCAAAGGGATATTGCTTCAGCAATTCATCAGCCTGTTGCAGCGCTGATGTTTCCCAGTCTTGTTCCGATTCCGCAGGAAAGCCCCGCACAATCATGGTTATTTCCGGGGAACGATAATTTGCTGGGAGCAATTCCGGCAAATCCAGCCAGAAATAATATTTATGGTATCGCAATTGATCCCAGAGCAGGTGTTTTCCTGTGACTTTTCCGAATTCTGGTAAATAATTCAGCACGCCGACTTTGAATTCAGGGAAGAACTGGGAGAAAAAGTATGCATGAGGTTCGCCATAAACGCGCATTTTGGTGTCATTACTGAACTTTCCTTTGCCGAGGCTTCCATTCATTCTTCGGAATAGATAGTCGCTGCTGTTGACATTCCAGCAGAATTGGAACAGATAGAGCAGATGCACCGGCTGCTCGGCTACGGTTTCAAAAGACTTGATGACTTTCAATTCTTCTGCGGTCAGTATATATCTGGCAGACATTTTTACTTTATCGAGCATGGAAATTTTATGGAAGTTCAGCTGCTCTCCTTGGTATTGGTATTCGCCGACCTCCCTTGGCTGTCCATCGACCTGCAATTCGCAAGACAGTACGGTTTCGGAACCGCCCTCGGTATGTCCCGCCCCGATATATTTCCCGTTTTGGGGTGCGAGGACATTGCCATAGTATCCAGTAGGAGTGCCGATTTCATGACCTTGGTAAAAGACCTGTACAATACTCCAACGCTCCGGATGTTCTGAAAAAACCAGGCGGTAATCGCCCGCCTCGAGAGTCATTTTTGCGGCGAAAGCATTGTAGGTCAAGGCAAGGATCAGTAAAAGGGCGGTTTGTAGTTTCATGGTTCGTTTCCTTCCCTTTGGATTTCAGCAACTTTTTCCAGAGAGACTTCATCGAGAAAGATTTTTCCCTGTGATTTTTCGTTGTACAGATAGAGACCGCAATTATTTAGATTTGCGTCGGTGCTGAAGCTCATTTCGATCTCATGCCACTGGTTGTCTGCGGGAACATTATTGCCTCCCACAGCATAGACTTTCAGTATGCCTTCCGGTGAATAGTTGGCTACCGACAGATAACCTTTGCTTGACGGCTCTTTGCGTACAGCCATACGAAGCCGATACCGGGTGTTTTTTTCCAGATACGTTTTGATTTTATGATGATTTGTTTTTTCAGCATTTCCGGCCAGCACAATACATCCATTGCCGCGATATGCTCCGGGCACTGCTTCCTCGTCAAAATGCAGGGTGCTCTTGCCGTAGCGCGAGCAAGAGAGAATATTGAACTCTTGCAACAGCTCCTCGGCAGAAAAGCCAGCCAAGCGTTCGAGTTCCTGCGCCATTGACCTAGCGGTATCTGAAGGAGCATTGCACCACAGCTCGAAAGCATATGCTGGCAATTGCAGTTCGGGAGACGGTTCTTGCAGCTTGACGGCAGTGCCATCCATCCGGCAACGGTACCAAGTCGAACCATCCTCTTTCCATTGCACTCGAGCAGTGGCGGTCTTCGGGGCGGTATTGACCCAGACTACCACTTTGCTTCCGGAACCGCCGCTTTGCCAGACGTTATGAAGAATTTCAGGCAAAGTCACCGGCCGAGGCTTGTTGCCAGATACTCCCCAGAGCAGGGTCTGCATTTCCGGCGCACGAACAAAATCCAGGGGTTTAAGCATGTCTCCTTGGTTGAAAAAAGGCAAAAGCATTTTGCGCAGATGCGCTAGTTGTTTGGCAAAAACGATCCTTTCCGGGGAACTCATCATCTGCCCAACTGTAAACCAGCCGATCTGCTCAGCGTTAACCAATTGACCTGCTGCCTTGACAAAGAACGACCCTGGGTCGCCCTTGGTCGTATGATCATATTCACGCCCGGAAAATTGCGTATATCCGCCATAGACTGCCACGAACAGAGGGATTTGCCCGTCGTCCGTCCAGCGCCATGGCATGAATCCATTGAACAGTCTCATGTGAGCATCAGCGGCGTCCTCCGTATTATGGCAGAGTTCCGGATACCGTTCGCTCAAACGATGAATCTTCTGGAACATTACATCATATCCGGCACCCCATACCGCAGGGGAATTCAGGGCATGGCCATGTTCTTTGGAATAGCAAAGAAACGGTCGTGATGCGCTGACCTGATCGTGATAAATCATATCAAAGCCGAGAGCGGCCGTGCGTTCAGTCACGTCAAACATTTTTTGCTGCCATGCAGCGGCAGCAGGACACATGACCACTTCGCGGCATTTTTTGCTATATCGTTCATAGTTGAAGCTGCCATCGGCATTGATGACTGCGCAGGGACGGCCAACCAATGAAAATTCCATATCGCTCTCCCGGTCAGGGCCATCTAATTCCGACCAGAGCCTGGTATCAATGTAGGCTTTGCTGCGAACCCCTGCCTGACGAATAAGCTGCAATGCTTCCGCTATCCCATCTTTAGGTATGAAATGCGGGAAGCCGCCTTTCATCGGATCGTACCAGCGGTACCAATGCACCGCAAACGGCATGGCAAAATATTCTCGCAGTTTCCTCATGATTCCAGGCATCTTATGTATATCTTCCTGGGTGAAGGTCCAATGTGAGAACCAGAGGGTAATTTCTTCAAACCACGTCGGTGTGGGTAATTTCCCCGGAGCACACCAGGATGAGCGGTTTCTGGCAAAGCGCTTATAGCAAAGCGCGGCGTCATACCAATTACCGGAAAACAATTCGATAGCGGCAGAACAGGGCGCCTGCAGGGTATTGCCTCCATTTCCTTGT
>JAPXLT010000404.1:0-3337 GCA_033809415.1 Lentisphaeria bacterium
GATGCAGCCAAGCGTTATCTGCTCGATATCGTCAAGGAATTTCCAGAAACCCGCGCTGCGGAAGAAGCCAGAAGCATCCTGCTGGATGAGTTTAACCTGAAATAAATCTCCCACATAATGGAGAAACTCTGCATCATGAAAATCTCTTTCCCTTTACTTCTTGTGCTGTCCCTGCTTACTTCCTGTGCGTATCATTCAGGAAATCCGACCTTGCATCCGGAGATGAGGACGCTGGCCATTGCGGAAGTCTTGAATCAGACGCCGGAGTCGTCTCTGACCGCCCTGCTCAAAAATGCTTTGGCGGAACGGATTGCCAATGAGCCGGGCTTGCGCCTGGCTTCTGCGGATTCCGACAACGCTGCGCAACTGAAGTTGCGGATCACGGCTCTCGATAATCGCAGCATGGCTCGGACGAAATTGCGCGATGACGAGCACGTCGACTATGAGGGCGATGCCTACCAGACCGTGCTTTACCGGGTCAGCGCCAAAGTCATCTATGAGGTATACAGCGCGGATACCCCTGGAAAGCTACTTCGTAGCGGAGAGTTGACTGGTCAGGCAGACTTGCCAAAACTGCATGACCGGGAAGTCGCCCTGCGTTCCGCTTTGCGTCAGCTGGCCATCGACCTGGCGGCAGGTTTGGTTGTCGAACTCAGTGAAACGAGGTAATGATGCAAATGCGGATTGGGCAGGGGTACGATATTCACCGGTTGGTAGCTGGGAGACGCCTGCTGCTGGGCGGTTACGAACTGCCAGGTCAGACGTTGGGATTGCTGGGACATTCAGACGCCGACGTGCTCCTGCACGCAGTGATTGACGCACTGCTTGGTGCGCTGGCTCTCGGAGATATCGGACAATGGTTCTCCGATCAGGATCCTCAATGGCTCAATGCCGACAGCGCAATGCTGTTGAAAAAAGTCATGGAAAATCCGGAATTGCAGGGGTGGCGCCTGGTGAACCTTGACTCGACGCTGATTGCGCAGATGCCGCGCCTGGCACCACATATTCCAATGATTCGCAGTAGATTGTCAGAGTTATTGCATTGTAGCGTGGACTGTATTTCGGTGAAAGCGAAAACGAATGAACGCCTGGATGCGATCGGCAGCGGCGAGGCGATCGCGGCTCAAGTTGTCATTTTGCTGGAAAAATTATAAAAAATTATAAGGGGCTGAAAGACGCGTCGATTTTGTCATGTTTTGTCATGACATGACAAAAGAAATGTTGCTGTTTGGGGGTGTTAATTTTGAAAAGTGTATTATATTATGGATACCATAGTATGATTTGATTTGGGATTGTCTTGCCAACAGCTGCAATTCTCTGCTGAAAGGTACTGATTATGAAAATTTCCGAGTTGCTGAAACCGTCCCTGATAAAAATGTCCTTGCAGGCTGATAACAAGGACGAGTTGTTTCCGGAAATGGTTCAATTGTTTGTTTCGAGTGGTCTGATCAAGGATCGTGTCACAGCGATACGGATTCTCGAGGAGCGCGAGGCGAAGATGTCAACCGGCATCGCCAATGGACTCGGCCTGCCGCATGGAAAACTTCCCGAGGCAAAGCAGACGCTGCTGGCCATGGGAATCTCGAAATCAGGCATTGAATATGACTCCCTGGACGGAGAGCTGGTCTATATCGTTATCACCATTTTCGCTGAACTGGAAAATCCCGGGCAGCATATCCAAGTGCTTGCGGAAATTTCGCGCCTCTTTTCGATACCGGGTTTCAAAGAGAGACTCCAAGCTGCCGTGACCCCCGCAGAAGTCCTCGATATCATTCGCAGCGAAGAATAAACTCCGTTTTTAACAACGAAAAGACACGAAAAGACACGAAACACGAAGTTGGGTGATAGTATGGATGACCTTCTGCAAAGAATGCTGGCCATCGATCAGGAAGCCGAAAAGTTGATTGAAGCTGCTGAACTCGATGCCGCAAAAATCCTGGAAGAGACCCGCCTGCAGATCGCTGACAAACACGAGCAGGCTCAAGCGGATTTAGTTGCGGAATCAGACAAATTGCTTCGGGAACGGATCGAGAAGTGTCAGCAGGACTGCGATGCGGAACTCGAACAGGCTGATCTTGGACTGGCCGCCCGCCAGGAAGCATTTGCGGAAAGGATTTCCGGCAAGCGGGCGGAACTTCTTCGCATTCTTCTTCGTTCGTCTTGAATTGCTTCTTTTTTTGCACGCTCCCTTCTATGGCACGTTTTCCCATACCAACCGGCAACGATTTCATTTTCGCCAAACTGCATGGCCTCTGGGGCAGGGCAGTCCATGGCGAGCGTCTGCGCAAGCTGACCACTTGCGTCACGGAAGAGCTTTTTTTCCAATCTCTGAACAACTTGGGCTTGCAGATCAGCCAACAGGATCATTTTCAGAAAAAGATTGCCGCCCGTGAAATCGCCCGTTTGCAGGATGTCATCGCCTGGGCAGATGCACCAACAGCCCGTTTCATTCATGCCAAAATCCGCAACATCGCGGATGAAAATCTGAAACTCCTGTTGAATTACCGCTTTCTTCCGGAACACGAAATCCCGATCAGTGAACTTCTGGTGCCCATCCCCGGCGTGGAACCCTACGATTATAAAACCCTTCTCGAGGCTCCCAACACCGAAAAATTCATCGAGATGCTGCCGGATTGCCAGGAATTTCCGGAATTGCCGGAGATCATCCGGAGGCTCGAACAGGATGGCGACTTTACTGCATCGGATTGCGCGATCGACTCGATCAGCTTTCAGCAGGAGATGGCTTCCGCCCGGGGACTTTCCTTCGGTCTGCGCAATGTCGCCGTCGAGCTAGTCGGACGTGAAATTGACATTACCAATCTGTGCATGTTGCTGCGAAACGCCAACATGTATCATATCGAAAACGAAAGGTTGCAGAAGTTCTGGATTCCAGGCGGCGAAATTCTGCCACTGGATAAATTGTGTTTGCTCGGGGAATTGCAGACACCTGGCGAGGTGATTGATGCATTGCCGCCGTTCCTTGGGGCCATGCTCCAGCCTTTCCGGGATCAGGAACTCTACCGCAGTGAGCATGCCCTCTGGAACTGGCTGGCTCAAAGAGCCTTTCAGCTTTTCCGGGATTTCACTCATCCGGGATACTCGATCCTGGCCTATCCATACCTTTTGCATTTTGAAACCATAAACCTAGGGCGCATCTACGAAGGCATCCGCTTCGGCATGCCCCCCGCCGTCATCCAGGAAATGATGGTCGGCCTCTGTCCCGTCCTGTGAGTGGGCAATCCGTCCTGTGAGTGGGCAATCCGTCCTGTGAGTGGGCAATCCGTCCTGTGAGTGGGCAATCCGTCCTGTGAGTGGGCAATCCGTCCTGTGAGTGGGC
>JAPXLT010000405.1:0-3255 GCA_033809415.1 Lentisphaeria bacterium
GGGGGTATTGTTCGAGGTGCCGGTCTGCGGCATTGGGCATCCCGAGGGGAAGGATGTGTACTGTTATGACGACCGCGGACGGCAGGTGCTGATACAGCCTGTCGGCGCTGGGCGTCAGAACCAGGCCGTGCTGCTATGCCGTCCAGAAGCCAACGCCCGCAACCTGTATGCCTACTTCGGCTCCGGCAGCAATGCCCCCGCTGCCCGCATCCCATACTGGGGCGGGCTCCTATGCGAAATCCGCACTTTGCCGGAAGGGGAATCCGACAACTGGAAACAGGCCTCCGCCCTGCTGGAAAAATCCCGGTTGCTGGCAGTTTTTCCGATTGAAAACCCCACGCTCGTCTGCAATCCCTTCAATTCCCAGGATCATTTCATTGCCGTAATCCAAGGTTTTCTGAATTTTCCGCAGGGAGGCACACGGACATATTTTGTTGCCGCCGATGACGCGGGTTATCTACTGATCAATCAGGAACTGCAAGTCGAACGCAACGGGCGCAATTATGTCTACTCCAGCCTGCGCGGAGAATTCCGCAAGGAATTGACTTTCCCCGCCGGCGTGCACCGGATGGACCTCGTCGGCATCAACTTTGCTGGGGATTTTGTTCTGGCGCTGGGGCAGCTTCCGGGTGGCAATCGGGTCGCCAATGTCACCGCCAATGCTTTTCTGAAAACCCCGAAGACCGAATTTGTCACCACGGAAAATAAATATGCAGACCGCGCCAATCCCACTTTTCAGTATCGGCATCTGTCCTATATGGCCATCGGCGAACGGATGTTTACGGAAACGGAACTGAGTACATACAGCGGCGCAGAGGCGAAATTTGAATTTGGCGATGGGATCGAGTTGCGCGGCAAAGCCGTCCGGCGCATTTTTTCAAACCTCGAACGCTATTCGGTCAAAGTGACGGTCAAACGCGATGTAGCCACGGGGTATATCGACTTTCCGGAGCTTGCGCCATTGCAACGTTTGCAGGCGGATACCGACAAGCAATACCAGCAATACTTTACAGCCATCAACAGCTTGAATCTGCAAAACATCAAGGACACAGATTCCCTGCTGGGTTATCTGGAATTTCTGCTGCGGCGCGAATTCTGCCCGGAACAAGTACCAGTCTGCGAACGGCTTTTGAAAATGCGCAGACTTCCTGCCGAAACCGAACGCCTGGCGTTGCAGTCGCTGGCACGCGCCGCAGCATTGCGCGAACCGGAAAAGGCGGCAAAGGCTTATATCCAGCTGCTGGAAAATGCCACCGACCGAAAAGACCTGGAAGGCATCCTGCTCGAAAGCATGGACTTTGCGATTTTCCGCATGCGGGATTATCGTCTTGCGGAGCGCTGGCTCAATCAATATGGGCGCCGTTTGCGCCGAAACAGCAAAGTAGGTCTCATGCTGCGCTTTGACCTGGCTCTGCAGCAGGGTGATATCAATGCGGCACAAAGGCACTATCAGGATTTGCTGGACAACCGGGAATACGCAAATGCGCGGCGGGCGACGGCTGTCCAGGGCAATGCCTTGCGGGAACGCATCGGGTTGCTACTGGAAGAAGGACAGCTGCTGGAAAGCTGGAAAGCTCTACATGAACTGGCGCTGACAGACCCGCAAAGCCGAGGAAATGGCAGCTTCAGCCTGCTCCGCGCACAACTTTTCCAGAAACTGAATTGGCTCCCAGGCGCACTCGGCGAACTCGAAGGCGCCATCCTCTTCGAACCCATCCTGCCCAATCTACCGGATATCGAATTCCAACGCGCAGAAATCTATGCCGCAGCCGGCGAAAAAGCAAAAGCCGAGGAACTCTACCGAAAAATCGCCACCGAATACCCCAATCACCCCATGGCTGAATCAGCACGCAGAAAAATCGGGAAATAAATTTTTTTAACCACGAACCACACGAAAAGGCACGAAATTTTTTATAGGGTTTGCTGCTTTGACGGATGAGATTGCACGCGAATTTGTGGTTTTGGCTGTTGTTTTCTCCGACGAATCAGTCAGATCAGCCGGATCGGCACAATGCTTTGCGCCGTAGGTGCTTAACCATGCTTAACCCCAGGCTTTAGCCTGGGGTGGAGAATCCCCCAAAGACAGTGCCTTGTAAAGGCACCACAATCAGACGAACCTGTCAGGCAAACGCTTGTATGCCAATGATTTAAGAATGAGATTTCCGAATCTTTCACCAAAAAGAAGAAGTCGAGTGATAGTAGCACGGAAAATCTACCGGTTTATATTCAGTGTTCTTTTTCTGGTGCCGATGCGTATTCCTTGCAGTTCTTTTCGGAACTGGTGCTTGAAGAACGTTTTTGCATGCAATTCTTCGCGGTAAAGTTGTTGCCGATTGATCAGCTGCCAACCAGCTTCAGCTACTTTGGCGCGTTCGACCCAAACGACATCAATGCTATGTATGGTGCCCTCGAGCCTGTCACCGCTTTCAGCCAGAGCAACCCCTAAACGCATCTGCTGCATCAAAACTCCAGCTTTTTCATCTTTGACCTCGATGCGCTCGATCTGCTTGTGATCAAAAAAGCCCTCCCAGCCGCCAATGCGGTCTTCACGCAGCCCCAAGGTGCGGCGGATTTCCTCGAGAAACTGTTTTTGTATGTTTTCAGGCAGGTTTTCATCGCTGCCGATTTTATGCAGTGCAATCCCCTCATCGAGCATCATGGTGACCGGATCGATAATCACCAGATCATAGAAATCCGGGGGGAGTTTTACAAAATGCGCTTCTGTGCGTTTCGCATTCAGCTTTGCCAGGCGGGGCTTTAACAGTTCACGTTCTTCTTCAGTTGTCTGCTCCCGGCTCTTGCGATCCTTGCGGTTTTTGCGGCCATAAGCGATGACGACACTGCCTGGCGACAAGGGCTTAGAAAAAGAGACTAACAGCTCTCCATCGGCATCCGGTAATTTGTCCGGATTGGAAAATAAATATTCGCCGACAGGTACATATTTCTCGACAACCCCACCTTTTTCCGCAGCCAGCAAGACGGGGCAGAGCAAACCAAAAACAATGAATACTATTTTTTGAAACAACATTTTTTTCGTGGATTTTCGTGCCTTTCGTGGTTAAAAAATACTATTATCTCGAGCGTCGTCCGGTACGGGATTTGCGTTCGATGACTCGACCGGTGACGGCAGGGTCTGCGCCGACGATTCGTCCGCCTTTTGCCTTGACCGTGACACTCTGTCCACGTTCGAGGCTGCCGATACTATGCCTCGCGCTGCTCGATTCACTGCTTTTGCGCACCAGTGCTGGATCAAGA
>JAPXLT010000406.1:0-3238 GCA_033809415.1 Lentisphaeria bacterium
GCGCTTCGTTTGTGATTGTGCCCATGAAAATGGCATGCAAGTGGTTATTGCCCTAGTTACCGGTTGGATGAGCGGCAGGCTCTTCGCCCCTCCTGCATTTGAAACATGCAATCTGCATACGAATCCTCGGGTGATATACTATCAGACCCGGCTGATAAAAGAAATCATCAATGCCCTGAAGGAGCATCCGGCAGTGGCAATGTGGGAGTCCGGAAACGAGACCAATTGCATGGCAGCATCAAACCGGGATGAGTTCAGGCTTTGGATTAACGTCATCAATGATGCCATCAGGATAGCGGACCCCACCCGTCCCATCCCGGCGGGAATGCACGGTCTTCAGCCATCGACTGATGGAGACCTGCGTTTCGACAGCAAAATTCACACGATCGATCTGGGCAGGTGCTGTGATTTTTTGACTACGCATCCATATCCGCTTTTTACGTCGTTTGCCAGTACCGATGCGCTCTCTTCGTATAAGAGCGTCTTCCATGCAGTTGCTGAAAACAGCTTTTTCGGTGACATTGGTGGCAAGCCCTGCTTTGCTGAAGAGGCCGGAACGCTCTCCAATGTCATTGGCGGTGAAAAAACTGCTGCCAAGTATCTTGACCGCATGCTGAAGAACCTCTTTTTCCATGATCATCGCGGACTTTACTGGTGGTGCGCCTTTGACCAGGATAAGCTTGATTTTCCGCCCTACACCTGGTGTGCAGTTGAACGGGAACTGGGACTGTTCAATGGCGATATGACCCTGAAACCGGTCGGAAAAACAATACGGGATTTTGCAAAGTTCCGCAAGCAGCTGCCACAGGTCAAACTTCCGCCGCCGGACAAGCAGGCAACCGTCATTCTGACCACCCAACAGGACGCCTGGGCTTCTGCCTTTGGCGCCTTTTTGCTTGCATCCCAGGCGCATTTTACCCCGCAATTCCGCTTTGCCGGTCAGACGCTGCCCGACAACTCACTGTATATTGTTCCCTCTGTAAATACGATCGAAGGAATTCCTCCAGGCGTGTTTCAGGAACTGATGCAACGCGCCAAGGCCGGCGCAACCGTCTTTGTTTCAGCAGATTCTGCCTTGTTCTCTCCATTCACGCAGGCGTTTGGACTCGAGTCCATCGGCTGGGAGAATGCCAGCGGATGCAGCACGGTATGTTTTGAAGGCGAAGAATTTCCCATCAATCGACAGACCAGGTTCCTGCTTCAGCCTACTACCGCTAATATGCTTGCCAGCGATGAGGTAGGCAATCCGGTATTCACAGAAATGAAATACGGAAAAGGAAAGGTTTATTTCTTTGCACTGCCGTTGGAAAAACACGTTGCGAAAGTATCCCATGCCACAGATTTGGGCTATTGGAAGGTCTATAGCCGGATCGCAAACGGAATCATCGATCGGGCACCGATGCAATTGAACCATGCCCCGCAGGTGACGATGACCATACGTCCGATTACACCAGACGAAGTTTTTGTCACTCTGCAGAACAACGGCGAAGAAAAGGCCAGCCTACCGAAGCCGAAATGGAAAACAGTTCAGATATGGCCTAAAAATGCAGATATGAAGAACCTGGAACCTGGGGATTGGAGAGTCATCCACTGTAAAAAGTGACCTGAAGGTACAGGGGCTACTTAAGAATTTTTTTAACCACGAACCACACGAAAAGGCACGAATTTTTTTTATAGGGTTGCTGCTTTGATGGATGAGCCTGCTCTGGCAAAATTCTCATGTGGTTGGAACGGGTGTAGAGACCGTCCGTGTCCTGTCCACCATGTCCACGGCGTCCTGCCCCCCTCCCGCTTCCGCCTCGTGCGCGATAAGGGTGGTTCGCCCCCTGGTTGGGTGGGGCTTGGAGATGTCTGAACCACGGCGAAAACATAGTGCCGAAAAAACGGAATTTCAAGAAAAATCATAAGAAGTCATGCAGAAACATGGAAAATCCTACAAAATCCTACAATTCCTAATCCAGGAAATCGGCGCACATCTGCGTAATCTGCGGATAGAATGTGTGCGGAACCCTTTTTGGACGCCCTCGATATAGCAATTATAGTAATGATCGAGCTTTTTGCATCTTGAATATCGAAGGAGTTTTTTCATATGAAGTTATGTATGATTGGTGCTCGTGGGCACTCCGGATATGTTACGGGGACGTTGCCTTCACTGCCTGATGTTCGTTTGACGGCGATTTGTGCGGGGGATGGTGCGGAACCAGTTGTACTCAGGCAAACGACTGCCAGCTTTCAGCCGCGGGAATATCTGGATTGGCGGGAAATGCTCGAGCGGGAGTCTCCCGATGTCTTGAGCGTTGACGGACCATTCGAATCCCATGCCGAAATGTGCGTGGAAGCTCTGCAACGGAATATTCACGTGTTCTGTGAAAAACCGATCGCCTTGTCACTCGAGGACCTCGAACGCATAGAAAAAGCCTATGACGGCGGTAAGGCCAAGTTGATTTCAATGACGGCACTTCGCTATGATGCTTGTTTTTTTACCGCACATAAGCTGGCCACTTCCGAAGCTATTGGCGAAATCATGCTGATCCAGACGCGGAAATCCTATAAGCTCGGCAAACGCCCGGATTTTTATAAGAAGCGCGCCACCTATGGCGGCACGATTTCGTGGGTGGGCAGTCACGCCATTGACTGGATTCTATGGTTCTCCGGCAGCGAATTTGCTACTGTGTCAGCGACGCAAACGACTAGGAATAACCGGGATCATGGCGAACTCGAAGTGGCTTGCCAATGCCAATTCACCATGAAAAACGGCGTCTTGGCGCAGGCAAGCCTGGACTTCCTGCGTCCAGATGCCGCGCCGTCACATGGGGATGACCGGGTCCGGGTTGTTGGCACCACGGGAGTCCTTGAAGTTGCGGAGGGAGAAGTCACTCTGATTGACAGCCAGGGGAAGCGGAAACTCGAACAACTCTGCAAGCCGGAACTGGCGATATTTCCGTCCTTCATTGCCTCGATCAAAGGGCAGGGCGGCTGTCTGACCGATGCAAGGGAAACGTTTGTTTTGACCAGGGCTTGCCTGAAGGCGCAGCAGGCAGCCGATGAACATAAAATCATTGCGTTCTGACAGGCAGAAAAGGGGATAGATAGAGGACGTCCAAAAAGGTTTTTAACCACGAAAGGCACGAAAAAGCACGAACTTTTTTAGAGTGGCAGGGTGCAGATGCAGGGTGCAGGGGGCAGGGGGCAGGGTGCAGGGTGCAGGGTGCAGGGGGCAGGGGGCAGGGTGCGGGGT
>JAPXLT010000407.1:0-2821 GCA_033809415.1 Lentisphaeria bacterium
TGGACTGACCAACGCCGACTATCAGTCCAATGATGTCTTGCATGATCGCTTTGGCGGTGGGAAAGAGGACCCCGAGTTGTATAAATTCCGCATCACCAAGGCTTTTCTGACAGGAGCGCTGCCGCATAACACGATGCCCAGCGCCTCTCGTTGCCACCATGGCATCTTTGATAAGCTCATCCGCATCTACAACGCCTTCGGAGTGCCCAAGGCGGAATTCGTCGGCTACTGGAAAAATCCGGCGAAGGTGCTGAAGGGCAAAGATATCTACGTAAGCGTGTACAAGCACAAGCAACTGCCAAAGGCATTGGCGGTGATTTCACATATCAGCAAGGAACATGTCAAGCAGAACCTCGAAATCGTCTTTGACGAAAGCCTTGGAAAGTTCTCGAAAGCAACAGATTGCATGTTGAAGCCCGATCCTGACTACCTCTGGCTGGAAGAACAAAGAGCCAAAGCAGGAGTGCCGACCTCGAGAGCACCTCTGAAGCTCGGAGACTTCGGATCGAATATCCAGTCCTTCGCAAATGGACTCCTGAAAATGGAACTCGATTACCACTCCTTCGCAATAGTCGAACTGGAGTAAAATAAGCCAACTCGTTTTTAACTTTTTTAACAACGAAAAGGCACGAAAAGGCACGATAATTTTATAGGGTTGCTGCTTCGACGGATGGTAGTGCACGCAGATTAAAAGTAGCGCAACCGTCCCGGTTGTGATTTTCAGGGTGCAGGCAGGATGCAGTTTGCCCGGATTGGTCGGATCGGCGATCTTGAAACCAGCCTGAAGGGCGCAACATAATACCTGTCCAGAATCTACGCAATAGCATCGGCTTTGCGACTCGATTGGCCATCAAAGTTCGACTATTTGTCCTGTCTGGCGAGACTTTTCTGCGGCAAAGACCATCAGGTGGCTTTCCAGTGTTTCGTCAGGGCCAGAAAGAATCAGCGACTGATCCTGTTCGAGCACTGCATGAATGAAGCTCTTCATGAGTCCGAAGTCGCCACCGCCGTGACCGCTCAGGATCGAACCATCGTCGTTCACTCCAGAGTCGATTTCCTTGGTCTCTCCTGTTAGGAAGTCCTTGCACCAAATCATCCTGCTGTCGCCGCGGATCATTCCGTGAGTACCGAGAATTCTGGTATGGCGTCCTTCATCGCTGAATGCGGTCATGGTCATCCCTGCCGTACGGTGATTCTCAAATTCGAGGTTGACCGTCTGATGGTCTACCACATCGTTGTCACAGGCGTAGACGCAGCGACCATAGGGTCCCTCCTGCAGCGCCTTCAAGACACCCTCACGAGTCAGCTCCTCTGTGAGAACATTGACCGGCCAACCGAAGTTCCCCTTGAAAACCCGGTCGCGCATATATATCTTCAATGCAGAATAGGGACACAGCGACTCGATGCCGGCCGGGCAGTTTACGCAGCGGTCAGCAGCACCAGCCGGCTGATTTGCAGCATTGAAATGGTACAGGCTGCCGAAGGATTGTGCGCGCAGGCACTTCTTGCCAACCATATAGCGCAACCAATCGATGTCGTGACAACTCTTGGCCAGCAGCATGAAGCTGGATTCTTTCTCATTTCGCCAATTGCCACGTACAAAGCTGTGGGCTTGATGCCAGGGCTGGAGCCCTTCGAGGTGCTGAACAGTCACAATATCACCAATAGCACCGGAATCGAGCAACGCCTTCAGTTTGCGGGAATAGGCTGTATATCGCAACACATGGCACACAGCGAATGGCACGTTTGTCTTCTTCACTGCTGCGACAATACGGCGGCAGGCGCCAGCTGTCGGCGCCATGGGCTTTTCAAGCATGATCGCATAACCAAGTTCCGCAGCGCGAATGGCGGGTTCCTCATGCATGGCATCCTGAGTGCAAATCAGCACAGCATCTGCAAACTTCGGAAGAGCCAGTGCCTCACGCCAGTCGCGGAACCGCATTTCTTCCGGAACCTTGTTGGCATCGCCTACACGGTTGCGAAAGAAATCTCGGGGTTCCGCAATGGCGACGATTTGCGCCTCATCGGGATGCTGCACGGCATAGCTGGAATAACCAGTACCTCTGGAACCGCAGCCCAGTACGATTAATTTGACGGGAACGGACATATTATTTTCCTTCTATCAAGCATTGGATAAAATGCAACCGGTTTAAAGTGGCGCAACCATCCCGGGTGCAGGGGACAGGGGGCAGGGTGCAGGGTGCAGGGGGCAGGGGGCAGGGGGCAGGTTTAAAAAGTGGCGCAACCGTCCCGGTTGTGTGGTGCCTTTAGCCTTTTCCTGCTGAATGACAGGTGCGTGGTGCAGGTTTAAAAAGTGGCGCAACCGTTCCGGTTGCGATGGTCAGAACTGTCGTGGGATGTGTAGTGCGGAGGGTGCCTGTCTTCTGTCCACTTCGTCCATAGTGCCCAGCCTGCACCCTGTCCCCTGCACCCTGCACCCTCCTTTCGCCTCGCGCACGCGGTAAGGGGGGTTCGCCCCCTGGTTGGTTGGGGCTTGGAGGCTGTTTGAACCACGATGAAAAAATAGTGTCGCAAAAACGATTTTGCAAGCAGAATCATAAAGAATCATGCAGAAACATAGAAACATAGAAATCATAATACCAATCAAAAATCAAACTGACCTTGACCGCGTCCCAAAAGGATTTTTAACCTAAAAAAACAGATGATTTTTTCCATTGACCGGCAAACAGAATTTTTTTGTCCACGGAAAGCACGGAAAACTCGGAAAATTTGTAGAGTTGCAGTTTCGACGGATGAGCCTGCTCCTGTCTCTTATACACATCTGACGCTGCCGACGATGCCGGTCAGGTGTAGATCTCGG
>JAPXLT010000407.1:2831-3227 GCA_033809415.1 Lentisphaeria bacterium
TTCGACGGATGAGCCTGCTCCGGCGAAATTCTTGTGTGCCAAGGTCGGCTTTACTTTCTTAGTCGGAGGCGATATGGAGCGCCGGCGGCTCGCCGGCATGAAGCCGGCTTCCCTCTCCCATCGCCGGAAAATCAAAAAACTCTCCCACAGCAGTATTGAAGACGCCTTGTTCACCAACATCAGACAACTGAACCTAGTGATAGTAGTACGAAAATTTTTCTATGGGTTGTTGCTTTGACAGATGGGATTGCACGCGAATTTGTGATCTGGTTTGTTGCTTTCTCCTACGGATCGGTCGGATCGGCGATGTTGGGATTAGCCCTGAAGGGGCGTGACATACCAGCCCAGGGCAACGCCCTGGGTTCGGATACCCACCCATCCGCAAAGCCCTGAAAG
>JAPXLT010000408.1:0-3212 GCA_033809415.1 Lentisphaeria bacterium
CCTGCCCCCTGCCCCCTGCCCCCTGCCCCCTGCCCCCTGCACCCTTCCGTAAGGATAATATATGGACGATATTGTTATTCGCGGTGCCTGCCAGCACAATCTACAGCATCTTGACTTGCGCATTCCCCGGCATTCTCTGACGGTCATCACCGGGCCGAGCGGTTCCGGCAAGTCTTCGTTGGCTTTTGACACCTTGTATGCCGAGGGCCAGCGGCGCTATGTCGAGAGCCTTTCCGCTTATGCGCGACAATTTCTAGACCGCATGCAGAAACCCGATGTCGAACACATCGACGGTTTGTCGCCGGCCATTGCCATCGAACAGCGCTCCGCCGGCAGTTCGCCCCGTTCGATCGTCGCCACCACTACTGAAATCTATGATTACCTGCGCCTGCTCTATGCGCATTGCGGACTTCCACACTGCCCGCAATGCGGACGGGAAATCCGCACCCAGAGTGCGGAGGATATCAGCCGGCAGCTCTCGAATGATCCGGACGGCCTCCGAATCATGCTGCTGGCGCCCTACATACGCGGTCGCAAGGGAGAGCATCGCGAAGTCCTCGAGACCATGCGCAAGGATGGCTTCGTCCGCGCCCGCATCGATGGCAAAATCACTTCGCTGGACAGTGACATCAAATTAGGCAAGACCCTTCGTCATACTATCGAGGCGGTGGTAGACCGGCTGGTGATTGGCCAGGTTGAGAAAAGCCGCCTGCACGACTCCGTCGAACTGGCTTTGAAGAAAGGCGGCGGGCTGGTAGTTGTACTCAGGGAAGACCCGTCAGCTACCACCGGCTGGTCGGAGGAGACCCTCAGCGAGCATCTGGCCTGCCCCGACTGCAACTTGAGCTTCGGAGAACTTCTCCCCCGCAACTTCTCGTTCAACAGCCCATACGGCGCCTGCCCGGTTTGTGACGGCTTGGGAAAACGTCTGATCTTCACGCCGGAGGCGGTCATTCCCGATCCATCGCTATCGATCAAAAAAGGCGCCATTCCGTTGTGGCGGCGGGGCATCCGCCGGGTCATCATCCTTTACAACCATTACCTGCGCTGCCTCGCTGAACATTATCAATTCAGCTTGACAACGCCCTGGCAAGAACTGCCGGAGCGCATACAGCAGATACTGCTTTACGGCAGCGGCGATGAAGTCGTCAATTTCGACATCTGGATGCGGGGGAAAATGCAGACTTGGCGGAAGCCCTTTGAAGGCATCATTCCCAATCTGCTGCGACGCCACCGGGAAACGGACAACGATGATCTCCGCGCACGCTTGCAGGAGCACATGACTTTCGAAGTCTGTCCGGACTGCAAAGGAAAACGCCTCAAGCCCGAATATCTGGCGGTCACCGTCAACGGATTGAATATCGATGATTTCTGCTCGATGAATATCGATGATGCCTGGAATTTCACCGACAAGCTCGAACTGCCCGAAGAGAAACAGGCCATCGCCAGCGAACTATGCCGCGAAATCAAGGCGCGGCTGGGATTCCTGCGCTCAGTCGGACTGAATTACCTGACCCTGAACCGGGAAAGCGGCTCCCTCTCCGGTGGGGAATCGCAGCGCATCCGCCTGGCCAGCCAGGTCGGCAGCGGCCTGGTCGGAATCCTCTACATTCTTGACGAACCCAGCATCGGCCTGCATCAGCGTGACAATGAAAAACTGCTTGCAACTCTGGCCAGCCTGCGCGATTTGGGCAATACAGTCATCGTCGTCGAGCATGATCTCGATACCATGCGGGCAGCCGATTGGCTGGTTGACTTGGGGCCAGGCGCCGGGCGCAATGGAGGCAGACTGGTCTTTTCCGGAACACCGGAGCAGATCACGGCCTGCGAAAGCTCCGTCACCGGGCAATTTCTCTCTGGCAAGCGAGACATTGCCGTGCCGGGGCAACGCCTGAAAGGCAATGGAAAATCTCTCCGCATTCTTGGCGCTGCCGAGCACAATCTGAAGAATCTCGATGTCAGCATTCCGTTGGGTACCTTCACCTGTGTCACCGGTGTTTCCGGCTCCGGGAAAAGCACGCTGATCAACAGCATCCTCTGCCGTGCACTCAGAAAGCACTTTAACATGAAGACCGAGGAACCTGGACGTCACCGCGCCATTGAAGGACTCGAACACGTCGATAAAATGATTGTCATTGACCAAAGTCCCATCGGGCGCACACCGCGTTCCAATCCGGCAACTTACACCGGGCTTTTTGACCTGATCCGGCAGATTTTCGCTGCCACCAATGATGCGAAAATCCGCGGCTATGCGCCGGGACGTTTCAGTTTCAATGTCAAGGGGGGGCGTTGCGAAAACTGCAAGGGCGACGGGATAAAAAAGATTGAAATGCAATTTCTTCCTGATGTCTATGTCAAGTGCGAACTCTGCCAAGGGGAACGCTACAATAGCGAAACGCTCGCCGTGCGTTTCAAAGGAAACAACATTTCTGATGTACTCAAGATGACCGTCAATGAAGCCTGTGACATCTTTTCCGCCATACCGCGTCTCAGCCGCAAGCTCGAAACCCTGCGTGCAGTCGGCTTGGGCTATATCCAGCTGGGGCAAGCGGCTACCACCCTCTCCGGCGGCGAGGCGCAGCGCGTAAAACTGGCCACTGAACTAAGCCGGCGGCCACAAGGGCATACACTCTATATCCTCGATGAACCCACTACCGGACTGCATTCAGCGGATATCGAGCAGCTCCTTGAGGTGCTATTCTCACTGCGCGATCAGGGCAATACCATCCTGGTCATCGAGCATAACCTCGATGTCATCAAAACCGCAGACTACTTGATCGACCTCGGTCCCGAAGGCGGAAATGCCGGCGGAACCCTGGTCGCCGCCGGAACCCCCGAAGAAGTCGCAAAAGTCCGGAAATCCTACACCGGACAGTTTCTGAAAAAAATGCTGAAGAAAATATCTTGAAAGCTTGAGGTGGGCTGACGCCCACAACCTATTTTTTAACCACGAACCACACGAAAAGGCTTGGCGTGGGCTGCCGCCCACAACCCATTTTTTGTCCACGGAAAGCACGGAAAACTCGGAAAATTTTTTCTATGGGTTGCTGCTCTGACGGATGAGCCTGCTCTGCCAAAATTCCTGTGTGCCAAGGTCGGCTTTACGCAATTGCGTCGGAGGCATCCAACGCCGGAGGCGTGGCACCATGAGTAACCCCAGGTGAAGCGGAGCGGAACCTGGGGCATGGCATCCCACCACCACCAAAGCCTCG
>JAPXLT010000409.1:0-3202 GCA_033809415.1 Lentisphaeria bacterium
GCTTCATGCCGGCGAGCCGCCGGCGCTCCATATCGCCTCCGACTGAAAAAGTAAAGCCGACCTTGGCACATGGCGATCCGTCCGATCTGTCGTCCGTGTAAAGTCCGTGTCCCGTCCGTATAAAGTCCGTGTGGGTTGCGGGCGATCAGTCCGCGCCAAGCCTTTTCGTGTGGTTCGTTGTTAAAAAAATTGTTTTCCCCGGGTCAATTTTCCGAGGCGCGCAAAACCGCGATAAAGGCTTCCTGCGGAATATGGACATTGCCCACTTCCTTCATTCGCTTTTTTCCTTCCTTCTGCTTATCCAGCAGCTTGCGTTTACGGGTAATATCGCCGCCATAGCACTTGGCAAGCACGTTCTTCCGGTACTGGCGCACATCCTCCCGGGCAATGATCTTGCCGCCAATCGCACCTTGGATGGCAACTTTGAACATCTGCGGGGGAATCGCCTCCCGCAGACGCTCGCAGATCATCCGGGCACGTGCAACCGCACGATCTGTGTGAACGATCGACGCAAAGGCATCGACCGGTTCGCCGTTGACTAGGATCTCGAGCTTGACCATCGGGCCGCGCTGGTAGCCATCCGGGACGTAATCCATGCTGCCGTAGCCACGGGTCACCGTCTTCAGCTTATCATAAAAATCCAACACGATTTCATGCAGGGGCATCCTGGCGGTGATCATGACATGCAATTGATCCACCGTGTCGGTTTTCAGGCAGAGCCCCCGCTTCTCCATGATCAGATTCATGATCGCCCCCATGTAGGTCGAGGGGGAAATGATCTGCGCCTTGATCATTGGCTCCTCGATATGCTCGATCTCACTGGGATCGGGCATATAAAGAGGATTGTCAACTTCCTTCATGGTTCCATTGCGCATGTAAACATGGTAGATCACACTGGGATAAGTCAGCAGAATATCCATGTTGTATTCACGCCGCAGGCGTTCCTGGACAATCTCCATATGCAGAAGACCTAAAAATCCGCAGCGGAAGCCTGCCCCCAGAGCCACAGAGCTCTCCGGCTGGGCAAAAAAAGCGCTGTCATTCAACTGCAATTTAGCAATATTGAACTTCAGTGCCTCATAATCTGCCGTATCGATCGGATAAATGCCGCTGAAAACCATCGGGCTGACCCGTTGAAAACCCGGCAAAGGCTGCTGGCAGGGATCACGATCCAAAGTCAAGGTGTCCCCAACCTTGATCTCACTCGGCGATTTAATGGTAGTAATAACATAGCCGACTTCTCCTGCGGAAAGACTATCCGCAACCCGCATTTCAGGGCTGAAAAAGCCGACTTCCTTGACCTCGCTGGTGAGGTCCGAACTGAACAGGCGAACCTGGTCGCGAGCCTGCAACTGGCCGTTGAAAACCCGCACGTAAGTCACCACACCCCGGTAGACATCGAAGATCGAGTCAAAGACCAAGGCTTGCAACTGCGTTCCTTGATGAGTCGGCGGCGGGATACGCTCGACGACTGCCTCGAGCAATTCCTCGATGCCCAAGTCCGCTTTGGCGGAGGCAAGCAGAGCCTCTTCCTTTGGAATCGCCAGCAATTCCTCGAGCTGGGTCAGGCACATCTCGATATCCGCTGCCGGCAGATCGATTTTGTTGATCACCGGAATGATGGTCAAGTGCTGCCGGATGGCCAGATTGACGTTGGCCATCGTCTGCGCTTGAACGCCTTGCGCCGCATCAATCACCAGCAGAGCACCCTCACAGGCAGCCAAACTACGGCTGACTTCATAGCTGAAATCGACGTGCCCGGGCGTGTCGATCAGATTGAACGTATACGTCTGTCCGTCCTTGGACGGAAACAGCATGCGCACCGGATGCGATTTGATGGTAATCCCGCGTTCTTTCTCCAAATCCATGGCATCAAGAACTTGATCATGGAATGTGCGAGTCTCGACGGTCTCAGTATGAAGCAGAAAACGGTCCGCCAGCGTTGATTTGCCGTGGTCAATATGGGCTATGATACAGAAATTACGAATATGTTGTAGCGATTCAGACATGGGTTCCTAGTGTTTCAAACAAATTTCCTGTTTCGAGAAGTGAAGCGTATGTTTCAGTGGCTGCCGAGTCGTCGGATGGCCAGCAGCCCGCCGACCTGGTAGAGGATATTGGGAATCCACAAGACCAGTTCCGGGTGCAGGTGATCATACTTTTCGATGCTGTCAGCCAGTAGCAAGAACGCATAGAAAATGAGTGCGAGCACGACGCAGATCAACAGCCCGGTCGAGGTTTCGGATCGCTTGTTGCGGATGCCAAATGGAATCCCCAGCACCAGAAAAGCAAAAGGCGACATCGATAAAACCAGCCGGTAATGAAATTCCACCAGATGCCGGGTGATGCTCTCCCCCGCACTTTCGGTCAGCCCCATATCCCCGAAAAGCATCTTCAGATTCATCATCTTCAGCTTGCGGGCAAGCGGCTTCTGGCTCGATGCAGACGCATAGTCCAGGGGAAGGGTCATCGTCTCGGAATGCAGAAAGGGAAACGTCGAATCCTCTGCTGTTTCCGCGTTCAAATCATACTCGGCAAAAGTAAAATTTTTCAGCACAAGTTCAACTTTGTGCTGTTCAGGATCATGGAGGATAAAGCCGCTTTCCGCAGTAATGTCGCGGATGCGCCTGCCATCTGCATCGGTCTCGAAAAGATGGATGCCGCGGAGGATATTGCCATCTTTTTCACCGATGTATGCAACCGTATTGTCGGAGAGCTTGCAGGGCACGCCCGGTTCGAGCATGGCCAACGGACTGCTCACCAGAGCCTCCCATTGCAACTGGCGAGCCAGATAACGGCAATCCGGAGAAAGAAACATGGAGAAAACAAAGCATCCGGCACTGAGGACAGCGCTGATCAGCAAGCCCGGCGAAATGATCTGCCAAATGCTCACTCCACTGGCTTGCAATGCGCTGATTTCATTGTCTGCCGACATCCGGCTGAAAACCAGCACACAGGAAATCAACATCGACAGCGGCAAGGCAAAACGCAGCACATCCGGAAGCAGATAGAGCAGCATCTTCGCCAGCAGCAACGGAGAAACTCCACGCGCAAGAAGATCAAAGGCCCGGAAAAAATGGGTGCCAAGCATGACAAACACCAGGATTCCAAGCGCCATCCCGACCGTCAAAAGCAGATTCTTTGCAATGTACCAGTTGAAAATCTTCATGAAAGGGTGCAGGGGGCAGGGGGCAGGGGGCAG
>JAPXLT010000410.1:0-3169 GCA_033809415.1 Lentisphaeria bacterium
TGCCAAAATTCTTGCGTGACAAGGTCGGCTTTACTTTTTCAGTCGGAGGCGATATGGAGCGCCGGCGGCTCGCCGGCATGAAGCCGGTTTCCCTCTCTCATCACTGAAAAATCAAAAAGTTCAAAAATCTTCTCAAAATGAGAAAGAACCTCAAAGCCAGTAACTTGCGCATCAGCTTTTTGAAAATCTTTCACAAAAAAGAAGAAGTTGGACAATAGTATTACGAAAATTAAGGTCTAATGTGGACGCGAGACTTTCCAGCCCCACACCAAGCTTTGTCTCTGTTTTTCGTGAATCAATTTGTAATTTATGATATATTATCGTTACTATCCACTTTCTGTTTGCTCTGACGGGAACTGCCATGAATGAATGCTTTGCCGAATTACCTCACTTGCGCTCGTTTGGCGTGCGCTTGTTTGATTTATTCTGGCGAACGCATTATCACGTCAATTCGGACTGGGAATTTCACTTCATTCGCCACGGGCACCTGACTTTGGAGTTTCACCAGGGAAGTTTTTCTGCCGGTCCCGGTGATATCGTTCTTATCCCACGGGATACCCCGCATCGTGACAAATTCGACCCGAGACGGGATTTTGAAGTCTTTATGGCTTCCTTTTCCTGGCCGGGGGCTGAAGACGAATTGCAAAAAAGGCTTCCCGCTCCTGTCATCCATGATCTTTCCGATGATCAGCGCTGCCGAATCCGGCAATATTGCGATGCACTTTACTTGGATACGCTCCGCGAAAGTGAATATGACCAGTTGCTCAGCAGGACGATTTTCCATACGCTTATGCTAAGCATCCTGAAGGCGGTTTCCGAAAACCGAAGCCAGCCAGCCGAAGAAGCACAAACTTCCTCCTCTGCCAAAAAGAAGTTATGGCTGATTCAGGAAGTGAAAGGTTACATCCAGCGAAATTACCAGAAGCAGATTACCCTCGAAGACCTGGCTCAGGAGCTGGACATCAGCCAGTATCATTTATCGAGAGTGTTCAATGCCGAAAGCGGCTTCTCACTGCCGGAATATCTGACGATGATACGAATGGAAAACGCAAAAATCCTGCTCGGCGAAGGACAAAAAAACGTCTCCCAAGTCGCTTATGCAGTCGGTTATGAAGACAGCAGCTATTTTGCCAAAGTATTCCGTAAATATTTTGGCTGCAGTCCGAGCGCTTCGGCCATGTCTCATCCCATCAGAAGGGTTTAAGTCCATGTTGCCGCAATCTGAGCTGATCATTGAAACCGCTAAACTTGTTCAAAACTGGAAGTTTTTTCGCCGTTTTCAACCAAACTGTCAATTTGTGCCAGTGCTCAAATCCGATGCCTATGGACATGGCTTGCCCGAAGCAGCCTTGGCTCTGGAAAAGGCCGGCGCTGATCTGCTGGCGGTTTTTAATCTTGCAGAAGCCGAGGTTTTGCGGCAGACCGGCGTGAATGCCGGAATCTGGGTTCTGGAAGGAATTCTGCCCTGTGATCTGCCCGCTGCTGCCCGAATGCAGGTCACCGGCGCATGCTGGAGTTTCGAGCAGGCCGAGGCGATGGCTCGTTATGCAAAAAGAGAGAAATGCAGCTTCAAAATCCATCTGAAAATCGACACGGGCATGAGCCGGCTGGGATTCCTGCCAAAACAAATTCCGGACATCCTGAATTTCCTGCAATCGGCACCGGAACTCGAATTGACCGGCTGCTTTTCACACTTGGCTATTTCCGCAGAAGCGCAACATCCGCTGACCTTGCAACAGCTGCATAATTTCCGGCAAGCGGTCAATCTGCTGCCGGACTCCTGCAGCGAACGCCACCTCTGTGCCACCAATGGCATTTTAAATCAGCTTGCGCCGGAACTCCCATTTGCCAGACTGGGAATCGGCCTGTATGGTTATAGCGAAGTGCCGGGATTTAGAAGCCTGTTGCAACCGGCAATGACCTTCCGAAGCCGCCTCCTCGATGTTAAAGAATTGCCAGCCGGAAGCCTGGTTTCCTACGGCGGACTTTATCAGCTGCCACAAGATGGCAGACTGGCGGTCATCCCGGTAGGCTATGCAGACGGCTATCCCAGGCAGCTGAGCAACAAGGCAGACGTGCTGATCCAGGGAAGACGCCTGCCGGTGCGCGGACGGGTTTGCATGGGCATGATCATGGTCGATATCGCCAATATGCCGGATTTGCAGCCCGGCGAGGAGGTGGTTCTGCTTGGCAGGCAGGGCGATGAATGCATCACTGCAGCAGAGCTGGCAGAAAAGGCCGACACCATCCCTCATGAGATTCTCTGCAACCTAGGCAAACATCCCAACCGGAAAATCTGTTCCTAACAAGGAGACAAAACGTGCTGTTATCCGTTATCATTCCAGTCTACAATGAAGAAAAAACGGTTCTCGAAATCATTGACCGCGTACGCCGTTGCGGAGTGAGCAAGTTGCAACTTATTGTCGTCAATGACTGCTCGAGCGATGGAACCAAGGAAAAGCTGGACTCGATGCCCGCTTCGGACGACCTCGTGATTATCCATCATGAGGTCAACCAGGGGAAAGGTGCCGCCATCCGCACTGCACAAAGTCTGGTTAAAGGCGATGCCGTCGTCATCCAGGATGCTGATCTCGAGTATTCTCCCACCGAATTTCCCGTCATGCTTGCCATCATTGAAGCAGGCAAGGCAGACGCGGTTTACGGCAGCCGATACTCCGGCAGCACAACGCTGGTCGATACTTTCTGGCATTATTATGGCAATAAGCTGATCACCAGCTTTTTCAATCTGGTCGCCAACCTGCACCTGACCGATATGGAAACCTGTTATAAAATGATCCGCGGTGAGATTTTCAGGTCGCTGAAACTCACCAGCAACCGTTTTGGAATCGAACCGGAAATCTCCGCAAGGCTAGTGCAACGCCGCTGCCGCATCTACGAGGTTCCCATCGAATACGCACCGCGAACAGGCAGCCAGGGCAAGAAAATCGGCTGGAAAGATGGCGTGGCGGCAATCTGGCATATTCTCAAGTTCAATCTGCTGGACCGCGACTGAACACACCCTGCACCCCAATACTCGTTGCTTTTTAACCACGAAATACACGAACAGGCTTGGCGCGGACTGATCGCCTGCAACCCACACGGACTTTACACGGACGGGACACGGACTTTACACGGACGGGACACGGACTTTACACGGACGACAGATCAG
>JAPXLT010000411.1:0-3096 GCA_033809415.1 Lentisphaeria bacterium
GTCTTGAGCAGGAGATGGCGAAGCTGAAAAGAATGCCGAAAGGCAGTCAGCACACAAGGTTTTCGAAGTTCTTTATCTTGAAACCTGGTGAAAACAAAGGCTTTGTGTATGAGCGTAACTATGATGCGATCGAGGCTGAAACGGAAGACCTTGGATACTTCTACATCTTCACAACCGACGAGCGGCTCACCGCGAGAGACCTGCTTTACCTGTACCGCTCCAAGGATGCGGATGAAAAGCTGTACTACCAGCTGAAAGTCTACTTGGAAGGCAATAGAATCCGTGTGCACTCCGACGAGGCGCTTGCAGGTAAAATGCTGGTGTTGTTTGTGGCTCAGATAATGCGCTCGCACCTGCTGTGCAAACTGGATGGTTTTCTTAGCCGCAGCCACGTGGCGCTGCCCAAGGTGTTGCGCAAACTAAGCATGCTGAAGATTAGAAAGACGGAGAGGGAGATGTATTTCCTCAAAGCCCCCACAAAGTTCCAGCAGGATGTTTACAAAGAGTTCGGAAAGAAAATAAAGCTTGGCGTTTGATTTGTTGGAGAGGGGGTTATGTTACGGACGGTGCGTTGAGTCCGTTGTGTACTATAAAAATCTGCGGATTTCAGGTTGTATGGGAAATCCGCAGACGGTAGACAAGCTTCCAAATGAGGCGGCCCTGAATGGCGGAACGGATTATCTTTACTGGCCAGGCGGCGAATTCGAGGATATCGAAAAAAATAATAATACAAACAATGGCCATGGCAATAATATCAATGTGTATGGCAAATTCGACCCTTCCAATCCGAAATTTCGCCGGATTGCCGCCAACAAGATCAAGGATGCGGTTATCTATGACCGCTGTGGCCCGGCACACTGCGATACGATAAATATCGTTTATTTGCTGGATACACACGTGCAAATCAAGCGGGATATGTGCGACCTCTGGTTGCTCAATTCCAATCGGGAACTGATGTGGAAAAATGCCAGTTCCGAACCGTTCCCTCCCCTTACCGGGAAATAAAAAGCCGCCTTTCAGGGATTTTTCGCATATCTGTGCAGTGTATTGTACTGGTTTACTGGACACGTCCGGCATTGCTTGCTGACTGTTCAGCAGGCAGGGGCTGCTCATTCATGGGCAAAGCTATTGGAAGGTGTTCTGACATTGAAGAAATATAGTGCTTTATGATTATACTGGTCATCAAAGAAGCAGATGTCGAATGTCCCTGTGCGGATCAGATCAAAAAAGAATATCCGGATAGCAGCATATTCCGATATAAGCAGTATAGCGATCAGGAATTGATAGAAGCGCTCCATGGACCGGCCTTGATTGTGCTGAATCATAAAATGGCGATTCCGCATGCCAAGCTGCTACGGGCGGCGGCAGGTGAAGCGCTGGTGCGCATTATGGTTATCCTTGAAGAGGGGTTCGGCATGCATGCGGTCAATGCCCGTATCGCCGGTGCTGATATTTGCCTTGCGATGCCCTTCGAACCCACCTTGCTGTCCCGTGCCATCGAGGATGAAGGCTCGACTCTGCGGCGTATGTCTGAAGCGATGGACCTGATCAAGTCCCAGGCGTGCATCAACCGCAGATACGCACTGACCCAGATGCTCGGGGCAGGACGACATGCAGTAGTCTTCCTGGCGCAGGACCTCAGGACAAATACCACGGTAACAATCAAGCTGCTGCGCAAGTCCCTGGCCAGTTCTTCAGAATTCATGGAGGAGTTCGAGGGTTTGGCGGAGAGGTACAAGTTGATCACTGTGCCGTCGATGGCTACTCTTTATGATCATGGCAGCTGGAATGGCTATGCGTATATGGCGATCAACCTCGGTAAAGCCGAGAACCTATACGAAGTGATGGGTAAACGCAAACTCGAACCCCCGGAAATTGCCAAGATTGGCCTGGCAGTGACCCGTGCGCTGATTGCCATCAAAAAACAGGCGGTCCTGCATTTTGATATCAAACCGGAGAATATTCTCTGCTACAAAGATCAGTATTATCTGACCGAATTCGGCTCGATGCTCCCTTTCAACAAGCCGGACAGTACCGGATATTATTACTGGGCGGACGCTGCGTACACCTGCCCGGAGAGCTTTGTCGATAACGCTGTTTTCACGGTTCGAAGCGACGTCTATTCCCTGGGGCTGGTGCTTTATGTGCTGGCACGACGGGAAAATCCATTTGCCGGGCGTCCATGCACTTGGGAGTTGAACCGCCGCGTCAGTGAAAACATGGTGAATTTTCTGGAGGAGAATCCGCTGGAAAACTGTCCTCCGCTGGCGATCACCATCGAGGCAATGACCCTTGTTCGCCATGATGCGCGTCCGCGCTTGCGCGATTTGGAGATCATCTTTTATCAGCTGGTTGTCATGCTGGCCGGCAAGCCTGCGACCGAAGTGCCGGGTGTCAGCGCCTTGCAGACCAGCAGGGCATCGACGATTTCCAGCGCCGCCTCCGACAGCGAGCAGAATCAAACTGCCCCGATTCCTGCAGGTACGCTGAAACTTGGTGAAAAAAAATACTTGTCGGGCAGTTCTTCCAAGAGCTTCGATCTGTCTTCCTTCGGCAAGCTTCCTTTAAAAAAGCAGATCACCCTGGCTGTTTTCGGGCTTCTTCTGCTGGTGTCGCTTAGTTATGGCGGTTACTGGTGGGGGCGTAGCAGTGTCATCCGCAAGCACTACGAGCAGGGTCCTCTGCAAATGTTCACCTGCTATAACGGACATACAAAAGCGCTGCGGACGCTTGATATGCGCAATGTCTACTGCCCGGAATGCGGGGATGAAACTTCGCCATCCTATACTTGCGGCAAGTGCCGTGAAAAATTTGGCCTGACACTCTGGCCGCGACGTGATATGACGGATGATGAATGCGCCGAGTTCGAAGAGAAACAGATGCGCTGTCCGTTTTGCCAATCCACGAATATTACCCCGACCCCAGTGCCAAGCCAGGCGGGCGACTCCCAGAAAGAGAAAGCCCCGTAAGACGTTGGCGAAGCTGGATGATAAGCAACCGAATTCTTTTTGAACAACGAAATGCACGAACAGGCACGAAAATCTTTCGTGCCTGTTCGTGCATTTCGTGGTTAAAAAATCTTAAGTAATGAGTATT
>JAPXLT010000412.1:0-3089 GCA_033809415.1 Lentisphaeria bacterium
AAAGGCACCACAATCAGACGGATCAGCTTGACAAGTGATTGTGTGCTAATGACTTGGATATTGATTTTCTGAAAAATCTTGCACAAAAAAGAAGAAGTTGGGCAATAGTATTACGAAAATTTTTTATAAGCAAGATTCCGGATTTGCAGAACCATAAATATGGCTTATTTTACTTTTATAGAGCAAAGGTAATGTAATTTACATGAGGTTCGCAAAAAAAATGTCAGTATTGAACTGGATACGTGAACGTGAGTATGCTGGAAGATATACTTTTTCCTTTAAGGAGGTGCAGGCTGAATTTCCATCCATGCCGCACCGGATTCTTCAGAACGAATTAAATCGTCTTGTTCGACACAATGATATTACCGCAGTCCACAAGGGGTTTTATGTAGAGGGCGTCCAAAAAGGTTCTTAACCACGAAAAGCACGAAAAAGCACGAACTTTTTTAGAGTTGGGTGGTATACCGATCATAACATTCAGAAATTCTATCGCCAATTTCCGTCTTTTTTCTCCGCCCGATCCGCCCGATCCGCATCCTGCCCCGCATGCCCTCCTATCCGTCGAAGCAACAACCCCTATAAAAATTTTCGTGTCTTTTCGTGTCTTTTCGTGGTTAAAAAATGGGTCGTAGCTGGCGTGTTTTCCAATCGGGTTTAATAGTATTTGTGAACGATTTTGATGATAGGCGATTGTGCCATGTCGGCGGGGTTTGTTCCTGGCTCGCCATCGGGAACGGGTTTGCCAAGTTTCTCGAAATGTTTTATCCAGTAGCTGTCAATATTGCCGGTTTTGGGGTCTTTGAAAGACATTGCCAATGGCTCAAAGATCGGTTTTCCGTGCGAATCTAAAAATGCGAAACGCACCAGTTCGCTGCAATAAAACTGATCGTTTGCTTCGCTGTAGGCGTAATCGTACCCTTTTCCCAAATGCTTCTCGGCATTTTTTATTGCGTCGGCGATGGTATATGCAAATTCGCTTTTCAAGCGCCCTACGGCGATCAGATGCCTGTTGTTCAAAGTAGCGGTTTTCTCGAAGAAATCTTTCAGCGGTATTTTGATCACGCCCTCGGGATCGGTGGCCTCCAGCACGTATGCCTGGCCATTTTCAATGCTGACAATGCCAACATGCGAAAAAGGAATATCCTTGCCTTGCCCTGTGGTGTTTTGAATGGCGGCAAGCAATTCCGATTCCTCTTTCCCTACCGAAAACAGCAAATCGCCCGTTTGAAGCTCGAACTGGTTTTTCATGTTTTTGCAAGCTTGAGACAATCCAATAAGGATGATGAAAAACAGACAACGTAACTTATGCATGATCAGACCCTTTTTACCTGAATAGCCCAGACGGGCGATACCTTGACGGAATAACAGTGCTATGATAAAGCAAGCGCTCCGCAAAGAATACTCTAACCGCATCAAGCAATATTTCAAGCGCTTTCCGAGCTGTCTGTTGATCCACCCGCTTGCGCTAGGCAGCCCCAATGATTTTTGCCTCGAATCGCTTGATAATGCCAGCGCAAACGGTTAAATTGATTGCAAGCCCGAAAAAGCGGATTTTCTGCAGAAAAACGAGTTGGGCAGCAGACAAAAGAGGTAATGCCTCAGATGATGATAGGCAAAGTTATATGGAAGCCAGTGGTACAAAAGCTGGTCACTGGTCGCGCAAGGCGTTTCAGAATGACGAGACAGCTTCCGCAATGGCCGGGGCAACTGACGGCGCCGGGGCTTTATCTCCACGTCCCTTTCTGCAAGAACCTGTGCCCATACTGTCCGTACAACCGTATCGAGTATGACGATGATCTGTTCAGGATTTATGAGCAGGCGGTGAAACAGGAAATCGACTTGTATGCGCCATACTTGGATGGACAAAGTTTTGGCTCGCTCTATATAGGAGGTGGAACTCCAACCGTGAACTGGCGCGGACTCGTTTCTATTCTGCGCCATCTGCAAGGCCGCTTTCCGAACATCGGGGATATCTGTGTCGAGCTGCATCCCGGAAACATGGATGGTGACTGTCTTTCCGCACTGAAAGACATCGGAGTAACCATGCTCTCGATCGGAGTTGAGTCCACTTCGGATGCCGTGCTGGAACGAATCAAGCGAAGCCATGACGGGCACACGGCGCTTGATGCGGTCACGCGAGCCATGGCGATGGGGTTCAAGTCCGTCAACGTCGATTTGATGTTTGCCTTACCTGGGCAGAGTCTGCAAGACTGGGAACGTGATGTCACAACCGTTGTGGGTCTTGGGGTTGACCAGTTGAGCACCTATCCGATGTTCTCGTTTCCCTACTCTGACCTGGGACTGTCAAAAGGCATCCGGCAGGTGACACGCCCCCCGCATCGCCTGATCAAGACCATGTTGAAATTCACCGATGAGCATTGCGAGCAAAATGGATTGTATCGGTGTGCGGTGTGGAGTTGGCTTAAACCCAAAAAAGAAAAGTTCAGCTCGATCACACGGCACCACTACATTGGCTTCGGGCCGAGTGCCGCCTCGATGACCGGTACGGATTTCTACGTCAACTCATTCGATGTCAAAGCCTACGCAAGCAGGCTGCCGGCAGGCCGCCCCGTTGCGGTTTCGATGCCTGTGCAACGTCGGCTTGAAATGGCGTACTGGCTCTACTGGCGAATTTACGAGCTGAATATGACCAATGCAGACTTTCGCTCTGTCTTTGGCGCAACGGCTTCCCTGGATTCTGAGTTCGGGCATTTGCTGCACCCTTTGATATGGGCTGGCCTGCTTGAACGCAAAAACGGGGACTACCGTGTGACCAAGTCCGGTGCATATTGGATTCATCGGTTGCAGAATGAATACAGCCTCAGTTATATCAATCACCTGTGGGGCACATGCCGAAAAGAACCATGGCCGGAAGAAGTCAGACTTTGAAACGATATCCCGGGTATGCCACCGGAAGCGCCATCCAGCCACAACCTAGTCCAAATTTTTAACAACGAAAAGGCACGAAAAGGCTTGACGTGGGCTGCCGCCCACAACCCATTTTTTGTCTACGGAAAACACGGAAAATTTGTAGGATTGCTGCTTTGACGGATGAGCCTGCTCTGCCAAAATTCTTGTGTGACAAGACC
>JAPXLT010000413.1:0-3071 GCA_033809415.1 Lentisphaeria bacterium
ATCATCGGAATGGCCGTGCTTCCATCGCTGATTTCGATTCCTTGGATGACGCGCGTCTGTCGTTCTCTGCGAATTATCCCGAAAGAGCAGTTTATCTATTGTCCTGAATGTGGCTGCATTCCTTCCGCTTCTATCGCTCGAAGGACGGGATGTTGTTCCGAATGCGGCGCAAAGCTGCTGGAGCTTGCCAATGAGCCGGATACGCCGGATATGCTCGATTGGCATGCCGTCAAACGGTATGAGACAGGGAGATCGCGGTCCGCAATTGTTGCAGCAGTACTCTACCCAATGTTTCTCCTGGGAAGTTTGCTGAAATGCTGGCGGTTGCTGTGGGCGTTAGGCGCAATCTACGCAATAACTATCTGGCAAGATTTTCGACTGAAGAAACTCGCCCGGGTCCCGAAAAAGTGCCCACATTCAGATAACTGAACCCCTGTGAAGTTAGACTGGCACCAACTCGCGTTTTCTATGATTTTATTTTGCCCGCAGCCGCCTCGAAAATCATTTTCAAGTTAGTTCCCGGATAAATCGTTTCAGTCTGATTAAGCAGCTCCAGCAGCGTGAAAAGAACCCTGTCCGCTGCCGGGGTTGCCGCCCCGTGAATTACGACACGCAGCGTCTCGGCCTTGGCGTCCGGTATGATGTCGGCTTCATTGCCAAAGAGGTTCCGGAGGAGCCGTCTCGCCTCCGTCATGGAGATTTCCGAGGCGCCGACAAGCAGGTTGGCCATCGCCGTTTCGGCGCGATAGGCTATCATTTTTATGGTGTCGGACAGGCGCTTTCGCGATGTTGTAAGCCGCGGGAATCGCTCTTTTTCCGGCAACTCGGCCCAGGTCACGTGCCTGCTTGTCTGTTTCTTCTGCTCCTTGATGTCGGCAATTGCCTTTTCGTAGCATTCTATTTCCTCGTGCAGTTCAGCCATGCGCCTTTCGCATTCCAGGGTTTTTTCGCGATTTCCATCTGGATATTTTAATGACATTTCAGCAAATCTGGCCCGCATGCGGCACAGCTTCGCGGCCATTGACCTGTGTTTGCTTTCCAGTTCCCGCCATGCCGGGTTGACCACCTTTTCAGTGCCACTGAAAGGCTCGGTTCCATATTCTGCAAGTGCGTCAATCATAAAGTGTTGCATCATGTATCCAAAGAAGTTTTCCTGGCACCATCGGGCGAACATCCTTGGTGCCAGCTCCGCCATTGAGGGTTCAAAGACAGTGCCGATGATGGACGTCTGGTGCCCTGATTCCGTCAGCTTGCGGACTTCCCGCACCCAGCATTTCTTTTTGCCGGAACCGATGAGCGTGCCCATTTCCGCCAGACGCATCTTGACGATCTCACCATGGGCAAGCTGCACCTCCTTCTCTTCGAACCACTCCTCAGGCCAGCCCTCCCCAGGAAACTTGTGGTAGGTCATGCAGGCAATCCGGTGCTTCATCCACATCTCGCCGATGAACTCGGGGCTGTAGCCCTCCCGGTCGAAGACAATCGCAAAGCGGCACAGAAGGGGGTTTTCCGCCAGCTCCGCATCCGAAGGCTGGCCGGGGACATCGGCAAGGAGGCGGGGGACGATGTCGCCGCGCAGGGTCGCCAGCAGCCCCTCGTCGATCTGCCGCTCGACGCTGAAGAACGGACTCCCCAGCGCATCGTTGACCCAGTAGTTGGAAACCCCCCTCAGGCACAGGCGCTCCCGGGAAATGTAGCGCCGGGGCAGTTTCGTCCGACTGCCGTGGTAAACCATGACATGCCCGTCCACATACAGATACCCGCAGCTGTCCGGTGCCATTCCCATCCAGTGGCCGGCAAGGTGGGCGGCCCAGGCCTCGGCGTTGCCGGCACCGGCCATGTCATCCATTTTCCGGCGGAGGCAGTGCTCTTCCGGACTGCGGTCCGTGCCAAGCAGGATGCCAAGCTCGCCAGGCGGCCTGCCCCCGAGCTGCGCGACGTTTTTAATTCGGCAGAGGGACATGAAGCCGAGCAGCAGCAGGATTTGGACCTGGGTGTAATAGCCGCGGACGGCGCCAAGGCACTGCGACGCCCCCTCTAGCAGACCGTTCGCCAGCAGGGCCGGAAGGGCGCAGAGCACTCCCCCGAACGGGACGGACAGGGAATGCTCGAACCGGGTTGCAGCGCCATCCGGAATTTTCCCCAGGGACGCGAGCACTCGCTCATCGACCCTTGTGCAGGCGGTTCCCAGGCCGGAGGCGGCTTCCGCGTCCATTGCGGTTCTCAGGGACTTGTCAGTCCCGCCCCGCCTTGGCGACCTTGTCAGGCGCCCGTCCTGGACGGCCTTGCGCAGGGTGCACTCCCGGACGTCCAGCTGGCTGGACACGTCGGAGTAGCTTTTCCCCTCATTGAACAAGCCCTGCGCCTCCGCCAGGACATCGGGGGTCAGGATGGTGCCGCCCTTCCGCCGCTGCGGTGGCGCGAAAAAGGCGGCGGGCCCGCTCTCCTCGCGTTTGACGCGCCAGTTGTTCAAAGTCCGCTTGGGAACATTGAAAGCCCTGAGAATCTCGCATTCCCGGCAAAGCCCATTTCTGATTAGCTCCACAAGGACAAAGTAGAGTTCGCGGCGGGAGTTGGCAGGATGGCTATAGACTGGAATGCCAAGATGGTAGTAAATCCATCTGTCTTCGCCGCGTTCGACATATACTTTTTCGTTGACCGGGGTTGCATTTCCTGGGTTCAGGACTAACATTAACTGCTGCACAGTGGCTCCTTTTTTTTGGCTTGTTTCTTGGCCGAAACTGCCAATAAGGTGCCACTGTCTTTTCACAAGTCAAATTTCAATTAATATATTTTTTGCCGCACCTAAGCTATTTCCCAGCAACCAGATAAAGAAAAAGCAAAGCTTGTTTTCGCGAACCAGAGGTTCAGTTGTCTGACATTGCTCGCGTCAGCTGGCGCAGAGCGCTATACGAAACCTGCTCAATTACGGACGTTGCTCCCGATGCAACCGCAAGCTCGTTCGGGACGGAGACGCAGAGAGATGAACTGCGGTTTTATTCTCGCTCCGGGAAATTGATCAGGAAAACGGCAAAAACTCCCGATGGCGCTTGCCACCGGGAGTTATTTTC
>JAPXLT010000414.1:0-3018 GCA_033809415.1 Lentisphaeria bacterium
CCCTGCACCCTGTCCCCTGCCCCCTGCACCCTGCATATTACGGCTTGCTCGGCTCATTGGCGAAAAAAATATCGACTTGATATGGAATTATTTGATAGTGTATGTTAGATTATACAGATACTTGGCGGAAATCCTGCACTCTTAACTGGAGAATTGACAATGAAACATCGCTTTACCCTTATAGAACTGCTCGTGGTCATCGCCATTATTGCCATCTTGGCAAGCATGCTTTTGCCGGCCTTGTCGAAAGCCAGGGAAAGGGTCAAGGCAGTATCCTGCACGAACAGCTTGAAGCAGATTTTTACCGCAGGAGTGCTGTACAGCGATGACAACGACGCCTGGATAGTGCCGGCGCGCGGTTCGGACAATAGTACCATCCGCACTTGGTACAGGCTGCTCAGTGGCAGCGGCGGAAAAACTCCGGGCTATGGCGTGTATTACACGAACAGTGTCACAACCACAGGCACCTTCGTCTGCCCTGGTGAGGCAGTGGGCTTTGGCAGTTATGCGGCACCCACGCTGAAGTATCAATATACGCACTACGGCATCAACTCTACGCTGTCAGGTTATCCAGGCGCCACCGATTCCGTACGCGATAAATGGCGGCGTACCACAGCGCTGACTACACCCTCGGACGCCTTCTTCGTTACTGACACCGGCGTGAAAAACACCTATGAGATCCCTGTCACCGGCTATATGAAATTCCGCCACATGGGTAAGGCTAACTTTCTGATGATGGACGGGCATGTCGCACAAATGAATGCAGCCGAGTTCAACAACCGACCAAACCAACCCACGAGCGGCAGCTACAAGGCTGCTCGTTGCGGTTTTAATTCCAGCTCGGCTCACGCAGTAGTGGCATACTTGGACCCTAAGTGAGTACACAGACGAAACTTGCCCCGGACCATAACCTATTTTTGTCCACGGAAAACACGGAAAACACGAAAATTTTTTCGGAACCGTTCGGGCATTTCGTTGTTCAAAAAGAGTTTCCCGCAATCGGAAAAAAACTTGCGTAACTTGAAAAACAAAAAAAACGGCTTATAATTTATCCAAGCGTTTGGATCGTCTTTTTCCGTGGTTGTTTTTCGAGGAGTTTTTTTTGATGTCCGCTGCCCGTTTAAAGGACATAGCCTTGGCTGCCGGTGTTGACATTGGGACTGTGTCTCATGTTTTGAACCGTCGTCCCAAGTCATTTTTATTACGTGCAGAGACACGTGATCGCATTGAGCGCATTGCGGATGATTTAGGATATTGTCGGAATGAGTTTGCCGCCTCGATCTCTCGTCGTCATGGGAAGGTATTGGCTTTTGTAACCAGTGAGATGGGCAGCATCGAGTATACTGGTCGCATTCAGAATGGTGTCTTTGATGCGGCCTCGTCTTTGGAATATGCGGTCACTCTGCATCATCTGGCTGGATGCAATGAAGACCAGGTATTGAAGAAGATCCTGGGGTGGCAGACTGCAGGGGTGGTTTTCCATACGGCCGGATTCGAGGGTGTCGAGGGCATCTGCCAGAAACTGTCGGAAAATGGGATTCCTTATGGTTTTGTGAATTTATGCCATGGCGATGCTTTTGGTGTGACTACCGATGACCGCCAGGGAATTCTTGCGGCAATGGAGCATTTGCGCAGTTGCGGCCGCCGAAAACCCGCCTTTTTGAGCTATCAGCATACGAAATCAACGGGTATGACAGGGTATTTGCGCTGTCGTGAAAATGCCTATGAAGAGGGAATGCAGCTGTATTTCCCAGGGCAGCCTGCCGAATTTTTTTATATAGACGGGCGCAGTGTTGTCGGCAAGCGGCGCGCCTGCCTTTCAAAACAACTTGCCCGGATCAAAACCTGCGGGATTGATGCGGTGCTATGCATTTCCGACTTGGCGGCATTCAAACTTCTGCAGCAGGCTCGAAATGCGAGCCTGAAAGTCCCGCAGGACCTTCATCTGATTGGTTTCGGGGACTTGGCCCTGGCCGCCATCTGCGAGCCTTCCCTGAGCAGCATTGCACAGGATTTTGAAGGCATGGGCGAAAAAATCACTCGGATGCTGATTGCGCACATCGAGAAAAAATCTAGGGATAAGCAATTGCGTAATATTCGAATTCCAGTAAAACTTGTATTAAGAGAGTCCAGTCCCAGACAACAACAAAAAGGAACGCGCTTATGAAAAGGAAGAATGATTTTCCAGGTGTCCAGTCAGGTTTCTTTACTTTGATAGAACTGCTGGTCGTGATCGCCATCATCGCAATCTTGGCCTCGATGCTGCTGCCGGCCTTGTCCAAGTCGCGGGAATCAGCCCGACGCATCGAATGCGCAAATAAATCGAAGCAGATTTTCCTGGCAGGTTCTTTTTACATGGACGAATGGGAGTACGTCTGCGCTTCGCGCTGCTATGCCAATGGGGGACTGTCCGTCTGGCCGTATGCACTGGGAGAACTTGGTTATCTTGGCAGCCGTTATCCAAATCCAAAAAACGCGGTTTGTCCAACGGCGAGATCACTGGGTAGCAGTACGATTAACTATACGACGGCGCAAACCACCAATTTCGGGGATGCCTCATACCTCGTGAGCTATTACCGCAAGCCTGGAAAGGTGAGACGTCCGGCTCGTTTCTTTTATCTCACGCTTGACAACGGCTACTATTATCCTGCCCGCAAAGCTGCGCAAAATTACTACCTTTACCGCCGCTCGACACTTGAAACTTATTTTTCAACGAATCCATACATGGGCAGCTTCTGGGGCGTGCATAGTGGAAAAGGGAATGTCATCTTTTTCGACGGACATCTCGAAAGCCTGACCGAGAACGAACATAATAATGTTGAGTTTTACACTTTCTGATGGAAAACATGCGCATGTCTTCTTTTTCACCTTTACTGGCTTTGCGACGAGCCCTGCTGATGCTGGCTTTTGCCGCCATAAGCCTTTCGGCGGCAGTGGAAACCCTGAATCTGGCAGATGAAATTATCGTCAGCCGTTCCGATCCAGCGACCTTTTCCTTTCCGGTGAGCGATGCTGAAT
>JAPXLT010000415.1:0-3018 GCA_033809415.1 Lentisphaeria bacterium
ACCATGAGTAACCCCAGGTGAAGCTGTGCGGAGCACTGCGGAACCTGGGGTCGGAACCCACCCAAAACCATTGCGCCGCATCGAGGCGGCGCTGTCGCAGCTTGGATGTGTGGCGGCAAATGAAGACGCGCAAGCCAACGTTTTCCCATTGCTTCCAGCGCGCATTGTTGGCGCCGGTTCATGTGCCGCCTCTCCGAGGCTTTGGTGGTGGTGGGATGCCATGCCCCAGGTTCCGCTCCGCTTCACCTGGGGTTACTCATGGTGCCACGCCTCCGGCGTTGGATGCCTCCGACGCAATTGCGTAAAGCCGGTCTTGACACGCAAGAATTTTGGCAGAGCAATCTCATCCGTCAAAGCACCAACCCTACAAATTTTCCGAGTTTTCCGTGCTTTCCGTGGACAAAAAATGGGTTGTGGGCGCTAACCCGCGCCAAGCCTTTTCGTGTCTTTTCGTGGTTAAAAAATCCTTTCGAGCAGGCGTGGCGGCTTCAGGATGCCGGAAGGTGCACGATATGCTTCGAGTTGATTGGCCAAGGTATTATGGACTCGGACTTGCAGGCGCTGTTTGCCGCGCCATTCGCCCA
The DNA here is from genome assembly GCA_033809415.1 of Lentisphaeria bacterium. Classification (GTDB taxonomy): domain Bacteria; phylum Verrucomicrobiota; class Lentisphaeria; order Oligosphaerales; family Oligosphaeraceae; genus JAQVUB01. Next base: position 585 of record JAPXLT010000415.1, read on the forward strand.
GGTCGAAATGATAGGGTGCCCAGATGCGGCGTTCGAGGGGCTGATTTTGCCAGAGGACTTCGCAGGTGCCGACAACTTCAGGCAATTCGAGGCGGACATTGGGGCAGTCCAGCTCGGCTTCCAGGTCATAGGTCACCGTTCCAGAATAGAATGGAGCGCCCTGATCGGCCCAGGAGCCGGGCAGCAGCTGGTTTTTACGCGGAGAAAGCTCCAGCGTGAAGCTTTCCGGCTCGAATAGCTCTAAATGATAAAAACGAAATACAGAGCGGTGGAAATCCTGCTGCGTTGTCAAATGCACCTCGAAGTCGCCGCATAAATAGACCGGTTCGGAAAAGGCGATGGACTCAGGGATGGTCAGTGCATGTGTCCCGGCGCTGCCGGCGACCGTATAGCGCCAGTACGGATCGTCAAAAACTCGGGTGGGTTCGCCGCCTTCGAGCGGCTGCTGATCCAGCAGTACCGCCCCGCGCAAGGCGATGGGCACTTGGATGGTCATCCCTGGAATATCCGTGTTGTTGCTCCAGCAGCAGCTTTTACGCAACGGTATCCGATTCGGGCTTTCCCAGTGTACTTGGAAGGGACCATCGAGTTCCCGCAGAATCGGCAATTCGACCGGCTTTCGGTATTGTTCCCAGGTACCACCTAGGACAGCCAGTTCGCCCGGGTACAGTTCCAGCTCGTAATTTTTGCCGTCAAAGGGGATGCTTCCACGCCAGAGAGTGTCGCCCCAGACATTGCCGAGCAGAAGGAATTTGCTGCCGTCGGTCAGGCGTCTTGGCATAAAGGCGAGCACATCGCTGCTGAACGGGGCTTCAGGAAGACTGCCGTGTCCCGTCGCAAAAGCATCAATGCAATGAGGAAATTTTGCGGCATCGGACGAGTCGGCGATGACATATCCTCGAAGCTGGCGGTTGAGTCGGTCGCAAAGCTCAAAGAAGGCGCTAGTATCGGTTCTCCCGTCCCAGATTTGTTCGGTCGGGTCGAGGACGGCTATTTCCGCGATGTAATCTCCCTGACTGGCCACTTGGCAGAAATGCGCCAGCCAATCATTGAATTCACGCAAGCCATGCCGCAGGCTGCCATACAAAAATTCCGGCGGTGCAAAGTATTTCGTCGAGCCATGCACGCGGTGATGCACGGCATGCGGCACAAAGAAGTTGATGCCCTGCAAAATCTGCCAGGCGGCAATTCGCCTCAGCCAGGAATGATCTGCTCCCCAGTTGGTCGCTGCAAAGGCTTCGCAGAGCGCTCGTTTTTTCCCTCCGAGAAAGGCGGCGCTTGCGGCATATTTGGCGCGCAGATCGAATTTGCTGACGCTGAATTCCGGATTGTGGAGCTTCTGGTCATCGCTGCCGAAGCTGACCTTTGGCCAGAACAGCCTTGCATCATAATGCGTTCCGCCATCGAGGGCAAGCAGTTCATGGTCGGTTCCCGGGATATCGGCATGCTGAAGCAGTTTCAGGGGCTGACCTTCGCTAAAGATCGAGCTGCGTGGGCATTCCTGCCAGCTGAGTGGGCCTGTATCCGAGGTATGGAAAGAGTATTTCAGCCCATGCTGGCGGCACCACTGATAATTGTTGGCAAACCACTGCTGGTAGAGATCGCTGGCCAGCTGCCAGTAGTCACGGCGGACTTGCGGCGTGGCTTCCCCCTTCAACAATGCCGACAGATGCGATTCGAGGGCATACCCGAAACGGCGCCGGAATTCTTCGCTAAAATGTCGCGACCAGGGAAAATATTGCCGCCCGCCTAAAATTTTCGTAGTACTGAAATTGCATCTGCGGTTATCGGCATCGGAGAAGAAGCCGGTGATCCCATTACCGAAATATTTTCCGAGTCTTTTCCGGTATTCTTCATAGACCAGTTCGATAAACAGCTGCGAGCTTTCTTTTTCCTCGAAAGCAGGGAAGCCCCAGTCGGCTTTCCGTACCGAAACGCGCCCGTCTTCCTCGAGCCAGAGATATTGCTGATGCAAATCCGGCTGCCGTTTTTCAATGCGACCGGCCGCGTCGCCTGGCGGGAAATTAAAGCCGTCATTGATCCAGAACTGCAAGTCTAATTCACGGGCTGCCAACAGAAAATTTTCGGTGACTTCGAACCAGAAGTCCTCGAGATATTCCTCCGCCGAAAAGCCAGTAGGAGGCTTGTTGAAGAAAACCAGGCCGCCGAAGCCGCCCGCTTTCATAGCCTGCATCGCTTCATGTGCCGCTTCCCGATCCAATTCCGCAGGGTCTGTCGTATTGATGAAATAAAAAGGCACCGGTCGGTAATCATTCAAATTCACTATCGTACTTCCTGTGCAAAAATTTCGTACTACTATTCCCAAACTTCTTGTTTTTTGGGAAAGATTTTCAAAAACCAGATGCGCAAGTTGCTGGCCTTGAAAGCCTTTCTCATTTTTGAGATTTTTTTTGAACTTTTTGATTTTTCGGTG
>JAPXLT010000416.1:0-3010 GCA_033809415.1 Lentisphaeria bacterium
AAAACAAGATGAGCGGGTGTTAGGAGCTGTTCAAAAACCATTTGTTTTTTCATTATCAAGGAGAGGAGACATGTTGTCAAGAATAGGAATCGTATTGCTTATGCTGTTGACATCACTTCAGGCCATGGACATCATCGAACTCGAAAAACAATGCCGTATCCCCCCGAAAGAACCCAAAACGTACTCTTTTCGGCTGCAAGATGCCGAGACCAGGCAGGTGCGCTTGCATTTGGAAGCCCGTTTCGACTGGGAGACCCTTTTTGGCTACACGCATGGGCTGCGATTGACCGTAAATGGTCAGGGCGTCACTGGAAACCGGCTGCTCAACAAGCCATTGGCGTATAAAACACGCAGTGGCGGCGGAAGCCAATGGGCGCCAGTGGACGGCAATGTCTACAATATCATGTATTCCCCAGACTTTTCCGACCAGATCAAAACCGATGCCAGCTTCAAATATGGCCTCTACGAGGATGACCAGGAACCTTACCGTTTCGTCTTCGATCTCTCTGGACTCACGCAGCATGTCGGAAGCAACCAAATCGGCATTGAAACCATCTTCGCCGCAGTGATCTTCCGGAATATCCGCATTGAAATTGACGAGAACCGACAGCCCCGCATCAATGATCCGGCGCATTTGATTAAACCGGCGCCGGAAGGTGAAGTGCCGGACTACCAACTGCAAAGCCCCCCTGAGGTTAACCTTGCACTTCAAGTGAATGACAAAGCAATCCCGGAAATTCTGGAGGGCGCAAGGAGCTATCCGCTATACAGCCGTTTCAGTCTGCCGGAAGGGAAATGGCTGGAAACCGGAAAGTTGCCCTGGCCCATGGGAACTTTCAAGAAAAACAGCAGCACAGAGCAAACCTGGGAAACGCCCCATTACCGTCTGCGGCGCCGAATCGAAGTTCGAGATACCTGCCTGAAAGTGTATGATTCTTTCACCAACAAGCGCGATAGCATTACCGGCATCGCAATGGAAAACCGCCTGCAACTCCCGGAAAAACCGCAAAAAGTCTTACGCGGCGGCCTGGATTCCCGCTTGGAAGAGATGCGATGCAGCACACATCCGAGCATTATTGCTGAAATGCAAACGGGATGCATCGGCATTTTTGCGGAGGACGATGTTCTCAGATGCCAGGCGTACTATCGCAGTGACGAGGATGGGATCATTCTGGGCAACCGGAGCTTTGGACTGGCACCTCGGGCAAGTTATACGTTGGAGTGGAGCATCCATATCGTCCCAGGTGGAAAATATTATGACCTGATCAATCAAGTGCGCCGGGACTGGAACTGCAACTTCACTCTGCCAGGGGTGCTTGCATTTCCCTACATGGGCGGTGGCAAAGCCCTGCAACGCTGGATGAAAAAGGATGTCGGCGAAAAGGAAGTCCTGGAATTCTTGCAGGAACGCCCGGTGCGGATGCTGATGACCCATGTCGCCAGTGACATCACCGTGCCTGCCTCGAAGGCAACGCCGGAAAAACCGTTTCTTGGACATGGCACCGCCATCCTGCATTTCAAATGGTGGGGCAATATGACCGGAAATATGATCCGCGCCTTCAAAAAAACCGCTCCGGAAATTCCGATCTATGCCTACATGCATAAAAACCTCTGCTCCGAATTCGGCCACCAGAACAAATATCAGGACAGCGAAGCAATTGATCCGGAAAGCCGGACCCTGTCCGCAAAATCCAAAATTTATGGGCGTTATCTTCCCACTCCGAATAATTCCTACGGGCGCGAACTGGCCAAAGTCTACCGCTATCTGGTCGATGACTTGGATGCCCATATCTACATGGATGAAATTTGCCTGAGCGTCACCGAATGGGCACCGTACAGCGAATGGGACCAGCATACCGTGGAACTGGACCCCGAGACCCACGAGGTGAAGCAGGCCTTGAGCATCCCCAATTTGCTGACGAAACCCTGGTTGGAGGACTTGATCGCTTTCCTGAAGAGCCGGGATAAAAAACTCATGGCTAACGGCCCCCCGGCGACCCGTACTCTGCTGAATCATCATTACCCGCATTTTGTCGAACATGGCATGGGTGAAGTGGGCCTGATCAATGCACATCTCGCCACACCCCTGGGCTGGAGCTATGACCGCGGACTCAAAGGCTTCGAGCATTTTCGCCACAATCTGGGATTCGGCGCCCTGGCAATGACTTGGTCAGGCCCCTGGACGCTGGATTGCTTCCCGTTCACGCCCATCGAGCTGCGTCCGGGTTATCTGATTGGTGAGGAGCGCATCGTTACCAATCTTTCCGGGATTTTCGGTTGGCATGATGCCAGCGAGGCGGAAGTCAAAGTGTACGATGGGCAGGGACAATTGCTCGAGTCGCCCCTAGTCAAGCATCTCACAAGCGATGGCATCAGCCGATATGAAATCCGCATGCCCAGCGACCACGTGGCCATCTTGATCCGTAAATAAAATAAATTAACAACGAAAAGCGCGAAGGGACACGAAAATTTCGGGTCTTTTCGCGCTTTTCGTTGTTTAGCTTTAAATTTATGTTTAATGAGCCAACCGTTTCCTGCGAATAATATTAGCGCCATGGATGACTTTCATAGCAATTCTTCGATTCCAGAAGTTTTTAATGTTTTCCAATGATAAAATAATGTTTATTTTCTTGTTTTCCAAGTTTTTATAATTATAGTTTCGTCAGTATAAACATTTTTTCGAAGTTGTCATGGTTACATTGACGATGAGGTAGTTTATGAAGCCAATTACTTGGAGCATCGGCTTGCAGAGCCGCGCCGCGATTCGGCTGGGCGGCAACCCCGACATGGATGCCATCGCTCGCACGGCTTTTGACAACGGTATCGAGGAAGTGATCATTTTCGGCAAGGATCATACCGGCTTCTGCTTTCACCCCACCCGCTTCGGCGTCATGCACCCGGGATTGAACATCAATCTTACCAAAGGGCTGGCGGACGCCTTGCATAAATACGGCATCCGCGCCATCGCCTACGTCAACTTCGGCATGGACGGCGAAGCCGGGCGTCGTCC
>JAPXLT010000417.1:0-2960 GCA_033809415.1 Lentisphaeria bacterium
TGACTGGCGACGAGGATGAATTCCTGGCGCATGATTTCGACGCTGTGCTGGTTGCCACCTATTGCCCCGACCACGCTAAGCACGCCATCAAAGCGTTGCGGGCGGGAAAACACGTGTTGAGTGAAGTGACCGCCTTCTTGACGCCCGCGCAAGGGGTCGAACTCGTCGAAACCGTTGAAGCGACAGGAAAAGTCTACAATCTCGCTGAAAATTATCCTTTTACAAAGGAAAACATGTATCTGGCAAAACTCTACCGCGAGGGCTTCTTCGGGGAAATGACCTACGCGGAATACGAATACGTGCACGGCGGTGCGAATCCTTGTGTCTGCTATCCGAATGGACAGCCGATGAATCCTGGCAACCAGCTTCACCATTGGCGCGGATGGCTCAATTATCACTATTACTGCACCCATTCGCTGGGTCCGGTGATGGTCATTACTGGACTCCGCCCTGAAAAAGTCGTCGCCTTTCCTGCGGATGTGCTCAATCTCGGCACGGTGCACGGCAAGGGGCGTAAAATCGATGGAATTCTGCCTAACTTGGGAGCATTCGCACCTTCGCTCATTCACATGAGCAATGGCGGAATCATGCGCAATTTGATGGGTGGAACGACTGCCGACAGTCACAATCAACGGCTTTTTGGCACGAAGGCGGCGGCGGAACTTTATCCTCGTTTCAATCTCAAAGTCGGCGCGACCGGGTCAGCTCATTTGATTAGCGTCGATGCGAAATGGGAGGAACTCGGAGAAATCGCGGCAAAAGCCGGACACGGCGGCGGCGATTTCTGGGAACTCTATTACTTCGCACGCCAGATTCTGACTGGAGAAAAAGCGCCGTGGGACATCTATTCCGCCTCCGATGTGACGCTGGCGGGTATTCAAGCGCTTAGGAGCGCGGAAGCCGAAGGGCAGCCGATGGAAATTCCAGACTTCCGGCAAAAGGACGTGCGTGACAAGTACCGCCATGACAGCTGGCAGCAGAAACATATCGACCCTGCCCGTATCTTCCCGGATGACCAGGACCTTTCCGTTACTGGAGACTTTGCATCTGCCTTTGCAAAGGCCATCCCGCTGATGCGGCTCATCCGCGCCGCTTTCGATGCAATGAAAGTTTACGAGTGCACAGTTCCGGAACAGCGGATACAGACCATTGACCTTGTCAAGCAACTGCGGGACAACCTACCAGCAATCCGGGATGCCTTCCTGCGTCTCAAAAAGATCGCGGACAAATACCCCGACTCCATGGGCGGCATTGCTATACGGGAAAAATTCGACCTCTGCGAATATGATCGGGTGATCGATACGGAGAAATGCAAAAACGAATTAAATGCATGGCTGCTTTAAGGGTGCAGGGTGCAGGGTGCAGGGTGCGGGGTGCGGGTTTAAAAAGTGGCGCAACCGTCCCGGTTGTGAAGGTGTCTTTCGTCTTTTCCTGCTGAATGACAGAGGCAGGGTGCGGGGGGGTAGGATTTATCATTCAGAGTTCAAGTCCGGTTATATTATGGGCAGGGCGGGGCGTCTGGTATTTTCAAGGGAATTTGCTGATGAGTGACAATACCTATGTCATGCAAGCTGTCTTTTCTGAGATTATTCGCAATGGCAGCGCGACTCGCAGTCAGCTGAGCCGCGATTACGGTTTTCGTCCGGCGACTCTGGTAGCGGTAGTGGAACGCTTGAAGCGGAAGGGCTTTATTTGCGAGCCGGATCGGCAGGGACGGCATACCGGGCGAAAAGCCTCGGAGCTGACCTTGAATCCAAAGGCGGGCAGTTTCATTGGCCTCGAGTTGACACCGAGCCGGATTTATGGGGTTCTGATCAATGCTGCGGGCATCGAGGAACGGCGTCAGTCGGTTGCGGTGCAGCCGGATTCCTCGAGCAAAAAGATCTGTTCCCTGCTGGTAAGTGTCTTCCAGCATTTGCGCATGTCCAGTGGCGCAGGCATGGTCGGCTTTGCCGATCCCGGTGCCATCGATATGAAAACCGGGCGTACTTTGCAGACGGTGAATCTGCCGGCCTGGGAACAGGTGCAGGTCTTCGACTTTTTTCGCGAAAGCACCGGGGATAGAACTCCGCTGATTGCTCCGGAGACTCTGATTCGAACGTATGGGGAATATCTAGCTTGCAAGCCGGATTTTCCGGACACCCTGTTTCATGCCCACTTCAGTGAAGGGATTGGCGGTGGTTATATCAGCAGGGGGGAATTGCTGGTTGGCAATCATTGTTCCAGTATGGAACTTGGACATATCGTGCTATCATCCGGCGGACGTCGTTGCCGTTGCGGCAACCGAGGGTGCCTCGAAGCGGTGGCCGGTGCGGCGGCATTGCGTCAGATGATGCAGGAGCTGGCTGTCAGCGGAGTGTCGACCCGGATGGACATGAACAAGTTTACGCTGACGGAATTTGTCCGCATGGCCAATGACAATGACCGTGCGGCGCAAGTGCTGGCTCAGGAGACCTGTGAACGCATTGCACCGGTTCTGGCAATGGTGACAACCCTGCTTAATCCGCAGATGATTGTCCTGTCCGGCGAATTGGCTGGCTTGGGCAGCATGCTGCTGGATGCCGTCAGACGCGCCATTGCCCTGCGATGCTTCAATAACCCAGGCGGGGCAATCCAGATCAAAATCTCGACCCTCGATGAATATTCAGGAGCAAGGGCGGCCGCTTTGCTGCGCAGGAATCTCTTTTTGGAAAAAGCGTTGCAGCTTTGCCCGCGTTTCCTGGCACCATTGTCTGCAGGGCTGGGAGGAATATAGGGTGCAGGGGACAGGGTGCAGGGTGCAGGGTGCGGGGGTGCGTGGTGCGTGGTGCAGGGTGCAGGGTGCAGGGTGCAGGGTGCAGGGGGCTAGGATTTTTTAACCACGAAATACACGAACAGGCTTGGCGTGGGCTTCGCCCACAACCCATTTTTTAACAACGAAAAAACACGAAAATGCACGAAAATTTTTTATGGGGGTTGTT
>JAPXLT010000418.1:0-2940 GCA_033809415.1 Lentisphaeria bacterium
ACTGAAAAGCTGTTTCAGCTGATTGCACACTTGCACCAGTGAAAAACAGGAGATATCGACTGCCTGCAGAAAATCGCGTTTGAGCGTTGCATGAAAGGGCTTGATCCCTTCGCTGAAATTGGCATAGGCAAGCGAGTGGACAAGGCCATGCACCACTGGGAACTGCGCCGCGACGGACGCCCCCAGTTCCGCCATTTCCGACTCGGATTCCACATCGCAAACCAGGGCAGGTGCCTCTGCGCCAATCAAAGCACGGTTCTTTTCGAGCAACTCCCGATCTTTGAAAACATAAACCAGATTTGCCCCTGCCTCCCGTAAAACTTCCGCCACTGCCCAGGCGATGCTGCGACGGTTCGCAACCCCCATCAAAACAATGTTCTTGCCAGATAACCGTAAAAAATCCATATCCCTTGACTTTTCAAAATCCTCAACAACAAACTATACACCCATCCGACCTGTCAGACAAGTCAGACAAGTCAGACAGGTCGGACAGGTCAGACAGGTCAGACAGGTCGGACAAGTCAGACAGAAGACGCCACCCTGCCCCCTGAGAACGCTCAAGCATGGAAGAGTAATCAGAAATCACAACCGGGACGGTTACGCCACCTTTTAAACCGCGTGCCATTTCATCCGTCAGAGCAGCAACCCTATAAAAAATTTTCGTGCCTTTTCGTGAATTTCGTGGTTAAAAAGTTGTCTCTTCCTCACATTCTTCGGAATGGCTGTTCCCGGATCACCTGGATTCGGTTTTCCACTTCTTTGACGCCCTCGATTTCCTGTGCCGCTTCTTTTGCCTGTCGGCAGAGCACTTCCGAGCCAGTTACCCCGAACAGGATCGCCTTGCCATCTTTGCACTGCACCTCGAGGAACTGGATTGAAAGCTCTTTTTCAAACAGGATTTTCTTGGCGATTTCCTGTGCCATAATGCGATTTTGCAGGATGGTGGCGCCGGCCTTTTCCGCAGCTGGCGTGATCAGCCGGTCGCAAAAGATTTTTATGACCGCAACCGCATCTTCAACATTCATACACTCGGTGTTCAGGACGGCATGATATTCACTGTTATTGCGCCAATCGAGATTGAAGTGATAATGGTAGAAGACGGCGCGATCCCGGTCACTCTGATTGACCTTCTTCGCCGCCTCCTCTTCACTACAATTGAAATGCGTCGCAACCCGGGCAATGCGCAGCTCGCGGGGTGCAACCACCTTGATGCGCAGGCAGTTCGGCAATGGCTTCAGCAGAAAATTGCCGCCACGCCCCAGCACAACACAGGAACTCCTCAGCGCCTCCTGGTAGAGAACTGCCTTCAACATGTGCAGATACAAATCCTGATCCGCCGAGAAGGAGGCGAAAAAAACCGGTTTCTTTTCGTCATAACGCTCCAAGGTTTTAGGGTTCGCCCCGAATTCACTGCAGCGCTTCTCGAAAAACGCCTTGTCCAACAGGGGACCTCCCAGCATGCCGGCCACTTTTTGGCCGATTTCATCACCAAGCGATCCCATCTCACGTGCAATACTGACGATAATCATGGTAATCCCTCCTTTTGGTTGTTGGGAGCGATTTCTCACTCCTTTGTGACTTGCATGCTGCCAAAGGACGCTTCAGCAGCGACTGGAAACGACCTCCTTGAAAAATTCCCTGGCTCTGAAAGCGGGCCACCATTCCTTTCCTTTCGGGGTAATGAATCCGCAGTGCCCGCCGTCTTTCGGCATCTCGAGATAGAGTGCATCGCTTTTGCGAGCCAGTTCCACCGGATAACACTGCCCACCCAGAAACGGATCATTTGCCGGATTTACCAGCAACGTGGGCACGGTCAGATGCTGTAGCCAGCGGCATGCACTGGCTTGATGCCAGTAATCTTCCGCATCCCGAAACCCCATCAATGGTGCCGTGAAGCGGTCGTCAAAGTCGCGGAAACTCCGCACCTCCGACAAGCCTGACAGGTCAATTTTATCGGGATGTTGCCGATGCATCTCCGTAATCCCCCGGATCATCTTTTTCAAAAAGTACTTCGAGTACAACTTGCCAGTCGGAGAGTCCAGCAGATTCGTGCAGACCGGTATGTCGATGGTTGCGCAGATGGCGATTCCACCGGCGACCTCGGGCGGCAAGTTTTCCGCCTCACGTGAGAGGTAGAGCAGGCAGATATTCCCTCCCATGCTGTAGCCGGCGTGGCACACCCTGCGGTAGCCCCCCTTGGCGATCGCATGCCGGGTGACCCAGTCCAGCTCATCGGTCGAATTGCTGGTGGTTATTTTCAGCAGGCGGTTCGGGGATTGTCCTGTCACCCGGAAATTCCACGCCAGGCAATCGACATCCATGGCCAGAAAGCTGCGGATCAGGCTGATGACGTAATGCCGTTTGGTATGACCGCACAAACCATGACTGATGATCAGGAGGTCTTTTGTCGGGCGACCGCACTTTGCCCAGTCCAGATAGAAACAATCTCCATCCGGTGCCTCGAAGACTTCCCGCTCATACGTCAAATCCTCCTCTTTGCGGAAAAAACTGGGAATGACCGTTTGAAAATGTGCATTGCCGCAAAAAAGCGGAGCTTGGTAACTGGATACTTCGATGAAAGGCATGACTACTTGAAAAAACATGAACTAAAAACAAAGGACTTTAAGAAAATCTATCACCTTTGTCGGAAACTACAAACGAATTCTGCGGAAAAAACTCAATTAGTAAGAATTTTCGTGGCTTTTCGTGGCTTTCGTGGTTAAAAAATGAATGGCTCAGCGTTGCAATTCCTGCGCACGTTTGCTTCGATACTGCCTTGGGGAGCAGCCATAGTGTTTGCGGAACTGCCTCGAGAAATAATTGGAGTCCGGGAATCCGCAACGGCTGGCCACTTCCGCGATGCTATCGGGTGTTTTCAACAGGCGTTCCGCCGCTTTGCTGAGGCGCACATGCAGCAGGTATTCGATGGGAGAATGTCCT
>JAPXLT010000419.1:0-2865 GCA_033809415.1 Lentisphaeria bacterium
TCAACTCAGCGAAGCCGAAATTGCCGAAGCCCGGGCAGTCATGGATCGCTATCCGGATATCTCGATCAGCCGTGACAGCGCACAGGACCTGACCTCCGAAGACCTTGCCCGCAAAACCCCCTTTGCACTGAAATACTTTGCCACCCGCCTGCTCGAGTTGCTCGATGACAAGACGCCCCGCCAGTTTCTGCTGACCGGCTTCGAACTCGGCAATCTGTTTATTGCCAGCATGCCTTCGGAACCCTTTATCGAGCACGGCCTGCGGATACGAAAGACGTGTTTTCCAGAGCATCTCTGCTTGATCACAGCCCTTGCCAATGGCACTGGTGGGACAAAAGTCAATGGCGGCTACATCCCAAACACCTGGAATTACGGGCGTGGCGGATATGAGACAACCCCACGTTCCAATCCATATGCAGCCGATACCGGCGAACGCTTGATCGCAGCCTGGCAGAAAATGGCAGCAACACTGTAAAGAATTTTTTAACAATGCACGGACGGGACAAAGGATTCCATGAACAATAAGCTTTTTGGTACTGATGGGGTTCGCGGGCGAGCCAACATTTATCCGATCACGCCTGAAATTGCATTGTTGCTTGGCAAAGCAATTGCGCACGTATTTCAAGCTTCCGGTCGTGGCGAGAAAAAAGCCGTTGTCGGCAAAGACACACGCTTGTCCTGTTACATGCTGGAGGCTGCTCTGATCGGCGGCCTGCTCAGCAAAGGCATGGATACCATGGCCGTCGGTCCGATGCCGACTCCTGCCCTGGCGCACCTGACCAAATCCTTCAACGCATCCTGCGGAATCATGATCACTGCCTCCCATAATCCCGCAGATGACAACGGAATCAAAATCTTCGATGCAAACGGATTCAAACTGCCAGATGCCATGGAAGCCGAAATCGAAGAATACGTCTTCCGCAGGAATGTGCCTAATCCCGACGGAATTGTAGACCCGATCGGCAGAGCCTACCGCATTGACGATGCGCGGGGACGATACATTGAATTCGCCAAAGCCAGCGTGCGAAACCGCAGCCTGCGTGGACTGAAGCTGGTACTCGATTGCGCCAATGGCGCAGCCTATTCGATGGCACCGTTGATTTTCAAGGAACTGGGCGCTGAAGTCATCACCGCCGGCGTCAGTCCAAACGGCTTGAATATCAACGCCGAGTGCGGAGCAATGCACCCGGAGGCTATCCGGGAGACCGTACTCAGCACCGGCGCAGACGTCGGCATCAGCCTGGATGGAGATGCCGACCGGGTCGTCTTCCTCGATGCCACAGGACAAGTCGTCAATGGCGACCGTATCCTAGGCATGTGCGCCCTGGATATGCACCGGCGCAAACGACTGGAAAAGGACACCCTGGTAGTGACCAGCATGAGCAACCTCGGCTTGCACAAGGCGATGGAGGAAGCCGGCATACGCACCATCACGACGGATGTCGGCGACCGCCATGTTATCGAGAGCATGCGCGAAAACGGCTGCAACGTCGGCGGGGAACAATCCGGACACATCATCTTCATGGACTATGTAACCACCGGCGACGGCATTATCACCGCACTGCATGTTCTCAAGCAAATGCTGAATTCCGGAAAATCCCTGGCCGAACTGGCTGACTGCATGCAGGAATATCCACAACGCCTCGAAAGCATCTGCATCAAGGAAAAGAAGCCTTTCGAGGAAATGCCGGCTCTGCAACAGATCATCAGCCGCTGTCGGGAAGACTTGGGCAAACGCGGACGCACCATCGTGCGCTACTCCGGAACGGAAAACAAGATACGGGTTTTGCTGGAAGCCGAGACCAACGAGATGGTCAATTTCTGGACAGAACAGATTGTTGCGGTGGTCCGGAAGGAGCTCTGCTGATGAATATACATATACTGGATGGCGGACAACCTGCGGAACTGCAACCGGTCAGCTGCACTTTTGCCCTGGCGGAAATCCCGGTCGCCGGAAAAACCATTAAGGAACACCTGCTAAACCGCTTTGCGCAACGTTGCAAAGCAAGTAATGCCTTCACGCTTTCACTGCACCCGGCACTCTGGCCTTCTGACACACTGCTGCTGCAAATCGCCGCCGCCAAAAGCCCCTGCCGAATTGTTTCAAACGAACTCGGACTGCTTGGGTGGATCAGCGAGACAGGAGACCCGCCGCCGGAAGACACACCGTCACTGCCGGTCGATGCAGGCTCGTTGCAAATCCGCTATCCTTGGGACTTGTTGCGGCTAAACGAAAGCCTGGTCGGTGCCTTGACGGAAGACCGGATTCTCGGTACCGTTCGCGAGCGGGTCAGCTGGGACGGACACCTCGAACTTGGCGAAGGCTCGGTAATTCTGCCAGGTGTTTATCTCGAGGGCAATGTGCGCATCGGCCACAACTGCAAAATCGGGCCGAATTGCTACATCCGCGGGAACACTTCGATCGGTAATCAATGCCACATCGGGCAGGCAGTCGAAATCAAAAATTCCCTGCTGATGGACAAGGTAGCCGTAGGTCATTTGAGTTATGCCGGGGATTCCATCATTGGACCCGGAACCAATTTCGGTGCCGGCACGATCATTGCCAACCTGCGCCATGACGGCAAAAACCATCGCTCGAGCGTCGGCGACCTTCTAATCGACAGCGGACGCCGCAAACTTGGCACCATCATCGGAGCAAATGTGCATACCGGCATCAATACCTCCATCTACCCAGGCCGGAAAATCTGGCCGGGAGCCTGCACCCGTCCCGGCGAAGTCGTCCACAACGACCTACACCCAGACACGATTTGAAAATTTTCGTGTCCTTTCGTGCCTTTCGTGGTTAAAAAATAAATTGTTATCGCCAGTCTGTGGCTTGCAGGTCTGCTCTTGAAGATTTATGCT
>JAPXLT010000420.1:0-2862 GCA_033809415.1 Lentisphaeria bacterium
CCCACCCCGCCTCGCGGCGACGCAGTTACGGTCGGGTACAAACCTGAAAGGTCGATTTGGAGGGAACTTTCATCCCTCGATATGTTTGCGCCCACTGGCGCACGAGCGCCGGCGGCTCGCCGGCATGAAGCCGGCTTCCCTCTCCCATCACCGAAAACTCAAAAAGTTTCTCAAAAATGAGAAAGCCCCTTAGAGCCAGTAACTTGCGAATCTGGTTTTTGAAGATCTTTTCCAAAAAAGAAGATTTTGGGCGATAATAGTACGAATTTTTTTGAGTTGGGCGGTGTGCTGATCGTAACATTCATAAATTTTATCGCCAACTTCCGTCTTTTTACTCCGATTGATCCGACCGATCTGCATCCTACCTCTTGCATACGGGAACACTCGAACGTGGAAGGGCAAGCATCAATCACACAACCGGGACGGTTGCGCTACTTTTTAAACCTGCGCCCCCCGTACCCGTTCCCAACGCACTTCGCACCACGCACTACGCACCCCATTCCCTTGAACCCTGTACTACAGAGGCATTACAAAGACACGAAGAAGACACGAAAATTTTGCAGCAGGCAGATTGAAAAGCGGAGAAACGAGAATTATAATATAATAAATCGTTTAATTAGGTGTTGATTAGAAGATTTTTTTGTCATGTCGAAGACGGTTTTGTTAAAGGATGTAAGTGCCCGTACTGGTTGTTCATCGGCTTTGGTTTCTGCGGTATTGAACGGTCGCACGGGTCGCATTCGTGCTTCTGAGGCGATGCGCAAGCGGATTTTCAAGGTTGCGGATGAGCTGGGTTATGTACCGAACCGGAATGCCCGTGGTCTTCGCATGTCCCGCAGTTTTCTGATTGGTGCTTTGGCTGCGAATTTAAGCAGTTCTTTTGTGCCCGAGATTCTGTCGGGCATCGAGTCCCGTTGTCTTCATACCAATTATGGTGTGCTTTTGGGGGACTACAATAACGACGATGAGTTGTTCGAGCGTTGGACGAGTTTTCAGGGTCGTGGTGTGGATGGTGTTATTTGCATCGGCAAGCCCGCCTCCTTTAAGCAGTGCATTCTTCCTTCTCCAACCATAAAATGTGTTTTTGTCGGAGGTTGTGTTGGTGACAAGGAGTGTGGAGGGGTCTGGGTGGATCGTGCTTCTCTGCTCAGGTTGGCTGCACAGGCCTTTGCGGAGCGTGGGCATCGGCATATCGCATATCTCACGAATTATAGTCCGGCAGAATGCGATGCTTGGCGAAATGCGCTGTTGACTTACGGTATCGTTGCAGGCCCCATCCGTACCTGCCATAATTTTTTTGAAGAGGGGGTTGCGGTTGCGACGACAATCCTGCAAGAACATCCGGAATTGACGGCTTTTTTCGCCGACTCGGACTTGCTGGGCACAGCGATTCTCGCAGCGGCACGCAATTGCGGCAAACGCGTCCCCGAGGATCTTTCGGTGTTGGGAATTGATGACAGCATTCTCTGCCGCATATCCCAGCCGGAATTAGCCTCCTTGCGCCAACCACGCCGCGAGCAAGGAGAAAAGGGCGCAGAACTGTTGATGCAGATGCTGGACGGCGAGCCGGCTCGTGACATTGTGTTGCAGGGAGAGCTTGTCTGCCGTGCAAGTCTGGCGCAAGCTCCGGAAAATCATTCGAAATCTTGAAAATGAAAAACGACAGCAGTTTTTTGACATTAAACGGTTCGGATTGGGAAGCTCAGTATTTTCTTTCTGAAGAACAGTTCGCAGCTTGGAGTGGACGTTCCCGCAATCTGGAGAATATGCTGATGGACTCCGCTCGAAGCTCCGGCTTTCTTTCCGGCGCCGAGGCGCCGGGCGCCCTGAAAGGAACGGTGCCGGGCTGCGACCGGACTTTCCTTTTGGAAAATCAGCAGATCGAGGAGCCGTATTATGGGCGGAACCTGGAGCGCAGCGCCTGGGCGGAAAAAGCGGCATGGGCTTTCCGCAAGCGGTTTACAGTGCCAAAAGAGTGGCTTGGTCGGCGCATCCGCATCGACTTTGCGGGGATTGATTACGAAGCGACTTTTTTCCTGAATGGCGTCTATCTGGGAATGCACCGGGGCGCCTTTGTGCCCTGCGGCTGGGACATCACGGAATGGGTGAAATTCGGCGAGGAGAATCTGATTGCCGTCAGCTTTCTGCCTGCTCCCCAGGGAGGGTCTAATCATTATGACCATGCACCGGCCGATTTTGCCAAGTACCATCGCACTCAACTTGGCTTTGGCTGGGACTGGTCCCGGAAATTTGTCCCGACGGGCATCTGGGATGACGTCATCCTCTCCTCCTATGAAAAGGTTCGTCTCAAGGACTGGCACACTTCATTTTCCGGGGAGCTTGTCTCCTTGTCCCTGGCCATCGAATCCCGTTTCGAGGAAAAGCGGCTGCCGCTGGAAGTAGCATTGACCCCTCCTAAAGGACAAGGCGAGGCAGTGACTTTGAAAAAGAGCCTTTCCCTGCATGGGGGGCACAATGACGCGGAGTTTCAGTTGCGGGTGCCTGGTTTGCGCCGCTGGATGCCCAATGGCCTGGGGGAGCCTTTCCTCTATGAATTGAGGATTTGCCTGGCGGGGGAGGAAGTCGTGCGCCGGCAGGTCGGCTTCAAGGAAGTGTCGATGAAACGGAATCCCGACGCCCCCGAAGACGCCCATCCCCTGCTGTTTGTGATCAACGGCCGGGAAATATTCATCAACGGCGTCAATTGGGTTCCCCCGGACCTGATGCCTTCCCGGCTTACTGCGGAGGAC
This sequence comes from Lentisphaeria bacterium, assembly GCA_033809415.1. Classification (GTDB taxonomy): domain Bacteria; phylum Verrucomicrobiota; class Lentisphaeria; order Oligosphaerales; family Oligosphaeraceae; genus JAQVUB01. The sequence continues at coordinate 2,751 of JAPXLT010000420.1, forward strand.
TACCAATTTCTGGTGGCCCAGGCAGCCAATGCAGGGATCAACCTCTTCCGCATGTGGGGTGGCGGCCAGCTCGAGAAAGATTCGTTCTATGAGGCATGCGACCGTCATGGCA
>JAPXLT010000421.1:0-2855 GCA_033809415.1 Lentisphaeria bacterium
TGCTATGCGTCAACTACACCACCACCCCACAAGATTTTCAACACCATTCTTGACGGAATCAATAAAATCTGCACAATCCTACCCGTACGATGAACTGACGCATAATACTATGTTCGCTGAAAAAATAAGGAAACAGAATGAAACGAATATTCTTAGCCATCTTCCTTTTCGCCAGCTTCATTTCATTTTCGTTAGCCGACTCCGCGCTAGCGGCAGATATAGCTGTTTTACGCGAGCTGGAATCCAAAAAAATAAAGGTCCGACAGCAAATCGATCAATTACCGAAGTTGGTCGAGCGAGAATCCCATAAAATAATCATCCAACTCGATGAATATTGGCAATCAGATCGCGCGATCAGTCTGTCACAGGAATTTATATCGGCAGCACGCAAGAAAGCAGTGGATGTTCATCTGGACGACAAATATGGCACACTTGATACGCTCTGGGCTGAATATAAATCGTTAGCATCATCAGATAAACTTGAAGAAATTGCGACAGACTACATAAATGACCTAACCGCGGCCATTGTGCATGAGCAAGATGCTATGTTTGAAAGTTTGCGTTCTGGGATGGAGCAAAGCCTAACCAGCGCCTTTCTCTCTGCACAAAGTAATATAACGGGACAAATTGACGCCACAGTATCATCTGAATTTAAATATTGGCCACAATGTTTCACCACAATTCCGATAAAAATCCTGCCGGCTATTCCAACCCCAACTAAAGACAAATTGCCAGGAACTCCAGGCTTGCCGACTCTTCTTGGAGCCGGGTTGATCGCCGGATCGCTTGTAAAAAAAATGGTTGGTAAGATTGCGAGCAAAATTCAGGTCCGCGTTGCAAAGAAGGCGGCCACCAAGATTTCAAAGAAAATGGCTGGAAAAGTTGCGGGAAAGTTTATCCCATATGTGGGATGGGCGCTTCTTGCTTGGGATGTGTTTGACGCAGCGTCCGCCCGCTCTCGCATGGAAGACTTTCTTCGTGATATTGTTCTTGAACAGTACTCGGCCGAAATGACTCCAACAGTAATCTGGCATGGTGATGGTAACGGCGAAAGCATTCGGTCAATCGTCTCAACTGAAGTCCGGCAACAACTTTCTGCTTGGAGCAAACAAACCGCCGACCTAGCATCCAAGTTCTTAGAAACAGCTATTCTTATCGAGAACCCAACCTTCAAGGCATTCGTTGATGCGAAGGCAAAAGAAGGATGGGATTTGTCATTGATTGCTGACTATTGCCACGAGTTGACCTCCACCTTCGGGCCATTATGCAGCAGTGCACCCTCGGTAGAAACCCTTATCAATATGATGGTGCTAACACCATCCCGACCAGACCTTCGCCGCCTGTGTGAGCATTTGGGACAGGAGGTGTTCCCGATGTATGATCAACACGGGCAGTCGCTGTTGACTGCAAACTCGGACCTTGGACCAGACATGCTTGTGTCTGCCATGCGTGGAAACAAGGATTGGAAAGCTATGCATCGCACGTTCAGTCAGTATCTGTCGCGCACGTCCTCTCAGCAGGCGCATGATGGCTTTATTGCATGCATTGAGGAGGGGTTCGACCTTTCGGGAGTGGGGAATCCGGCATTCTTTGAAGCGGTATCACGACACCGCACCCTTTTCGCTCATCTCGTCCGTGGCAACGCACTTCAGAAAGATATTGCCACGATTCTTGCAGACACAAACACCGCTCGGTTACTACAAGACTGCATTCCACGTTCGCCGGAGATCATCCTCCCCTTGGCCCGCAATTTGCCTCACTCGCAGTTGGCGCGGTACGGGAGTTCAGGGCGAACATCAGCACTGCTCGAATCATTCGTCATCAGCAAAACACATGGGATCTCTGCCGACCAGTTTACGGACTTTCTGCGTGAATCAGACGCCGTCCTCGACATATTTCAGAAGGCTGGTCGCGATGGAATCGACATCTGGTTCTCATATGTCTCGACTGACAGTGGCTCGCTTCACGCCAAATGGGCATCTCAGGCTCTACACTTGTACGAAAAAGGGTGTCCCAAAGAGGTATGTATGGACAAAGACAACCTGGCGGCGTCGGTATTTTTCTATTCATTGCCGGGCGGAGTTCAAGCGTACGCGGTGATCTACCCTTGGCTTTCCAAGGCTCCGTGGCTGTCAAAGGCCTCCATCGCAATCTTCATTCTGTTCCTTCTCTTGTTGGCCATGCGCATAGCACGTTCCGGCATCCGCTTTCGTAACAGACGCCGTGATCGCAAGTCAGGCCCGAAAGGCGGTCATGTCCCAGGCCCAAAGCCACTTCCGTATTCGGGTAACCACACAGAGCCTACGAACCTGATCGATGTGAATACAGAGAAGTAGCCATGATTCGCACCGTGGTTGTCACAACAATCGATCATCTCCACGGGGAGTACGACATACTCGGCCTCGTTCACACGACTATTGTGACTAGCAAGTCTTTGGTCGGCGACCTTGTTGCAAACGTCAAGAACTGGACGGTTGGCGGCGAACTCCCGGGATATACCGACATGATTGATGCCGCCGTCGAGACCGCCAAGAATCGCCTTGCTGATAGAGCTCGGGAAATGGAGGCTGATGCAGTTATCGGATTCCGGCTCTGCTCAACTGAAGTCTCTGAAGGCGCTGCGGAAATCATAGCCTACGGAACAGCAATCAAGCGGAAAACCTAAGACCAGCGAACAAGAGGGTGCTGCTTATCGTGAACCCGCGGCGGGTTCACGAGCGCAGACCCTTGACGTTGGGGGAAAATGAATATGAAACACATCATATATGCATTATTGATCGGACTCTATGGCGTATCTAATGCGCAATCCATGACCAACTACTTCTTCGATATTGAACTTCTCGATAGCGGCGAGA
>JAPXLT010000422.1:0-2817 GCA_033809415.1 Lentisphaeria bacterium
CTCATGCATCGTGCGAGTTTCAGGGTCGCAGGATAATGCCAGCATGTCTTCCAGTTCACTGTTGACAAATAGTGTGCGGACGGAGGGGAATTCGGCAAAAAGCGTCATCAGGCACTGGATGTGGAATACGACTTTTTCCTTAAAGCCCTGCTTATGTGGGTTCAGCATATTTTTGATTGTACCGTCTTGCGCCATGATGCAATCCGCGTCAGGTGCATCTCCACGGCGAAAAATACCGCCCTTTGCATTTTCGACCAGGATGCCCAGTTCAATGCCTCGCTTCATAGCCTCTTCAATGAGGAATACTGCCTCATCGGGATGAAGCAGCGCCCATTCATCGCGGAAATTAGCCCAGGTAAAACCGCAGTCCCGCAATTTATCCAGCTCGATCAAAGCGGTTTTGCGGGATGCCTCCAGCGCATCATAATGCACCGTCGATGGCCAATGCCAGCTAGCCATCGTCTCCCTGTTCGGCTGTTCCGCCACCCAAAGCTTGAAGGAGCTTTTCCAGTTAATGCCGTCGTCATTACGCAAAGCCACCCTCAGCGTGTGCTCACCCAGGCACAAAAGGCTGCTGTCATACTGCCATACAATGGAGTCTGTATGTGTTCCAAGCACTGGCAGGCTTCTGGACTCCACCAAGTGCCTGTCCAAATAGAAGGAAAGCGTACAGTTTTTCTGGTTGATTGGCGTCCAGTTATAGACAGCCAGCCTGAGGTTGATATTTTCGCCAAAATAGAAACAGCTGCGGCGGCTTTCCTTTACAATCATTGTATTCCTCCGGACTTAGACTTGAAATGAGCAAGCCTGTATTACGAAGCTTGCTCTATAAGTCACGATTCCAGCATCAATAGAGTTTAGTGTATGCCGTGGCACCGACCTCGGTTGCCCACCTGATGCGCAGGGGGATGTCTTTCCATAATGTGGGCGTATACCTTTGGCACAGTTCGCCTTTGTTCAAGTTGGTGGCGTGGCCGTCTGCAAACACCACATTGCAACGGCTGTTATGAATCATATAAGGCCTGCCATAGGTTTTACTGGCGCCGTCATTGCAGTTACGGTAAACGGGGCGCTTGGCTTCGATAGAATAGCTATCATAAACCAAGGCAATGTTTGATTGAGAAACCTTCCGAGCTACGTATGAAATGCAGATCAACCCAGGTGGATTGCCTTCATAGCTGGCACCATAACTGTAGAATCTGTTGAGCGCTCCATCGGAATACGCCTCGTTGATGGTGCTGGGGCAGAAGAATATCATACGATCATTTACATAGCCGAAATGCAACAGAAAAGTCGTCCACATATTCGTTTTTGTAGGACTCTCCTGCCAAGTTGCCGTTGACGAATTTCCGCTGTAGAAATAATCTTGCTCGCAATCATTAAAATACGTGCAGATGGCCAAGCCGACTTGCTTTAAATTACTGATGCAAGCAGCTGCCCTGGCTTTCTCACGCGCCTTGCTCAAGGCAGGCAGCAACATGGAAGCCAAAATGGCGATGATGGCGATTACTACCAGCAGTTCAATGAGGGTAAACGACATAGTCTTTTTCATGGCTCTGCTCCTTTTCATGGTTCTGCTCCTTTTCATGGTTCTGCTCTTTTTCATGGCTCTGCTCTTTTTCATGGCTCTTCTCCTTTGTTGGGCGTAGCAAGTAAGGGACAGCATGGCGATGGCATCAGTTATCCGATGCGTTGATCTCGACTTTTCTACCGGGTTGGTTCATTGCGTCGGTAAAGCTCTTGGCGTCGTAATGGTCAAACTCGTCCTCGAGCAGACCTTCCTTGACGGCGGCGGTCACAATGCCCGGCGCCAATTCTTCGGCCTCGACGCAGAATGCCTTTTCGCCGCTGGCAAAAATGGTAGGTATGCCCAGCTCCCAGGCGCAATAGGCGCATTGGCCGAATTCACCGATCTCATAACCGTTCACAGCACACGACAAGACCGAAAAGGCGCCGGTATGGGTCAGATGCGAATAGGAGGTGCGGGACTTGGCGTGCTGCCCGACAAAAGCAAAGGCGGCGAAGCTGCGGTCCAAACCCCAAGGATAAATCGGTTTTGTCGCACCGCGGATAAGCTTGGCCTGCACATGCAGCAGATTTGGGTCTATAGCACCAGAACCATGGCCGTCATTGACAATCACCTCGGTGAAGCCATTATCCAAAAAAGCCTGTGTTGCCGCATTCACTTCGGCGGTCAGCATCGCCTTGCCCTTGTCATAGTAGCGCGAATCCGGACGAGTCCAGTCTTCGGCGTTTAATATGCCGGCCACGCCTTCAAGGTCGGTCATGATCATGATCTTCATCAGGGCAACTCCTTTTTGGAAAGTTTTTAACCACGAAAGACACGAAAAAGCTTGGCGTGGGCTGCCGCCCACAACCCATTTTTTAACAACGAAAAGACACGAAAAGACACGAAAAATTTTATAGGATCGCTGCTCTGACGGATGGAATGGCACGCGGACTTATGATCTGGTCTGTTGGTTTCTCCGACTGATCGGACGGATCGGTTGGATCGGCCAAACTGCCACCCCCCTGCACCCCTTTGATTTTTCGGTGATGGGAGAGGGAAGCCGGCTTCATGCCGGCGAGCCGCCGGCGCTCCATATCGCCTCCGACTAAAAAAGTAAAGCCGGTCTTGTCACACAAGAATTTTGGACAGGGATTATGTCGCGCCCTTACAGGGCTTTGCCGATAGTGTTCACCCCAACGTTCCGCTGGGACAATTTGCAGGAAACACTATTTCGGCACACCCTCCCTCCCCCCTCGGGTTGAAAAAAGCCAAAGCCGCGATACCTTGCATGAAGGAGTTGCGGAAGA
>JAPXLT010000423.1:0-2802 GCA_033809415.1 Lentisphaeria bacterium
CTCGATGCCCTGAAAGTCGAGTTCGGGGAAATCATGGCAGTCAAGACCATGCCGACCCGCCGCAGACGGCTGCTGGATTTTCAGGAGAAACTGGCCGGCATGCGCTTCCTCGATCCTGCCTGCGGCTCCGGCAATTTCCTGACCGAGACCTACCTGTCGCTGCGCCGTCTGGAAAACGAGGTGCTTGTCGCCCTCCATGACAAACAGATCGTCATGCACATCGGCGACGTGATCAAAGTCTCGATCGAGCAGTTTTACGGAATTGAAATCAACGATTTCGCCGTATCCGTCGCCAAGACCGCCCTTTGGATCGCCGAAAGCCAGATGATCAACGAGACCGAAAAAATCGTCCAGAAGGAACTGAATTTCCTGCCCCTGAAATCCTTTCCCAACATCATCGAGGCAAACGCCCTCCGGATGGACTGGAACGAGGTCGTCCCGAGGGGCAAGCTCGATTACATCATGGGGAATCCGCCATTTTCCGGCGCACGCACGATGACGCCGGAACAGAAGCAGGACTTGTTTGCCATTTTCGGCACGGCAAACAACGCCGGGAACCTGGACTTCGTCAGCTGCTGGTTCAGAAAAGCTGCGGATTACATGGCGGGAACTTCCATTCGCGCGGCGCTGGTCGCCACCAACTCGATTACGCAGGGCGAGCAGGCCGCCATTCTTTGGCCGCCCCTGCTTGAGGCTGGAAATCGAATCGCCTTCGCCTACCGCACCTTCCGCTGGGACAGCGAGGCGAAAAGCAAGGCGCACGTCCACTGCGTAATCGTGGGATTCACCAACGGCAACATCGACAAGCCAATCCTTTTCGATGAAACGGGACAAGCGCACCCGGCGACGAATATCAATCCCTACCTGGTGGATGCGCCGAATATTGTTGTCACCAGTCGAAAGCGGCCACTTTGCGATGTGCCCGAAATTGGGATTGGCAACAAACCAATCGACGGCGGCAACTATCTCTTTTCCGAGGCTGAGATGAATGAATTCATCCACCGGGAACCCGCATCGGCAGAATATTTCAGACCCTGGTACGGCGCCGAGGAATTCATCAACAAAAAATCACGTTTCGTTCTCTGGCTCGGGGATTGCCCCCCCAATGTGTTGCGTTCCATGCCGGAATGCTTGAAACGAGTCGAGGCGGTACGCAAGCTGCGCCTTGACAGCAAAAGCCCCGGAACCGTGAAGTTGGCAGACCGCCCGACACGCTTTCACGTCGAAAATATGCCGAATGGGAATTACATCCTCATCCCGAAAGTGTCATCCGAAAGACGTTACTACGTTCCCATTGGTTTCATGTCACCAGAGACCCTTTGCAGCGATTTGGTATTTTTGATGCCCGACGCCACGCTCTATCACTTCGGCATCCTGACATCCAATGTTCATAATGCCTGGATGCGTACGGTCTGCGGACGCTTGGAAATGCGATATCGGTATTCAAAGGATATCGTCTACAACAACTTCCCCTGGCCGAATGTATCACCCGAACTACAGGCGAAAATTTCCTCGACGGCTCGAGGTATTCTCGATGCCCGTGCCTTGTTTCCTGATTGCAGCCTTGCCGACCTATACGATGAAACGACGATGCCGATCGAACTCCGCCAGGCGCACCATGCCAATGACCACGCCGTTATGAAGGCATACGGATTCCCCGTAGACATGCCTGAGCCGGACATCGTCGCGGAACTCATGAAATGCTACCAGAATCCATTAAAAGCGCAAGCTGATGGCTTATGCGCAGCGAGTGTCTTAAAAAAATAAACGCACGCTTGCAGGCATAACGCGTCGCGTTATATTATAGTGTTCAAAGGAGCAAGAAGATGATAAACAGCTTCAAAGATAAGGAAGCGGAGTTGATCTACAAGGGGGAACGGTCAAGAAAACTGCCTGACAACATCCAATTGGCCGCCAGGAAAAAACTTCTGATGCTGGATGCCGCCACTGCTCCGGAAGATTTGCGAATGCCTCCTGGCAACAGGTTTGAAGCGTTGGCTGGGAGGCCGGGATATTACAGCATACGGATTAACGTGCAATGGCGAGTGACATTCTCATGGAATGGCGGAGCGGAAAACGTAAAAATAGAGGATTATCACTGAACGGAGGTTTGACATGGCGAATGAGGAAAAATACTTGAGCCCGATACATCCTGGCGAAATCCTGGAGACTGAATTTCTCGAACCGCTGGAAATATCACAGAACAAATTGGCGCGTGAAATTGGTGTGCCGCCACGCCGGATCAACGAGATTGTGCATAAAAAACGGGCGGTTTCGGCGGACACCGCGATTCGCTTAAGCAAATTTTTTGGCACAACAGCTCAATTCTGGCTTAATTTGCAAGCACGTTATGAACTGGACTGCATTATTCACGCTGAACGTACCGGAAAAACTGGACGCTTTGACTTCATCAAGGCATTCACCTATACAAGGTGATTCAGCGATGAAGCGGGAGCAAGCTCCCGCACTCCAAAGTTGCCTTTCCTCTCATAAAAAATCTTTCCAAAAAAAGAAGATTTTGAGGGATAATAGCGCAGAAATTTTATAGGGGTTGTTGCTTTGCCGGATGGGGGCACAGCATGGTATAAAGCACAATAAAATTTGACTTTACTTATTATAATGATATTTTATTTAAAGTTATGCAATCTTTTTGGAGATCATTATGGCTAAGAAAACCCCGATTCTCTTTCCTAAAACAGAAGCGCTACTGCGTGAATTGGGTGAGAATATTCGTCTGGCCCGTCTGCGGCGCAACGTCACTGCAAAGCTGACAGCGGAGCGAGCCGGGATCAGTGTTGTAAC
>JAPXLT010000424.1:0-2754 GCA_033809415.1 Lentisphaeria bacterium
TTTTTAAACCGCGTGCCATCCCATCCGTCAGAGCAGCAACCCCTATAAAAATTTTCGTGCTACTATCACCCAGAATCTTGTTTTTTGTGAAAGATTTTCAAAAAACAGATGCGCAAGTTGCTGGCCTTGAAAGCCTTTCTCATTTTTGAGATTTTTTTTGAACTTTCTGATTTTTCGGTGATGGAAGAGGGAAGCCAGCTTCATGCCGGCGAGCCGCCGGCGCTCCATATCGCCTCCGACTGAAAAAGTAAAGCCGACCTTGGCACATGGCGATCCGTCCGTGTAAAGTCCGTGTGGGTTGCGGGCGATCAGTCCGCGCCAAGCCTTTTCGTGTATTTCGTGGTTAAAAAAGTAGTTATCCGAGCAGTTCTCGGTCGGTTTCGGCGATTGCCTCTTCGATGAAATCCATGCCGCGCTGGGCAACTTCCTCCGGCATGACAATGGGTGGACTCATGCGCAGGATATGTCCTGCCGGAACCCATGCCAGTCCTTTGCGGAAGGCTTTCTGATAAACCATCTTGCCGGCCTGATCGAACGGCTCCTTCGTCTGCTTGTCCTTGACCAGCTCGATACCCAGCAGGCAGCCTTTGCAGCGCACGTCCCCGACGATGCGATATTTCCGCGTCCAGTCCGCCATCCGTTTTTTGAACAGTACCTCGAGGTTCCGGGCGTGTTGCAGCAGACCTTCTTCCTCGATGACTTCGATGCTGGCCAGGGCGGCGGCGCAGGCCATTGGGTTCCCGCCATAACTGGTCGAAGCGCTGATCTTATCGACTGCGGCGGCGTATGGTTCCCGCACGACCATTGCAGTCACCGGGAAGCCATTGCCGAAGCCCTTGCCCAGTGTAACCACGTCCGGCATCACATTCCAATTTTCCATGCAGAGGTATTGTCCGGTGCGTCCCATGCCGGTCAAGACCTCATCGGCAAACAGCAAGATGCCGCGTTCATCAAGGAATTTGCGCAGTTTCGGGAAAAAATCATCTGGGGGCATGATGCTGCCGCCCCAGCCCTGAATAGGTTCGAGAACGAAAGCGGCAACCTGTCCGGTTGTGCTTTCCTTGATGAAAGTATCATAGAATTCCAGGTAGCGTTCCGTATCCAGCGAGCCGTCTGCGCGTGTCCACCAAGGCCGATAGGTATCCGGACGCGGCACTAGATAGAAGCCAGGGGAACGCGTAGGCCCACTGAACTTGGTCATCCGGGCCAGGCCGATGGCGTGTCCGCTCTTGCCATGAAAATCCATGAAGCAGCTGATGAATTCATGCTTTCCGGTCGCTGCCCGGCAGGTGCGCAGCCCTGCCTCGACTGCTGTCGTGCCGCTGTCATACAGCTGAAAACACTTCAAATCCCCAGGCAGAACCTGTGCCATTTTCTCGAGAAGACGTACTTTGATCTCGGTTGTAAAATCATGCGCATTCATCAGGCGCTTCGCATAGGTGCAGACGGCCTCCGAAATCTTCGGATGGCAATGCCCAAGGGTCGTGACATAGATGCCGCTGGAAAAGTCGATATAGCGGTTGCCATCCACATCTTCGAGGCTGCACCCGGCGCCTTTCTCGAATGCGACCGGGAACAAGCGCACCTGTCCCGACAAGCCGCGATAGTGCACAGAAGCGCGCTGGTGCAGCTCCACGCTCCTAGGTCCCGGAATCTCCTTCGTGACAATATGCGGATACTGCGTTAAATCCAACTGATACGGACGCGGATCATACTGGCCCATGATTTTTCTCCTCTCGAACAAATGATACACTCACAAACAAAAAAAAACGCGACGAAAGACACGTACAAGAAAAGTGAATCATTACAATAATACCACAGAACAGCAAAAAAACAAGAAAAAATCACAGAAAAAATTGACAAATAGCAATAAAAATGTTATTTTATAACAAATCTTCAAGACATGGAGGCAAAAAAAGCAATGCATCACCGTCAGCAGCAGATTTTAGGGATGTTGCAGCGTGGCCGTATCGAGTACAGGGCGGCGGCACGCGAATTAGGCGTCACGGAGATGACGGTGCGCCGGGCGGTGCGAGCCTTGGAACAGCGGAAGCTGGCTTTGCCGGTGAAGGGCGGCGCGATACCGTATCCGTTGCAGACAGACTCTCCGGGGCATGGCACCGGTTTTTCGGACGAGGCATTAAAAATGGCGTTGGCAGAGGCATTGTATGCGCGTCTGCAACCTCTGGATTCATTGTTTATCGGCACTGGCACCACGGCTCTTTGTTTTGCCAGGGTAATTGCCTTGAAGCAAAAACTGCCGATGACGGTAGTGACCCATTCCTTGAATGTGGCCTCGACGTTGTTTCGCACCCGCTGCAAAGTCTTTCTGCTGGGCGGGGAACTGCGCAATGAATCGCTGGACTTGGTCGGACCGGCCGCAGAAAAGAATCTCGAGGAATATCATGTGCGCTGGCTGGTATCCGGCTGCGATGGTGCCTGGGCAGATTCCGGCTTCTATACATCCGATGTCAGCTTATCCAATCTCGAGAAAAAATTGCTGCGCATTGCCGATGCTGTAGCTATCATTACGGACAGCAGCAAATTTGCGCATCGGGCATTGACCCGGTTTGCCGGCGTCGAAGAAGTGGACCTGCTGGTGACCGACAGCGGACTAAACGCTGAAGACGAGCAAAAGCTCAAGCAAAATAGCATCGAAATATTGAAAGTGCCACAGTCTCCCTGACAATACTCATTACTTAAGATTTTTTAACCACGAAATGCACGAACAGGCACGAAAGTTTTTCGTGCCTG
>JAPXLT010000425.1:0-2738 GCA_033809415.1 Lentisphaeria bacterium
GTCTTTCCACCGCTCCGCGGCTCTTTTGCCAATGCTCTTTTTTGCCTGAAGCGAAAGTGTCTGGTATAAAAGCGCCAAAGGCGCGAAAGAACACAGCCCGGGGCAAGCCGGGCCGTTAGGCCCGCGCAGCCCCGGGTAGGCATTCCACCAAGACCCAAGCTCTGAAGGAGCGACAGAAAATCGGATCTGTAAAAGTTAATTTGTTACAAACCCTTAGGAGAGTCATCATGCGTTTTCTTCTTTTTCTTTTGATCTTCGCCCTGTTTTCGGGTTCCCTGTCCGCATTGCAAGTTGGTGCATTGCAGGTGCTGCCAGGTAGTGCTGGAAGCCTGTTGCTTGAAAACGATCATTCTGCAGGGGATTGGAAGCAGGCTGAGTTGCAGGCATATATGGCTGATGATTCGACTTCGCCTGCAGAACTCCTGACACCCGAGAACTTGCAGGCTGATGCCCGGGAAATCCGTTTTCAGTTCAGTCGGGCGGATTATCTCTGGGAAGTGCAAATGACTGTGCGGGGAAGAATGCTGCTTTTGGAATCGACCTTGACTAATCGCAGCGAGCGGGAGTTGCGTCTCGAACTAGGCTGGCAGGTGAAATTGCCCTCTGTGCGGTCGTTTACGCATTATTGGGACGGTTTTGGACATCTATACGAGACATCCAAGGCAGAGGCGGTTTACCGCAAAGGGATCAAGGGTGAGGAGGAAAAGCACGTTGGCGCATCGACGATGCCGTTTCCGGTTGGCGCGCTTGGTGGCGAGCATGACTCGATATTTCTTGGTTCTGTGCCGTTCGATCCAATCAGCTATACTGCCGGCGCATTTTTGCCTGCCGAAAAATCAATGCAGTATTCGCTGCGTGTGGTACTGTCTCCCGGACAATGCTTGCAGTTGCGGCAAACGGTCGGCAGTGCCCGTGCCCGTTATGGCATGCAGGAGGCGATTGTTCAGCAGTATTACGATAGCTTCCCGGAACTCTGGGAGGCAGTCCAAGGACAGGAAAATCCTTATATCTGGAACAATCATGCCCATTATAAAAACTGGTGGAGCCGACCGAATCCGGAACATAGCCGTCGTTTGCAGACAAAGATCGAGTGGTGTTACTGTCCATATAAACGTTCCGGAGACATGTACGGCAAGAAGGAATATTGGGATTATCAGGCAAAGAATCCTTTTCGTTCCGGCAAGCCCGAATGCGGTGGTGTCCGCATTGATTTCGGCACCATCGGCATCGAGGATTACCATGCGCATCGGCGCGAGCGTTTTCAGCAATACGCAAAACGCTATGGCTGGATGTTTTATAATACGACGGCCGGCACCTGGTGCGAGTTTCAGCTGGCGCAGGAAAAATACCCCGATTCAATCACGCATGACAAGAGCGTCATGTATATCCTGAATTCCTGGTCTACGCATCATGATCAGGAAATCCGGGTTTTTCCGATGGGCACCTCCTTTGCCAAGGATTTTGAAAGCGACCTGGTCAGGCTTGCCGACGAATTGAATCTGCCTGGATATGCCTTGGATTGCGCGTATGGCGGTGCAAGTTATCGCAGACCTGCCGTCAGCCAGACGTTGCCCGGTCGTGCCTGGGATGAGGAAGGCGTGTTCATCGACCAGAGTGTTGCCATCAATCATCAGGTTGACTTTATCCGGCAGATTTATAGCGAGCCGGAAAAGAAACTGACTACTTTTATCAACGGTTATCTCAAGGGGGACTTCGTTATGGTGGAAACCCCTTATCTGAACATCGGAAAATTCCGGCGTTGGATGCCGCTGTTGCGCTGGTATATCGGACCGCGCCCAGGCTGTGTGCATGGACATGGCTTCATCTTTAAGGATGTGGTGCCGGACTGGCGCAATAAACCCCCTGAGTATTTCCAGGAACTGATGCCCAAGCTGTCGGACTTTGTAATTTTGAATCAATTTAAATATGGTTTAACCAACAGCTATCTGACGATGTATGGAAATCCACAGCAAGTCTATATTTTCCCGGAGGCCTTCGAGTTGATGCGGGCCGGTTGGCAGGCGGAGTTGGCTCTGACGCTTGAGGAAGGGATGCGGGTGCCTTACCTTTCCCGCTATGGACGCGGTGTCAACAGCTATTATTTCCTTGGCAATTCCGGTGCGGAAGAAGTTGCCGGGCAAGTGCGTTTTGACAATGAAGCCATGATGGAATCCGGCTGGGCTTTGCTTTGGAACCGGAAAATGCGGCGCAGTGCCAGCACTGAAAATTCACTGGAAGGCGATTCTACCAGTGTTCCTGCGGTTTTGCCTTCGCGTGTTCCGGTGATTTATGAAAGTGTCGCTGCCCTGAGGGCAGATGTTCACGGGGTGAAAGTGCTCGTTGAAGCCGAAAAAGACCTGCACCGGCAAGCTTATCGGTTCCGCTGGAAAAATGCGAATGCCTTTACCGGTATTTTGCGTTGCCGTGACATACGGCATTTTGAATTGAGCAGCGTACGCCTGAATGGCAATGCGGTTGCCATGGCAGATTCGCTGAGCGGTGAATTGCTTTTCAGTCCGGGCAGTGTCTTGGAGATCGTCTATCGCTCGAAACTTTTTCACATTGGCGAAGAGAAGATTTTGCAATTCCCCTTTGTTGATGCGCAGCAGCAGCTCTGCTGCCAAATTCAGATTCCTGAAGAGTCCGAGTTTGCCGCAGAACTTTCCGCTCGCTTTGAAGAGTATTTCGACTTCTGCCGCGAAAAGAAATTGCTGGCCAAGGAAAGCCCACAGTTAAGC
>JAPXLT010000426.1:0-2688 GCA_033809415.1 Lentisphaeria bacterium
ATTTATGTAAGTGTCTACCGTCACCCCACGTCAAAAAAAGCGCTGGCGGTCATTTCGCATATAGGGAAGGAACACCAATACCGCGATGTCAGCATTGCGTTTGACCAGTCCAAGCTGGGTTTTGTCCCTGGCCGGGCAGTGGATGTAATGCAGGCGGAGGACCCGGACTACATGGAACTGTATGAGATCCAGAAGAAAAACAATGTGCCACGTGTCCGTGCGCCTCTGGCCCTCGGGGACTTTGGCTCGCAAGTGGAATCCATTCATGACGGGACACTAAAAATCAAACTGCGCTGGCACACTTTTGCCATCGTTGAACTGACACCGTAATTTTATCCCACTGTGATAACGGGTTAAACATACCAGAAACAAATCAAGGAGGAACAGTAATGCAGAATGTTAAGTACGGTCTTGATGAATTGATGGAAATCATTGATGTGTTCGACGTTCCGGCAGAAACGCAGAGCAAGATACGCGATTTGCTGGCACAAGGCAAATGTGACGCGGGGGTCTTTTTCCGCTATTACAATCCTCGCAGCAAGACGGTTCAGCTCGAGAAGGAATACGCCAAGGTCAGCGGCTCGAAGCATGTCCTTGCGCTGAATTCCGGCACCAGCGCCCTGATTGCTTCACTGGTGGCGGCGGGCATCGGCCCTGGTGATGAAGTCATCGTCCCGGCCTATACCTTTTTTGCCACGGCTTCGGCAGTGGTGATTGCCAAAGCCATTCCGGTCATCGCTGAAATCGATGAGACGCTGACTCTGTCGCCGGAATCGGTCGAGAAGCTGATAACGCCGCGCACCAAAGCAATCATGCCAGTGCACATGCTCGGGCTGCCTTCGCAAATGGATGCCCTGATGGCTCTGGCAAAAAAACACAATCTTCTGGTGATCGAGGATGCTGCCCAGGCCTGCGGAGGCACGTATCACGGGAAATATCTCGGCTCGATCGGGGATTTCGGCTGCATTAGCCTAGATGCTTACAAAGTAATAGGTTGCGGCGAAGGCGGTCTGCTGACTGCCAAAGATGAATGGATGTTCATGCGCGCACAAAGTTATCATGACACGGCAGCCTGCTGGCGCCCGGATCGCTACGCCAAAGAGCGCCGCGAAGGCGAATTATTCTGCGGCGAGAATTATCGCATGGGTGAGCTTTCCGCAGCTGCGGCATTGGCACAATTGCGCAAACTCGATGATATTGTTCGAGCGACCAGAGCGGCCTATTTCAGGCTCAAGGAAAGCATCAAGCTGCCCGTCGGCGTGAAATGGGTTCAGCCTGCTGATCCGGAAGGTGTCTGCGGCTATTCTTTGCAAATGCTGTTTGACGACACTGAGCATTGCTACCGTGCACAGCAGGCCGGTGTGATTGGCGGCAATGCCGGTGATGCCACCCGTGGGGTCCGCAATTGGCACATGGCCTGGCATTGGGAACACATCATAGACCAGAAGACGGCGACCAGCGAAGGCTGCCCATTTACCTGCCCGCACGCCGCCCAAGTGCCGAAATACCACGTTGATTCCTGGCCGCGCAGCAAAGACATCATCTTCCGAATGGGTACCATTGCCGTCAGTAATTTCCAAACAGAAGATGAATTGAAACAGTTGGCTGACAAAATCACGAAAGGACTAGCCTCATGCTGAAACTCTGCCCCCTGATTGACCTCTTTTTTACCGAGGAAAAATGCTGGAAAGCGCGTGCGGAACAAATTGCCGCATGCGGATTCTCGGCGGTCGAGACTTGGAAAGGCGAAAATGCTGACGAACTCAAGCAGATGGTTGCCGGTGGTGTGAAGCTGGCCAGCATTGTCATGAATTTTGCCACCGAAGCCGAGGTTGCGCCCTGCAATCCCAAAAACCGGGCGGCATTTATCGAGCGCATCGAGAAGTATGCGACCAACGCTCTCGAGGCAGGGTGCCACAGCGGCATTGTCACGACCGGTCAGCAGGTTGGCGGCTTGAGTTATGCTGCCCAACGTGCCGCCGTCGTCGAGGCGCTTGCTGCTGCCGCCGACAAGCTGGCCGGCATGGACTTCGCGCTGAACCTCGAACCGCTGAATACGGAAGTGGATCATTCCGGATACCTGCTTTCTTCAGCGCTGGACAGCGTCGCGATTGTCCGAGAGGTCGGAAACGCAAAGATCAAAGTCCTCTATGATTTCTACCACATGACGATCATGGGCGGCAATCAGACGGAGTTTTTGCGCCACAACTGGAAAGACATCGGGCATTGCCATGTTGCAGGCGTGCCAGGACGCCACGAACCGGCCAATGGCGAACTGAATTATCCTTTTGTGCTTGCCGAACTCGACCGCCTGGGCTACAACGGCTATATCGGCCTGGAATATATGCCTCTGTTGCCGTATGCGCGCTCGCTGCAAGAGACAAAAGCCTATTTCTGCTCGAATCAGCCCTGATTTTCGTGCTACTATTGCCAAACTTCTTCTTTTTTGTGAAAGATTTTTCTGAAAAGAAAGCCCCAAGTCATTGGCATATAAGCGTTTCTTCGTTTGATTGTGGTGCCTTTACAAGGCACTGTCTTTGGGGGATTTCCCACCCCAGGTTAAAACCTGGGGTTAAGCATGGTTAAGCGCCTACGGCGCAAAGCATTGTGCCGATCCGTCCGATCCGTCCGATCCGACTGATCTGTCGTCCGTGTAAAGTCCGTGTCCCGTCCGTGTAAAGTCCGTGT
>JAPXLT010000427.1:0-2597 GCA_033809415.1 Lentisphaeria bacterium
ATCGTCGGCAGCGTCAGATGTGTATAAGAGACAGGAGCAGCAACCCCTATAAAAATTTTCGTGCCTTTTCGTGTGGTTCGTTGTTAAAAAATGGGTTGTGGGCGTCAGCCCACCCCAAGTCTTTTCGTGCCTTTCGTGGTTAAAAAAATGCTTTGACCCCCGTGTCTTCTGGGAGGTTTTTTCCGGTTGCGGCTTTTTGTGCGAGTTCATCGCATTTGTTGTTCATTGGGTCGCTGGCGTGCCCCTTTACCCAGTGCAATTCGAGTTGATGCGGCTCTGCGGCTTTCAGCAGGCGTTGCCAGAGGTCCTGGTTGAGCACGCTGGTTTTGTCGCTTTTTCGCCAATGGTGCGCCTGCCAGTTTTTCAGCCAGCCCTTGGTGAAGGCATAAACCAGATACCTCGAGTCGGAATACAGTTGCACCTGGCAGGGTTCCTTGAGCGCTTCGAGTCCGGCGATGGCGGCAAAGATTTCCATACGGTTGTTGGTGGTTCTGGCGAAGCCGCCGGAAAGTTCCTTGCGATGCTGTTTATATATCAGGATGACGCCATAGCCGCCCGGGCCGGGATTGCCCTTGCAGGCACCATCGGTATAGATGTGGACTTCTTTCATCGGTAATGCGTCAGTAAAACTGGATGATAGGGGCATTTTTTACAACTAAAAACACGAATGGACACGAAAAAATTTCATGGAAAATACGACTTGTTCTCGCAGAAAAAGCCACTTCCATGAAATTTTTTCGTGTCCTTTCGGGCATTTCGTTGTTCAAAAAGAATTCCTCGCCTACCCAGGTTCCTGATGCTTTACCTTTCATCGGCGTGCTATTTTGCCATGATTTGGTCATAGTGGATTTCGGCTGGCGGTTTTGGCAGGGGCTGGCGGTTTTGCATGGCCGCATCGAGTTCCGCCTCGGCATCCGGATCATACCACCAGTAAGCCGTGCTTTCATCGCTGTATTTGCCGATTAGGGTCGGGGGCACGCCGAATTTATTCCAATAGAGCAGGCGGGTATAGTTCAGGTTCCATAGTAGCGCGTAGGGATGCTGCTCGAAGATCAGCTGGTCAATTTGGCGGACGATCTGATGGCGTTCGGCCACATTGAAAATCGTTTTCTGCTTTTCGATCAAGGCATCAATGCGCGGGTCTTTCAGGCCGGTGATATTCGAGCTGCCGGGGCGGTCTGCTTCCCGCGAAGACCAGAGGTATTCCGGGTTTTTGAAGAGTCCGGCACCCCAGGCAGCCCAAGTCATGTCGAAGTTGAAGTCATCCATGTCTTTTGCCCAGGCGGACCAGTCTTTGTTCTGAATGTTCATGATCACCCCGACCGTCTTCAGCGCTTCCTGAAAGGGTGCCAGGAACTTGTCGGTCGAGCTGTCTCTTGACAAGAAATTAAAGGTGAAGGGACGTCCGTTTTTCTCGAGGATGCCATTTTGCGGATTGGCGACCCACCCGGCTTCTTTGAGCAGGTTTCGGGCGGCTTCGAGATCGAATTGCACCAGCTCGTTGGGACAGGGATTTTGCTCGTCGTAGAGGTCTTCGAAGTAGGATCGGTGCAGGAAATACTGATCATACATCATCGTTTTGTTCATCATCGGGCGGTTGATCAGATGTGCCATCGCTTTGCGCACGCGGACATCGTCAAAGGGGGCGCGGCGCAGATTCATGGCAAAACCCTGGAAGCCGACCGGCTTGTGATTGTAAACGGCCTGCTTGACAATCCAGTTGTTGCGCACCGCCGACACTTTGTCCTCGATCTTGTACCACTGACTGGCAGTATAAACCGCAAAGACGTCGATTTCACCCTTCTTGAAAGCCTCGAAGGCATTTTCACGATCCTCGAAAAAGCGGTATCGGACTTGGTCGAAATTAAAGATGCCCTGAAGCGATGACCAGTCATTGCGCCACCAATCCCGGCGCCGCTCGAGGAGCAGATAGAGTCCCTCACGAAGCTCCTTGAAACGCCAAGGACCCGAAACCACCGGAAAGGAAAAATTGATTTTGTTGAAATCCTGACCGGCAAAGACATGCTTCGGCAGGATGGCAAAACCGCCCGCAGCGCCCAGATTCTGCCAGTGGACTTCCTTGGCGCGGAAACGCACTGCCTTCCCGTCGTCGATGATTTCCGGTGGATGGAGACGCTCGAGACTGAGCTTATGCGGTCCGGTGAGATTGGCCGGATCAACAATGGCCTGATAAGTCCAAACGACGTCTTCGGCAGTGACCGGCTTCCCGTCGCTCCAGCGTGCTTTCGGATCGAGCCAGAAGGTGAAAACCAGTTTGTCTTCGGAGATGCTCCATTTTTCGGCCAAACAGCGGTCGTATTCGAGGGTTTGCGAGTTCATATCCAGCAAGGACTCATAGAAGCTGCCGAAAATCTGTGCACTCATCGTATTGTTATCGAGGTAATAATTCAAGCTTTTCGGAGAAGGTCCGAGATACTCGCAGATGGTGCCGCCCTGCATCGCATAAGGGCTGGCAAGAGGGTCCGGCTGGTCTATCGAACTCTTTTGCGGGAAAAAATCCTGGGCAGCCAGGGGAAATATATTTAAAACGAGGAAAAAGGCAAGGAATCGGTACATGATTCAGTACTCCTTACACG